>NZ_BAAGSO010000057.1:0-58867 GCF_054782395.1 Streptomyces daliensis | reverse complement strand
CCGGTGGGTGGGTTGTGCCCGCCCTCCCCCAGCTACCGCTGGGAGGTGCCCCCTCGCCATGCGGAACGCCTGCCCACAACAGTGGAGCGAGCCGCCGCCGTCGGCTCCCCGCGGCAGGGGCGGGCCCCCTCGGCGAGGCGCCCGGGGGCGGGCACGCAACAGTGGCGAGCCGTCGCCCTCGGCTTTCGGCGGCAGGGGCGGAGGCCCTCCGGCGCGGTACGGGGGTGGGCGCATGGGTGCCGATGAGGCACCGGCACACAGCATGGGAACAAGCGGCGGGGTCACCGGCCGAGAGTTGGCCACCGGGTGGGAGGGGACGCGGTGGGGTGTCCCCGCAGGACGAGCAAGTCACCGGCCGAAAGCCAAAAACGAGACCTTCACGCCGAGGAGACACCCCGGCGCGGCGCCGACCCCCACCACACAGCAACCCCACACGGCCACCGGCGCAAGCCAAGAACCACGCGGCGCAAGCCGCGACGCACCGCAACCACACGCCGCGCCGAAGCCACCGGCCAGGCAGCCGAACACGGCGCCAAGCCACACGCGCAGCGCCCCGCGCCCCGTGCAGCGGCACAAAAATGTTGTGGGCAATCGTCCCGCTGGCGAGGGGGCACCTCCCAGCGGTAGCTGGGGGAGGGTGGGCACAACCCGTGCCACCGGCCCGAGCATCGCCAACGAACCCCCAAAGGGGCAACCGGGTAGGCGCACCCCGGTGAGGCCGGGCACCCCGTACGGGGTCAACGTCGCGCCCTGTGAGGGAGCGCAACCCGTGAAGGGGCAACCCCCCGTTTCCTTCCGCACCCCGCGAAGGGGACCCGCACACCAGCATGCAAGGGCAACCCTGTGTTTCCGCCCCCTACCGCACGCGGAGGACCATCAGGGCCAGGTCGTCCGTCGGGGCGTCGGCGGCGAAGCCGTGGACCGCGCGGCGGAGGAGTTCGGCCGTGGTCGCCGCGTCGCGGGCGCCGTATTTCGAGAGCGTCGAGGCAAGGCCCCCTTCGTCGTCGAACTGGCGCTGCCCTGAGCGGCGTTCGGTCACCCCGTCCGTCACGCACAGCAGCGTCTCGCCCGGCAGCAGCATGAAGGTCTGGCTGTCGTAGGAGACCTCGTCCACGACACCGAGCAGCAACTGCGGCAGCGCAGCCGCGTGCACCTCCCCCGAGACCTCGCGCACCAGCGGCAGCGGGTGTCCCGCACACACGACGGTGCACTCGACCCCGCCCCCGCTCTCCGGCCCGAGAGACCTCAGCTCTCCGTAGATCAGGGAGAGGAAGCGCGCCTGTTCGCCCACTTCGCGGTTCAGCCTGTCCAGAACATCCGGCACCCCGTACCCCTCGCGCGCGAGCAACCGCAGTACGGGGCGGGCCAGCCCCGTGACGACGGCGGCCTCGGGGCCGTTGCCGCACACGTCGCCCAGGGCGAAGCGCCAGCGGCCCTCCTCGACCTCGAAGAAGTCGTAGAAGTCGCCCCCGGCCCAGGAGCCCTCGCCCGCCGGTTCGTACACGACGGCGGTCTCGATGCCGGGGATCACGACCTCGCCGCTCGGCAGCAGGCCGCGCTGGAGCACCTTGCTGATGGTGGCCTGCCGCGTGTAGCGGCGGGCGGCGAGCACCGCGAGGGCCACGCGCCGGGAGAAATCCTCGACGATGCCTATGACCTCCTCGGAGATCCGCAGCAGCCCCGCGCGCCCGATGGCCAGCGTGCCCACGGCCCGGCCGCCCACGATGAGGCGGCAGGCGACGGCCGCGCCGCCGGGCCCGTAGGCGGATGCCTCGCCGGGCCAGGGCCAGGGCACGGCCTGGCCCGGCAGGACCTGTCTGGAGGTGCCAGGCGGGTTCTTCTCCAGTTCGGTGCGGAGTTCCTCGATCCGGTTCTCCTGGGAGTGCCAGACGCGGGCCAGCCGGGGCGGAGCCATCGCGTCCGCGCCCTCCAGCCATACGGCGCACCAGTCGGCGAACCGCGGCACGAGCAACTGCCCCGACAGCGAGGCGACCTTGTCCTCGTCCGTCTGGCCCGCGAGGAAGTCGGACGCCTCGGCGAGGAAGGAGAGGGCGCTGTGGCTGACGAGCACGGGTTCGGCCCCGGTGACCGTCGCGGCGCCGGTGGCCGCCTCTGATCCGGCGGAGGCCGCCGTGGAGGGGGCGAGCATGCCGGTGAGGCTGAGGCCCGACCAGTTGCCGTAGCGGTCGAGGACCGCTCTGCCGTTGCCCATGTCGTCCGCGCGCGGCCCCTGGCCGGTCACGGCGAGCTTGAACCAGACGGTCTTGCGGTCGCGCCGGTAGGTGACGCCCCACTCCTCGGCGAGGGCCGCGACCAGTCGCAGGCCGTGGCCGTAGACGCTGACGTCCGTGCCGTCGTCCGTCGAGGCGGCGGCACGGCCTGCCCCGCCCCCGCCGTTCCCGCCGCCGGAACCCGTGCCGTTCCCGTCGGAACCCGTACCGTTCCCGCCGTCCGCGCCGGTGCGCACACCCGCGCGCTCCCCCTTCCCTTCCGTGCGCGCCGTGTCCGGTACGCCGCCCGGCGCGTCGTCCGGCAGGTCCCCGCCCCGTGTCTCCACGGCGCGAGTGGGGTGCCGGTCCGAGACCTCACCCACGAAGCTGCCGCCCTCCTGGCGGCACTCCAGACCGACGGCCGTGCCCGCGTGCACGACCGCGTTCGTCACCAACTCGCTGACCAGCAGTACCGCGTCGTCCGCCACCGCACCGCCGAGTCCCCACTCGGCCAGTGCGGCGCGCACGAACGTCCGGCCCGCCGAAGCCGCGAGCGCGTTGCCGGGCAGCTCGGTCCGCGCCGCGGGCACCTGCCGCGTCTCGCCGCCGGTCACCTCGGTCGCCACCCCCCGCTGCGTCGGCATCATCGTCCCCACGTGCAGCTCCCCAAGAGTTCTGTCATTGCGCCCAGCGCAGTACCGCAAGGGTGACAGACTGGGCTCGCTCATACGCACCGAGTTACGGAAGTGGTGGGCCCCGCATGTCCACAGACGCAGCCGCGGCACCGGAGGGAACCGGTGTGTGCGCGGCGGAACTCCTCCCCGTCCTCAGCGCCCTGCGCGCGCTGCGCGACGGGGACTTCCGCGCCCGGGTCCACCCCGACGACGCCTTCCGCCTGGGCATACACGCGGAGCTGGCCGAGACCGTCAACCAGATCGCCTCCCGTCAGGAGCACCACTACCTGGAGCTGGAGCGGGTCCGCGAGGGCCTGCTGCGGCACGGGCGGATCGACGAGCGGCTGAAGGCCAGCCCCGGGCAGGGAGCGTGGACCGATTCGGTGCACGCCGTCAACGCGCTCCTCGACGCGCTCCTCATCACGCGTGCCGACGCCACCCGCGTCCTCGCCGCCGTCGCCGACGGCGACCTCTCCCAGCGCGTCCAGCTCTACGACGGCCGCCGCCCCCTGCGCGGCGAACTGCGCCGCCTCGGCCGCACGGTGAACCGTATGACGGACCAGCTCTCGCTCTTCACCAGCGAGGTCACCCGCGCCGCCATGGAGGACGACAGCGAGAGCGGGCGCAGACAGGGCGGCAAGCACCACGGCCAGCACACCACCCTGCGCGGCCTCTCGGGGAGCTGGCGCGACGCGGCCGAGGCCGTCAACCAGATCGTGTCCGATCTGCGCGAGACGACCCAGGCCAAGGAGTGGCTGGAGTCGAACATCACGCGGCTCGCGGCGCTGATGCAGGGCCGCCGCGATGTGCGGGACGTCGCCGAGCTGATCATGCGGGAGCTGCCGCCCCTGGTCGACGCGCAGTTCGGCGCCCTCTTCCTCGCCGAGAGCCCGGAGGCGGAGATCCCGCCGGATCCGGCGCGCCTGTCCTACGTCGCCGGGTACGGCAACGCGACGTACGAGGCAGGGTCCAGGCCACGGGCCGGTACGCCCAGCCACGGGCTGATCTCCCAGGTGGCCGCGCAGAAGCGGCGGGTGCTGCTGACGGAGGTGCCGCCCGGGTATCTGCCGATCACCTCGGGGCTGGGCGCGTCCTCGCCCGCCTGCGTCGTGATCCTGCCCGTGCTGTACCAGGACCGTCTCCTGGGCGTCGTCGAGCTGGCCTCGTTCAGCGCGTTCAGCGACATCCACCTGGCGTTCTTCGACCAGTTCGCGCACACGATGGGCGTCGCCCTGAACACGATCAGGGCCAACACCGAGCTGTCCGAGAAGGCGGCGCTGCTGGCCGCCTCCTCGCAGTACAAGACGCAGTTCCTGGCGAACATGTCGCACGAGCTGCGCACCCCGCTCAACTCGCTGCTCGTCCTCGCCCAACTGCTCTCGGACAACGAGGCGGGCAACCTCTCCCCCGAGGAGGTGCGCTTCGCGGAGACCATCCACCGTTCGGGCACCGATCTGCTCCAGTTGATCAACGACGTGCTGGACCTGTCGAAGATCGAGGCGGGCCGGATGGACGTGCGGCCGCAGCGGGTGCCGCTGATGGCGCTGCTCAACTACGTCCACGACACCTTCCGCCCGCTCGCCCTCGACCGCGGTCTCGCCTTCGCCGTCACCGTCGCCGAGAACGCGCCGTCCGAGCTGCACGCCGACGAGCGCCGCATCCAGCAGATCCTGCGCAACCTGCTCTCCAACGCCTTCAAGTTCACCGCCGAGGGCCGCGTCGATCTGCACGTCGCGCCCTGCGAGGAGAACGGCGAGGAGCTGATCGCCTTCACCGTCTCCGACTCCGGGATCGGCATCCCGCCCGACCGCCTGTCGCGCATCTTCGAGGCGTTCCAGCAGGGCGACGGCTCCACCCACCGCACCTACGGCGGCACCGGGCTCGGCCTCTCCATCAGCCGGGAGATCGCCGAGCTGCTGTCGGGCCGCATCGAGGTGGCGAGCGTCGCGGGCGAGGGCAGCACCTTCACCCTCTATCTGCCGACGCGCGCCACCGCGCAGACCGCGACGGACGGCATACGGGGCGAGGAACCGCACGACAGGCAGCCGTCGCGCACGGGCACGGCGTGGGAGTCGCGCGAGTTCCGGGACCTGCGCGAGTCCCGGATGCCGGGGCTGCCGCAGGATCTCGACGAGCGGCTGGACTCGCACCGGCCTGGACCGGCCACGAGCAGCCCCCCTGGCGAGGGCGTCCACGACGCCGACGCGCCGGACGGGGCCGGCGGGACCGGCGGGGACGCAGACGCGGAATCCGTGCGCAGCCTCGCCGCCTGGCAGCAGGGCCGCGCGGCCGAGGTGCTGCCGGGTGTGCGCGTCCTGGTCGTCGACGACGACATCCGCAACGTCTTCGCGCTGAGCCACGTGCTGGGCCGCGTCGGCATGTCCGTGCGCTACGCGGAGAACGGGCTGGAGGGCGTGGCCGGGCTGGAGCGGGATCCGGACGTGGACCTGGTGCTGATGGACATCATGATGCCGGAGCTGGACGGCTACGAGACCATCCGCACCCTGCGCGCCGACGTCCGCTTCGCCCAGTTGCCCATCATCGCGCTCACCGCGCAGGCCATGCCGGGCGACAGCGAGCAGTCGCTGTCGGCGGGCGCGTCGGCCTACGTGCCCAAGCCCGTCGACACCGACCGGCTGCTGAGCACCGTGCTCGACCTTCTCGACCCACAACCCTCTACGAGGCAGCGATGACGCCCGGCTCTATGGAGTACACGCACACCACCGACGAGGCCGCCATCCTCCTCGTCGACGACATGGAGGACAATCTCGTCGCGCTGGAGGCCGTCCTGGGCACGCTCGACGTGCCGCTGGTGCGGGCGACCTCCGGCGAGGAGGCGATGAAGTCGCTGCTGCGCCAGGAGTTCGCGCTGATCCTGCTCGACGTGCTGATGCCCGGCATGGACGGCTTCGAGACGGCGGCGCACATCAAGCGGCTCGACCAGACCAAGGACGTGCCGATCATCTTCCTCACCGGCGCCGAGTCCGCCACCGACGCGGGCTACGCCTTCCGCGGCTACGCGACGGGCGCAGCCGACTTCCTCACCAAGCCCTTCGACCCGTGGGTGCTGCGCACCAAGGTCTCGGTCTTCCTGGAACTGCACCGCAAGAACCGGCAGTTGCGCCGTCTCCTGGAGGGCGAGCGGGACCGGCTCGGCGAGTTCGCGCTGCGGCTGGAGGCGGTCGAGCGGCAGCTCACCGAGCACAAGCGGCCCACGGAGCACGGGTGCAGCGAAGCGGACGCCTCCGGGACCGGAGGCGAAGGGTCCGACGGGGAGGGCACGGGGCCGGGGGAGCTGGCCCGGGACGTGGCACGGATGGCCGACGCGCTGCGCGAACTACAGCGCGACGTGGGCGCCGCACACTGACCTTCCCGCGGGCCGGTCCAGCCCGCGGCCGGTCCGTGCGGCGCCCAGGACGACGGCGCTACGTCTCGCGCGTGCCCGCGTACATCTCCTCGATCAGGGCGCCGTACTCGCGCTCCACGACCGGCCGCTTGAGCTTGAGGCTGGGCGTCAGCTCCCCGTGCTCGATGTCCAGATCGCGCGGCAGCACGCGGAACTTCTTCACGGTCTGCCAGCGCTGGAGCGTCGCGTTGAGCTGCTCCACGTACTCGTCCATCAGCTCCCGCACCTGCTCCGAGAGGACGACCTCCTCGTACGGCTTGCCCTTCAGCCCCTCCTGGTCGGCGGCCCAGGCCATGAGGGAGGGCTCGTCGAGGGCGATGAGCGCGGTGCAGAAGTTGCGGTCGGCGCCGTGCACCAGGATGTTGGAGACGTAGGGGCACAGCGCCTTGAACTGGCCCTCGACCTCGGCGGGCGCGATGTACTTGCCGCCAGACGTCTTGATCAGGTCCTTCTTGCGGTCGGTGATGCGCAGATAGCCGTCGTCCGACAGCTCGCCGATGTCGCCGGTGTGGAACCAGCCGTCGTCCTCCAGGACCTCGGCCGTCTTCTCCGGCAGCCCGTGGTAGCCCTGCATGATGCCGGGACCGCGCAGCAGGATCTCGCCGTCCTCCGCGATGCGCACCTCGGTACCGGGCAGCGGCTTGCCGACGGTGCCCGTGCGGTACGCCTCGCCGGGGTTCACGAAGCTGGCGGCGCTGGACTCCGTCAGGCCGTAGCCCTCCAGGACGTGCACTCCCGCGCCCGCGAAGAAGTAGCCGATGTCCGGGGCCAGCGCGGCGGAGCCCGAGACGCAGGCCCGCAACCGCCCGCCGAACGCCTCGCGGAGCTTGGCGTAGACGAGGCGGTCGGCGACCGCGTGCTTGGCCTTGAGCCCGGCGGGGGCCGCGTGGCTGCCGGTGCGGCGGAAGTTGTCCTGGGTGACCTTCGCGTACTCGCGGGCGACGCCCGCGGCCCACTGGAAGATCTTGTACTTGGCCGCGCCGCCCGCCTTCGCCTTGGCGGCCACGCCGTTGTAGACCTTCTCGAATATCCGCGGGACGGCGGCCATGTAGGTCGGCCGGACGACGGGGAGATTCTCGATGATCTTGTCGATGCGCCCGTCGACGGCGGTGACGTGGCCGACCTCGATCTGCCCGGCCGTGAGCACCTTCCCGAAGACGTGCGCGAGCGGCAGCCACAGGTACTGCACGTCCTCGCCGGTCACGAGCCCGGTCTGCGCGATGGCCTTGGCCATGTAGGACCAGCAGTCGTGCGGCAGGCGGACGCCCTTGGGCTTGCCCGTGGTGCCGGAGGTGTAGATGAGGGTGGCGAGCTGGTCGGCACGCAGCGTGCGCACCGTGTCGCTGACCGCGTCGGGGTTCTTCTCCAGATACGCGTCACCGCGCCGCATCAGCTCGGCGAGGGAGAGCACCCAGCCCTCCGGATCGCCGTGCTGCGGACCCGCCGCGTCCAGATCGCCCTCCTCGATGAGGACGACGTGGTCGAGGCGGGGCAGTTCGGAGCGGTGCTCGCGGACCTTGGCCAACTGGGTGGCGTCCTCGGCGATCAGGACGCGGCTCTCGGAGTCGGCGAGGATGAAGGCCGTCTCCCCGGTGTTCGTGCTGGGGTAGACGGTGGTGGTGGCCGCGCCCGCGCAGAGTATCCCCAGGTCGGAGAGGATCCAGTCGACGCGGGTGCCGGAGGCGATCGCGACCCGCTCCTCAGGGCGCACGCCCAGGACCATCAGCCCGGCCGCGATGGCGAAGACCCGGCGGGCCGCCTCGCTCCAGGTGTACGAGTGCCATTCGTCGGGGCCCTCGCCCGAGGCGGGCGGCACCGGATACCGGTACGCCGGCGCTTCCGGGGTGGCCTCGACCCTCTCCAGGAAGAGTGTCGCCACGGAGGGCGGCCGGTTCTCGATCAGGGATTGTGTGTCGCTCACGACATCCTCCGGGGCCCAGCACCTTTGCTTGGTGACTTGCTTGGTGACTCACGAGTAACTATGGAGCAGCGTCAGCCTAGAGGCCGTTGCCCCTTCACGTAAGGGGGCTGCTGAGGGTGAAACTCCGATCACCGCCCGATCGTCACAGGGCCACCACGCACCGTTTCCGCCCGTGCCCACCCGGGCCCGCCCGTACCGGCCCGTGACCGCCCGTACCGGCCCGGAACGGAGAACGGGCGGCGCGACGGTCCGTGACCGCCGTGCCGCCCGTCGCCCCTCGGCTCTGGTGCCTGCTTCTCGGCTCTGGCGCTTACTTCTTGGCCTTGGCGTCGCCGCCGTCGTCGGTGGAGAGCGCCGCGATGAAGGCTTCCTGCGGGACCTCGACCCGGCCCACGACCTTCATCCGCTTCTTGCCCTCCTTCTGCTTCTCCAGCAGCTTCCGCTTACGGGAGATGTCACCGCCGTAGCACTTCGCCAGGACGTCCTTGCGGATCGCGCGGACGGTCTCGCGGGCGATGATGCGGGCGCCCACGGCGGCCTGGATGGGCACCTCGAACTGCTGCCTCGGGATCAGCTCGCGCAGCTTGTTGGCCATCCGGGTGCCGTACGCGTACGCCTTGTCCTTGTGGACGATCGCGGAGAAGGCGTCCACCTTGTCGCCCTGGAGCAGGATGTCGACCTTGACGAGATCGGCGCTCTGCTCGCCCGTCGGCTCGTAGTCCAGGGAGGCGTAGCCGCGCGTCTTGGACTTCAGCGCGTCGAAGAAGTCGAAGACGATCTCGGCCAGCGGCAGCGTGTAGCGCAGCTCGACACGGTCCTCGGAGAGGTAGTCCATGCCCTGGAGGTTGCCCCGGCGGGTCTGGCACAGCTCCATGATCGCGCCGACGAACTCGCTGGGCGCGATGAGGGTGCCGCGGACCATCGGCTCGTGGACCGAGTCGATCTTGCCGGTCGGGAACTCGCTGGGGTTGGTGACGACGTGCTCGGAGCCGTCCTCCATCTCGACGCGGTAGACCACGTTCGGCGCGGTGGCGATCAGGTCCAGGCCGAACTCGCGCTCCAGCCGCTCCCTGATCACCTCCAGGTGCAGCAGCCCCAGGAAGCCCACGCGGAAGCCGAAGCCGAGCGCGGCCGAGGTCTCCGGCTCGTAAGTGAGCGCCGCGTCGTTCAGCAGCAGCTTGTCCAGCGCGTCGCGCAGCTCCGGGTAGTCGGAGCCGTCCAGCGGATACAGCCCCGAGAAGACCATCGGCTTGGGGTCCTTGTAACCCGGCAGCGGGTTCTCGGCGCCCTTGGAGAGCCGGGTGACGGTGTCACCGACCTTGGACTGGCGCACGTCCTTCACGCCGGTGATCAGATAGCCGACCTCGCCCACGCTGAGCCCCTCGACGGGGGTCATCTCCGGGGAGTTGGTTCCGATCTCCAGCAGCTCGTGGGTGGCACCCGTGGACATCATCTTGATGCGCTCACGCTTGCTGAGCATGCCGTCGACGACCTTCACGTACGTGACCACGCCGCGGTACGCGTCGTAGACCGAGTCGAAGATCATCGCGCGGGCCGGCGCGTCCGCGACGCCCTCCGGGTGCGGGACCTGCCTGACGACCTCGTCCAGCAGCTCCTGCACGCCCTCACCGGTCTTCGCCGAGACCTTCAGCACGTCCTCGGGCTCACAGCCGATGAGGTGCGCCAGCTCGGCCGCGAACTTCTCGGGCTGCGCCGCGGGCAGGTCGATCTTGTTGAGGACCGGGATGATCGTGAGGTCGTGCTCCATCGCCAGATAGAGGTTGGCGAGAGTCTGCGCCTCGATGCCCTGCGCCGCGTCCACCAGCAGGATGCAGCCCTCGCACGCGGCGAGGGAGCGGGAGACCTCGTAGGTGAAGTCGACGTGGCCCGGGGTGTCGATCATGTTCAGGACGTGCGGCACGTCCTTGTCGTCCGAGGGCGCCCAGGGCATCCGCACCGCCTGGGACTTGATCGTGATGCCGCGCTCACGCTCGATGTCCATACGGTCGAGGTACTGGGCACGCATCTGCCGCTCCTCGACGATCCCGGTGAGCTGGAGCATCCGGTCGGCGAGCGTCGACTTTCCGTGGTCGATGTGCGCGATGATGCAGAAGTTACGGATCAACGCCGGGTCGGTACGGCTCGGCTCCGGCACGTTCGAAGGGGTCGCGGGCACGCAAGGTCCTGTCGGGTCTGTCGGGTCTTCGGCTGGAAGCGCGGGCGCTCCTGGATCGCTGGTCGCTCCCATGGTCCCATGCGCGGGGGCCTCCGACCGGATTGGGAGGGCCCGGGGGCCTGCTGGTAGCCTGGCTCACTGTGCCTTGTGCGCCCTGGACGAGATCGACACCTGGTCGAAGCCGGGAGCGGAGCGGCACAAGACGGAAATACACCGAACCTGTAAAGGCTCTTTCGTGGCGAACATCAAGTCCCAGATCAAGCGGATCAAGACCAACGAGAAGGCGCGCCAGCGCAACAAGGCGGTCAAGTCCGAGCTGAAGACGGCGATCCGTCGCACCCGCGAGGCCGTCGCCGCCGGTGACCTGGCCAAGGCCACCGAGGCGCAGCGCGTCGCGGCCAAGAAGCTCGACAAGGCCGCCAGCAAGGGTGTTCTGCACAAGAACAACGCCGCCAACAAGAAGGCGGCCCTGGCGCAGAAGGTCTCCTCCCTCAAGGGCTGACCCGCGTGACGGATCCCCCGGGATCCGGTCGGTACGACCACGGGCGGGCCCTCTCACTCCGCTCCGTACCGGCCGCTTGACGATGTGCACACACCGCACGCGGCCTGCGTTCGCCACGCGGGTGCGGTGGATCGCTTCGCGATCACCTGAAACAAACCGAAGGCCCCGATGGCCGCCTTTCCCCAGGCGGCGCCGGGGCCTTCGGCCTGCTCGGGGCGGGCTCCTCCTGGCTGCCCCGAGTGCCTCTCCGATACGCCGCTGCGGCGGTGCGACGGGGCGGCTGGCCCCGGTAACCCCGGGGCGCCTGCCCCTCCGGGCGCGAGACGGCTGCCCCCGGGCCCCTCGGGGTACGGGACGGCTGACCCCGGCACCTTCGGGGCGCGAAGCAGCTGACCCCGAGCCCGTCGGGGGCTGCTGGCCCCAGCACCTCCGGTGCGGGACGGCTGGGCCCGGGCGCCTCCGGGGTGCGAGGCGGTGGTGGCCCACCCCCTCTTTCCGCCGCGACGGGGCGCGGCCCCCACCCAGAGGGTTCGGCGGCATCGAAGATCACCGGCACCCGGCGCCGACGCCACCGGCGGAGGCCGGAACGGCACCGCCGGACCGCACCGTCCCGCGTCCCACCGTCGCGGCGGGAAGAAGGCGGCCCGGCCACCTCGGCGGGAGGCACGGGGCGGGCTGTCGCAGCGCGGGGTGCCCCACACGAAGCACCGCACCACCGGCCGAGGCCGGAACGGCACCGCCGGACCGCGCCGTCCCGCGTCCCACCGTCGCGGCGGGAAGAAGGCGGCCCGGCCACCTCAGCGGGAGGCACGGGGCGGGCTGTCGCAGCGCGGGGTGCCCCACACGAAGCACCGCGCCACCGGCGGAGGCCGGAACGGCACCGCCGGACCGCACCGTCCCGCGTCCCACCGTCGCGCGGGAAGTGGTGACCCGGCCGCCTCAGCGGGAAGAGGGCACCGTCGTGGCAGGGCGAAGGTGACCCGGCCGCCTCAGCGGGAGGAAGGGCGCCGTCGCGGCGGGACACGGGACGGCCGCCTCAGCGGGCCAAGAGGGGCGCACCGTCGCAGTGGCAGACGTCGGGCGCAGGCCAGCACGCGCCGTTAGGCGGCAGACGGCGCCAGCCATACCGCGAAAGGCGCCCCGTAGGGGCGTCAGCGGGAGCGGGCGGCGCGGGCGATGGTGATGACGGCCTGTTCCAGGGCGTACTCCGGATCGTCGCCACCGCCCTTCACCGCCGCGTCGGCGGCGGCGACGGCCCGCAGGGCCGTCGAGACGCCGTCCCCCGACCAGCCCCGCATCTGCTGCCGCACGCGGTCGATCTTCCAGGGCGGCATCCCCAGCTCCCGCGCGAGATCCCCGGGCCTGGCCCCACGCGGCGCCGAGGCCAGCTTCCCGATGGCCCGGACTCCCTGGGCCAGTGCGCTGGTGACCAGCACCGGCGCCACCCCCGTCGCCAGCGCCCAGCGCAGCGTCTCCAGCGCCTCGGCGGCGCGGCCCTCGACCGCGCGGTCGGCGACGGTGAAGCTCGACGCCTCGGCGCGGCCCGTGTAGTAGCGGGCGACGACCGCCTCGTCGATCGTGCCCTCGACGTCCGCCGTGAGCTGCGTACAGGCCGAGGCCAGCTCGCGCAGATCGCTGCCGATGGCGTCCACGAGGGCCTGGCACGCCTCGGGGCTCGCGGAGCGGCCGAGGCCGCGGAACTCGGACCGTACGAACGCGAGGCGGTCAGCGGGCTTGGTCATCTTCGGGCAGGCGACCTCGCGGGCCCCCGCCTTGCGGGCCGCGTCCAGCAGGCCCTTGCCCTTGGCGCCCCCCGCGTGCAGCAGGACGAGGGTGATCTCCTCGACGGGCGAGGCGATGTACGCCTTGACGTCCTTGACGCTGTCCGCCGACAGGTCGTGCGCGTTCCGCACGACGAGAACCTTGCGCTCGGCGAAGAGCGACGGGCTCGTCAGCTCGGCGAGGGTGCCGGGCTGGAGGTCGCTGGAGGCGAGATCGCGCACGTCCGTGTCCGCATCGTCTGCGCGGGCCGCCTCGACGATCTGCCGCACGGCGCGGTCGAGCAGCAGCTCCTCCTGCCCCACCGCGAGCGTCAGGGGCGCGAGCGGGTCGTCGGTCTGCTTCTTGCGGGGTGTCTCACGGCTGGCCATCGCGCTCCAGCATCCCACGCCCCGCTGACACTCCCCGCTGACAGCCCCGGCGCCCCTGCCGGACCCGCCCCCTCCCCGCCCCGGCGCACCGCTTCACGGAGAATGCCGGGGTGACTGACGTACGACACATTCTGGTGCTGCCCGACCGTGAAGCGGCGGAGGAGGTCGCCGAGGCGGTGGTGGACACGCTCGGTGCGCCCGAGGAGCCGCAGGTGATCCGTGAGGCGCTGGCGGGCGAGGACGACGCGGAGGACGCGCAGTGGCTGGTGGTGCTGGAGGGCCCCGAGGGGCGCTACGAGCCGTCGGCCCTGGACGCGCTCGCGGCGGAACACGAAGGCTGGCTGGAAAAGGACTGACCCCCTCCGCCCCGGAGGCCCCCGGAGGCCCCCTCTCCGCCCCGGAGCCGCCACCGGACCGCCCACGGCCCCGCTGAACGCCGGGCGAACATCCGGCGACGGCTCCGGGACACACCCCACAGCACCGCTCCGCGCACGCACACTTGACCGCACATTCCGGTCAGATGTGCGACGCAGCGGGGGCGATGACCATGGAGTGGCTGGACTGGCTGAGCCCGGAGAACGTGCTGGCCGGGCTCGGTGTGCTGGTGACCGTCGGCGTGCTCGCCTACGAGCGGCTGATGCCGGGCCTCAAGCGCATCGGCTACCGCGTCCAGATGGACACGCTCATCGGCGGGGACGCGCAGAACGGGCAGGCGGACGTGCGGCTCGGGCTCTTCGGGGAGACCCCGGAGATGTCGGACGCGTCGCTGGTGCTGCTGCGTATCGAGAACGACGGGCTGCGCGCCGTCGGCACCGAGGACTACACGTCGCGCGAACTGAGCGGCCTCACCGTCACGTTCACCGAGCGCACGGTGACGGGGGTCGCGGTCACCGAGCCCAGTTCGCCGCATCTCATGTCGCACTTCACGCCGCGTGCGGGGCTGCGGCACGATCCCGCCTCCAACGTCGTCCACGTGCCCAAGGTCCCCCTCAACAGGGGCGAGAGCTACAAGCTGCTGGTGCTGCTCACCGGCTCGGGCATCGGCCGCCCGGTGACCGTGAGCGGCGGACTGCGGGAAGGCGCCGTCAAGCGGAACCGGAGGCAGCCGCGCCCCAGCAACCGGGTGCTGGGCCTCGTCGCGTTCCTCGCGCTGCTGCTCGTCGCCGAGCCGGTCGTGCTGACGCTGGGCGACCGCACGCTGCCGCCCGTCGGCTGCGCCGAGGGCGCGCTGACCGTCACCGGGTCCACGGCGTTCGCGCCGGTGCTGGAGGAGGTCGGCACCGCGTACGAGAAGGAGTGCGCTGGCGCGACGGTCACCGTCGACGCGCGGGGCACCGGAACCGGGCTCTGGGCGCTGGACGAGGCGGGCAAGAAGGCGGAGGGCGGCGCGCCCGCGCACGTCACGCTCTCGGACGGCGCCAAGCCGGACAGCTTCCCGAAGCTGCGGGAGCGCTATGTGGCCGTGTCCGTCTTCACGCTGGTGGTGAACGAGCGGGCCCGCGTGAAGGATCTGTCCCTGGACGACGTGCGGCGCATCTACCGGGGCGACATCGTCAACTGGAAGGAGGTCGGCGGAGCCGATCTGCCGGTCCGGCTCGTCAGCCGTGACGCGGACTCCGGGACGCGCGAGGTCTTCCAGCGGCGGGTGCTCGACGGCAACGAGCCCCCGCACACGGCCAGGGACTGCGTGCACAAGGACGACCCAGGGGCGCGCGTGACGCGGTGCGAACTCAACAGCACCGAGCGGGTGCTGAGCACCGTCGCGGATGTGCCCGGCGCGCTCGGGTACTCCGAGCTGCGCGCAGCGGACCAGCTCAAGGGCATGCGCCGGGTGAGCCTCGACGGGCGTGCCCCGTCGCCCGAGTCCGTCGCCGAGAAGCGGTACCCGTACCACGAGACGGAGTACGCCTACACCTACGGGCAGCCGCCCGCCGACTCGCTCGCGTCCAGCTTCCTCGACTTCCTCATCAACGGCAGCGGCCAGAACATCGTCGCCACCCACGGGCATCTGCCGTGCGCGGCGCCGCCGAACATGGAGCTGTGCCGCAGGTCATGAGGGCCCGGGGAGGGCCTGGGGAGGGTCCGGACAAGGTCCGGGCATGTGGGTCATGTCGGCATCCCTTCAGGACTAAGATTTATTCCGGACGGAGTGCTGCCGCCTGCCGCAGGGAGGAACGACCGAATGGCCCAGAAGAGGACCGCGTCCGCGCGCCAGGACGCCGTGGCGTCCATCATCGAGGACTGGCGACGCGAACGGCCCGAACTGGACACCGCGCCGCTGGAGGTCTTCGCGCGCCTGCACCGGACGTTTCTGCGCTACCAGTCCCAGATCTCCAAACCGCTGGAGGAGTACGGGCTCTCCATGGCGGGCTTCGACGTGATGACGGCCCTGCGCAGGGCGGGCGCGCCGTACCGTCGCACGGCGGGCGAGCTGGCGGACTCCGGGCTGATCAGCTCGGCCGGGGTGACGCTGCGCATCGACCGGCTGGAGAAGGACGGCCTGATCGTGCGCGAGCGCGGGCCCGAGGACCGGCGCGTCGTGCACTCGCGGCTCAGCGAAGAGGGCCTGGAGCGCATCGACGGCCTCTTCGCGGAGCACCTGGAGAACGAGCGCCGCATGCTCGCCGGGCTCAGCCCGGCCGAGTGCCGTCAACTGGCGCGGCTGCTGGGGAAGCTGGAGCGTTCGCTGGAGGACGCGGAGGCCGCACAGGGCGGGGAGACCGCGGGGGCTTCCGGGGAGGAGTGAGCCCGGCGGCCCGTGGACGCCGCGCGCTCACCACGTGTCGACGTACGGGCGCCGCCGCTCGCTCCCCGGCACCGGGCCCGGGGTGTCGCGGAAGGCGGCGGTGATCAGGGCGCGGCTGTCGGCCGGGTCGATGACGTCGTCGATCTCCATGACCGTCGCCGCGTTGAGCGCCTTGCCCCGCGCGTACAGCTCGTCCACCCGGGCCTGGAAGGCGCGCTCGCGCTCGACGGGCTCTGCGACGGCCTCCAGTTCGCGCCGGAAGCCGAGCCGGACGGCGCCCTCCAGGCCCATCGCGCCGATCTCGCCGCTCGGCCAGGCGGCCGTGGCGACCGGCGCGTGCGTGTTGCCGCCGAGCATGGCCATCGCGCCGAGCCCGTACGCCTTGCGCAGGATCAGCGCGCAGACCGGGACCGACAGGTTGGCGCCCGTCACGAAGAGCCGGGAGAAGTGGCGGACGGTGGCGGTGCGTTCCGCTTCGGGGCCGACCATGAAGCCGGGGGTGTCGCAGAGCGAGACGACGGGCAGTCCGAACGCGTCGCACAACTGGAGGAAGCGCGCTGCCTTGTCGGCTGCCTCGCTGTCGATGGCGCCGCCCAGGTGCCCCGGGTTGTTGGCGAGCAGGCCCATGGGGCGGCCCTCGACGCGGATCAGCGACGTGACCACGCCCGTGCCGAAGCCGCCGCGCAGCTCCAGCACCGAGCCGCTGTCGGCCAGGCCCGCGACGGCGCGCCGGATGTCGTAGGCGCGGCGGCGGTTCTCCGGGACGATGTGCCGCAGCAGCCGCTGGTCGGGGGCCTGCCAGTCGGTGACGGGGCCCTGGAAGTAGGAGAGGTAGCGGCGGGCGAGACGTACCGCGTCGGCGTCGTCCTCCGCGCACAGGTCCACGACCCCGTTGGCCACCTGCACGTCCCGGGGCCCGACCTCGCCTGGCCGGTACGTGCCCAGGCCCCCGCCCTCGATCATCGCGGGGCCGCCCATGCCGATGCTGGCCTCGGGCGTCGCGATCACGACGTCGCAGCAGCCGAGCAGCGCCGCGTTGCCCGCGAAGCAGTAGCCGGAGGCGATGCCGACGAGGGGGACGAGGCCGCTGAGCCGTCCCATCTGCCGGAACGTGCCGACGTCGAGCCCGGCGACGGACGGGGAGTCCGTGTCGCCCGGACGGCCTCCGCCGCCCTCGGCGAACAGCACCACGGGAGCGCGGCGGCGCTCGGCGATCTCCAGCATCCGGTCGGTCTTGCGGTGGTTCATATGGCCCTGGGTCCCGGCGAGGACCGTGTAGTCGTACGTCAGGGCCACGCAGTCGGCGCGTCCGGGCCCGAAGGTGTCCGCGTTGACGGTGCACGTCCCGGCGACCATGCCGTCGCCCGGGGTCTGCGCGATCAGCTCCTCCAGGCTGCGACGGCGGCGCTGCGCGGCGAGCGCGAGGGCGCCGTACTCGGTGAAGCTGCCCTCGTCGCACAGGTCGGCGAGGTTCTCGCGGGCCGTGCGACGGCCGCGTTTCCTGCGCGCGGCGACGGCTTCGGGGCGCGCGGCGTCGAGCCCCGCCTCGTGGCGGGCGCGTACCTCGGCGAGGTCGGCGCGCACGGCGTCGGGGTCGGTCTCCTCGGCGGGGGCCTGGGCCGCGGTGTCGCCCTCGGCGGGGTCGAGGAGCAGCATGGGGCGGCCCTCGGCGAGTGTGTCGCCGACGCCGACGGGCACGGCGCGCACGGTTCCGGCGACCGGGGCCCGCACCACGTGTTCCATCTTCATCGCTTCGAGGACGGCGAGCTGCTGCCCGGCGCGTACGGTGTCGCCGGGCGCCGCGTCCAGGGAGACGACGGTGCCGCTCATGGGGGCGAGGGCTGCGTGGGTGCCGTCGGGGGTGCCGTTCAGGGGTTCGGCGGAGGTGCCGGGGCCGGAGCCCGTTTCGGGTGCGGGCTCCGGGAAGCGGTCGGCGAAGGATGTGTCGGTGCCGCCCGCGAGGAAGCCGGGGTCGGCGAGGAGCGCGCCGAGCAGGGGTGCGGAGGTGCGGACGCCCTCGATGTGGAACTCCGCGAGCGCGCGCCGCGCCCGTTCGGCCGCCGTGCTGAAGCCGGGGGCGCGCACCACGAGCTTGGCGAGCAGCGGATCGTAGGCCGTACCGACCTCACCGCCCGCACGCACGGCGCTGTCCACCCGCACCCCGGGCCCCGCGGGCGGCTCGAAGCGGGTGAGGGTGCCCGTCGACGCGGCGTTGACCCGCGCCTGGAGTGCGTATCCGCGTGGGCGCGGCGGCGTGTCCAGGTCGAGCCCGGCGAGGTCTTCACCCGCGGCCAGCGCGAACTGGAGGGCCACGAGGTCGAGTCCGGTGATCTCCTCGGTGACGGTGTGCTCGACCTGGAGCCTGGGGTTGGCCTCCATGAAGTGGAACGTGCCGTCGGCGACGAGGAATTCGACGGTGCCGAGTCCGGTATAGCCCACGGCGGAGGCCATCCGTACGGCAGCGTCCAGCAGTTGCCCGCGCAGTTCCCCGTCCAGCGCGGGCGCCGGCGCTATCTCGATGAGCTTCTGGTGGCGCCGCTGGACGCTGCAATCGCGCTCCCACAGGTGGGTGACCGCGCCTTGCGCGTCCCCGGCGATCTGGACCTCGATGTGCCGTGCCCCGGTGAGCAGTTGCTCGACGTACAGCTCGCCGCGTCCGAAGGACTGGCGGGCCTCGGAGGCGCAGCGTTCCCACGCCTCGGCCAGCGCGTCGGGCCCGCTCGGCGTTGACAGGTCGGGCCCGTCGCTCTCGGTCGACGCGTCGGGGCCGCCCTGGGCCCGCACTTGGCGCATGCCCCGGCCGCCGCCTCCGGCCAGCGCCTTCACCATCAGCGCGCCGTCCGGGCCCAGCCCCTCCAGGAAGGCGCGGGCCTCGTCCAGGGTGGTGGCGCCCGTGGTGCCGGGCAGCACGGGAACGCCCAGCTCGGCGGCGAGCGCGCGGGCGCGGCCCTTGTCGCCGAGGAGGTCCAGCACCTCGGGGCTCGGCCCGACGAATGTCAGCCCGTCGGCGGTGCAGCGGCGCGCGAAGTCGGCGCTCTCGCTGAGGAAGCCCCAGCCGGGGTGGACGAGATCGCAGCCGGTGCGGCGGGCGATGCCGAGCAGTGCGTCGATGTCGAGGTAGCCGTGTGCGCCCTCGGCGGTGAGCGGGTGCGCCTCGTCGGCGAGCCGCGTGTGCGGCGCTCCCGCCTCGTCGGGGGTGTGGACGGCGACGGTGCGCATGCCCGCCTCGGCTGCGGCGCGCAGCACCCGTACGGCGGCGGCCCCGCGGTTGGCGACGAGCACGGCCGGTTCTCCCATGAGCCCCTCCACGGCGCGGTGTTGGCGCCGCCATCGTCATTGACACTGGCGTCAACGTCAATATGCTCGCGACGTGGCACCACGACAGCGGCAGGCGCAAGCCCAGGCGGCACAGCAGGCACAGCAGGCACGGCAGACGCGGGAGGCGCGGCAGACGCGGCAGCCGTGGGCGGCGAGGACGGAACGCGACCGTACGGAGGCGCACACCCGGGCCCTCCTCCTGGAGGCGGCCGAGCGGGTCTTCGCGCGACGCGGCTACGGCCGTACGACGATCGCCGACATCACGGCCGAGGCGGACGTCTCCCGCGCGGGCTTCTACGTCTACTTCGCCTCGAAGGCCGAGGTCTTCCGGGTGCTCGCGGGGCGGGTGCGGGACGCCTTCCTCGCGGCGCAGGAGGTGCCAGGGACCGATCCGGACGACCCGCACGCGGTGGCCCGCGACTCCGTCGGCGCCTTCATCGCCGCCTACGCCGCGCACCTGCCGCTGCTCGCGCTCTTCGAGCAGCAGGCGCTCGCCGACGAGGAAGTGGCCCGGCTGTGGTCCGAGATCCACCGCCGCCCGCTGCACCGGCACGCGAAGTACGTGCGGCGGCTGGCCGAGGCGGGCCTCGCGGACCCGGTCGTGGAGCCCCTGGCGCTGGCGCGCGCCGTGGGCGCCATGTCCACCCAGAGCGCGCGCCTGGTCGCGGAGGACCCGGGCGCGTACGAGGCGGCCGTGCGGGACGTCACGACGATGTACCTGCATCTGCTCCGGGTCACGGAGGACGCCGCCGCGCGAGGAACCGCCGCACCAGGACCCGTCACGTCAGGCACCGACACGTCAGGCACCGTCACGCCACGAGCCCGAGCCGAGAGCGAGCCGCCCGATGCCGATGACCCAGGACCAGCCCGCGGTTGAGGAGTATCTGACCGAGCTGCGCCGTCGCCAGGACCGGATACGCCCCGACATCCTCCCCGACCGCCCCCGCTACCCGCTGGGCGAACTGTCCCTCCCCGCCCACGTCGCGCACTGGGCGGCCCGCGACCCCGACCGCGCCGCCGTCGTCTTCTACGGCGCCGAGACCAGCTACGCCGAGCTGGACGAGGCGTCCGACCGGCTCGCGGGCCGGCTGGAGAGCGCGGGTGTCGGGCCCGGCGACCGGGTGGGGGTGCATCTGCCCAACTGCCCGCAGTTCCTCGTCGCGTTCCTCGCCGTGCTGCGGCTCGGCGCGGTGCACGTCCCCGTCAACCCGCTCTTCCGCGCCGCCGAGCTGCGGCACGAACTGCGGGACGCGGCGCCCGGCGTGGTGATCACCCTGGACACGCTGGCGCCCGCGCTGCTGGAGATACGCGCGCAGACGCCCGTACGGGAGGTCCTGGTCACCTCCCTCGCCGACGTCCTCCCCGTCGAACCGACGCTTCCGCTGCCGCCGCAGCCCTCCGACGGGACGGTGGCGCCGGTTCCGTCACGCTGGGCGCAGGCGCTGGCGCATCCCCGGCTGGGGCGTACGGCGGACGATCTCGACGCGCTGGCCGCGCTCAACTACACGGGCGGCACCACCGGACTGCCCAAGGGCTGCGAGCACACGCAACGCCACATGCTCTACACGGCCGCCGCCGTCTGGGCGGGCTCCGGGTGCGCGGACGGCGAGCCGCTGAACGTGCTCTGCTATCTGCCGGTGTTCTGGATCGCGGGCGAGAACCTGGGCATCCTCGCGCCGCTCGTCAGCGGCGGCACGAGCGTGCTGCTCTCGCGCTGGGACCCGGAGGCGGTGCTGCTGGGCGTCGAGCGCTACAACGTCTCCGTTCTCACCGGCACCGTCGAGAACTACCAGGAGCTGCTGGACCACCCCGCGTTCGCGAAGCGCGACCTGTCCAGCCTCACAGGCCCGACCGTCATCTCCTTCATCCGCAAGCTCACCCCGGAGCTGCGGCACCGGTGGCGGGAAGCGGTGGGCGAGGGGAGCGTGCTGCGCGAGGCGTCGTACGGGATGACCGAGACGCACACCAGCGACACCCTCACCCTCGGCTTCCAGGACGACGACCGCGACCTGCGCACGGAGCCCGTCTTCTGCGGGCTGCCGGTACCCGGCACCGACATCATGGTCGTCGGCTTCGGCACGGGCGAGCCCCTTCCGCTGGGCGAGCAGGGCGAGATCGTGCTGCGCGGCCCCTCGCTGCTGACCGGCTACTGGCGGCAGCCCGAGGCCACCGCGCTCGCCCTGCGCGACGGGTGGCTGCACACCGGGGACATCGGGATGCTGGACGAGGACGGCTGTCTGCACTACCTCGGGCGCGCGAAGGACATGATCAAGGTCAGCGGGATGAGCGTCTTCCCGTCCGAGGTCGAGGCGCTGCTGGGGCAGCACGAGGACGTGGTGGCCGCCGCGGTCGTCGCCGTCGAGGACGCGGAGCGCGGCCAGTCGCCGTACGCCTTCGTCCGGGTCCGTGCCGGTGCCGACGTCACGGCGGAGGGGCTGCGGGCGTGGGCGCGGGAGAACATGGCGGTCTACAAGGTGCCGGCGATCGAGCTGGTCGACGGCTTCCCGCTGACCGCCACCGGCAAGATACGCAAGGTGGAACTGGCGGAGCGGGCGGCGGGGGCAGCCGGGGCGGCGGGCCGCCCCTGAGCGGGCCCGCCCCCTCTCACGCCAGGGCGGCCGCCTGCTTCTCCGCCTCCGCGCGGTACAGGCGGCGCAGCCGTACGACGCCCAGATCGTGCTGGTAGAGGTTCTCCGCCTGGTCGGCGTCGAACGGCATCCTCTCCAGCATGGTGCGGTCCTGCTCCAGCACCTCCCAGTGCCGTTTCTCGATCAGGGTGCGGTAGAGGAAGCGCCAGGTGTCGCGCTCCCAGCCCGCCACGCGCCGGTAGCGCCAGAAGAAGACGCCGCTGCGCCGCTCGTCGATGGGGCAGATCATGCCGACGATCCCGAACGGGCCGCCGGGCCCGGCCGACGGCGGGTACGGGATGGACAGGTCCACCCAGTCCACTCCCGTACGGCACAGCTCCACCCAGTCGAAGTTGACGCCGCGCTGGTCGGTCTTCTCGAAGAAGTAGCCGCGGTCGGTCTCGCGGATGCGGAACTTGGCCGTCGTGTCCCCGTCGTACATCGTGTGCGACTCGTGGTGCAGGAACGCACCGTGCATCGGGTCGAGCAGGTTCTCCATGCCGTAGCGCCACGGGGCGTCCCACTCCGCGTAGCAGAGGAAGGCGGAGACGTCCGGGTCCGTGAGCGGTTCGGGGAGGGTCAGTTCGCAGGGCTCGGGGTGCCGCTCGTCGCCGAAGTACGCCAGGATCGCGCCGCTCACCTCGCGCACGGGCGGGCTCTTGACGAGCTGCTTGCCCTCCAGGTTGCAGCCGGGCAGCCCTGGCACGGAGGTGACGGTGCCGCCGCCGTCGACCTCGACGCCGTGGTACCAGCAGGCGATCCGGTCGCCGAGGTGCTTGCCCAGCGAGAGCGGCGCGCCCCGGTGCGGGCACCGGTCGGCGAGCATGTGGAGGGTGCCGTCGGCCCTGCGGAAGAGCAGCCACGTCTCACCGAGCGCGGTGACGCGGCGCATGCCGCCCGGCGCGACGAAGTGGGAGGGGACGACGGGGTGCCACTGGTTGCGCAGCCCGGTGGCGTAGATGTGCTCGGCGGTCTGTTGCGTAGAGGTCGTCTTCGTAGGGGTCATGGAGGTCATCGGGGTCACGCTCCCAGGCGGTGCATCTCGTCGCGGAAGGTCTGCTCGGTCCAGGGGTTGCCGTCGGGGGCGTGGACCTGACGTGCGTTGAGGCCGCTCACCACGGAGGCGAGGTCGTGCCCCACGGTGGTGAAGACCTCTTCGAGGGTGGCGGCGAGCCGGTACTCGTACGGGGTCGGCTCGTGGGTGCGGGACTGGTGCACCTCCAGGTAGCGCGGGGCGCTCGGGTCGTGGGGATCGCGCGGGTCGCTCGTGGTGTCCATGTCGTCGGCTCCGATTCAGCGGGTTCGGGTTCCGGGGTTTCGCGTTCCGGGGGTTCGGGTCACAGGTCGAGGACGAGGCGGCCCGAGGAGCAGCGCGAGACGCAGATCATCATCGACTCGCCCGCGGCGTGTTCGGCCTCGCTGAGCACGTAGTCGCGGTGGTCGGGGGTGCCGTCGAGGACGCGGGTCTCGCAGGTGCCGCAGATGCCGTCACGGCAGGAGCTGGGCACGGAGACGCCCACACTCTCGACGGCGTCGATGACACTGGTGCCGCTCCCCACCCGCACGGTGCGGCCCGAGCGGCGGCACTCCACCTCGAACTCCGCGTCCGCTTCTACCTCGTCGTCGCGGCCGTCACGGCGCGTGGCCGGTGCGGCGAACCGCTCCACGCGCAGCCGGTCCGCGATCCCGAGCGCGGCGCACCGCTCCTCGGCCGCGGCGAGCAGCGGTTCGGGGCCGCAGCAGTAGACGAGGGTGCCGTCGCCCGGCGCGTCGAGCCCGGTGAGCGCTGCCTCCAGGTCGATGTGGCCGCGCTCGTCCTGGGGATGGAGCAGCACCGCACCGGCCGGCTCGGCCAGCCCGGACTGTTGCGCCAGCTCGGCGAGTTCCGCGCCGAAGGCCATCGCGTCGCGGCACCGGCCGCCGTGCACGAGCCGCCACGGGATGCCCTGACGTGCGGCCTCGCGCGCCATGGGCAGAAGCGGGGTGATGCCGATGCCGCCCGCGAGGAAGAGATAGCGCTCGGCCGGGACCATGCGGAAGTGGTTGCGGGGGCCGCGCACGGTGACCGTCGCGCCCGGTCGCAGCGCGGTGTGCACGTAGCGCGAACCACCGCGCGAGGACGGCTCGTTGAGCACGCCGATCCGGTATCTGCCGCTGTCCCTCGGGTCGCCGCACAGGCTGTACTGGCGGGTGTGCTCCCCCGCGACGAGGTCGAGATGCGCTCCGGGTTCCCATGCGGGCAGGGGCTTGCCCTCGGGGTGGGTCAGCTCGACGGACAGGACGCCGTCGGCCTCCCAGGTCATCCGGTGCACGAGCAGGTCGAGGCACGGTTCCTGCTCTTCGCGGGCCGTGGTCATGGCGTCGGCCTCCTCACGAGGTCGAGGTCGAGGGTTCGGGGGCGGGTCCCGGAACGGGGGTGCGGGCGGCGTCGGGGATCTTGACGGGCGGGGTGAACGGGGTCTTCATGGGCCCCAGCGCCGTCAGATCGACCTCCACGAGGACGGGTCCGTCGGCCGACGTCGCCTCGGCGAGCACGGGGCCCGCCTCGTCCTCGGCCGCGATCCGCGCGTACGGGATGCCGCACGCCCGTGCCAGCAGCGCGAAGTCGGGGGTGGCCAGATCGACTCCCGAGCGCCTGTCGCAGTAGCGGTCCTGCATGTTGCGCAGCACGCCGTAGCCGCCGTCGTTGAAGACGAGGAGGGTGAGGCGGGGCGCCGCCTGCGCGAGGGTGAGCAGTTCGCCGAGGTGCACGGCGAGCCCGCCGTCGCCCGCCATGACGACGGTGGGTGTACCGGGGCGGGCCAGTGCCGCGCCGATGCCCATGCCGAGGCCCTGGCCTATGCCGCCGCCGCGCGGGAAGAGGTTGTCGCGCGGGTCGTAGATCTCCAGCAGCCGGTTGCCCCAACTGCTGGACGGGATGGTGACGTCCCGCGCGATCACCGCGTCGCGCGGCAGCGCGGCACGGAGCGCCGCGCACACGGCGGCCTGGGGGCCGATGCCGTCGCGGAGCGTCGCGCGTACGTCGGCGCGTACGGAGGCGATCCGGGCGCTCCACTCCGACGAGGGCGGCGAGGACGGCGAGGGCTGCGGCATCTGGGCTGCTGCCTCGCGGGGGCCGAGCCTGGCCAGGAGCCCGGCGAGGACGTCGGGGGCGTGGCCGTGCAGGGCGTGGGTCGCCGGGTAGACGCGGCCGAGCGCGGCGGCGTCGATGTCGGTCTGGATGTGCGCCTCGGGGAGGCGGAGGCCGTAGTCGGCGGTCTCGTTGGAGCGGAAGTGGGTGCCGATGGAGAGCAGGACGTCGGCGTCCGCGAGGAGGGCACGTGCGGCTGGGGTCGTCGCGAAGTTGCCGATCACGCGCGGGTCGTCCTCGGGCACGCTGCCGCGCCCGGAGTTGCTGGTCAGCAGCCCGGCGCCGGTGCGCTCCAGGAGCGCGGCCAGCTCGGTCCGCGCGCGGGTGGCGCCGCCGCCCGCCCAGACGAGGGGGCGGCGCGCGGAGGCCAGCAGCCCGGCCGCCGCGTCGAGCTGGGCCTCGGTGGGGCGCGGGAGGGGGCAGGGCAGCGGGCGGCGGCGTGCGACGGGGATGCGGGGCCGCTCGGGGGCGCCGGGTTCGACGGGAGTGCCGGGTTCGACGGGAGTGCCGGGTTCGACGGGAGTGCCGGGTTCGACGGGAGTGCCGGGTTCGACGGGGGTGCCGCGCTCGGTGGAGTCCGCGTCACCGGCGGATTCGAGCAGCGCCGCCAGCTCGCGGAGTTCCGCGAGGTCACGGGGGAGATCGTGGGGCGCGTACTGGAGGTCGATCGGCCACTCGACGCTCGCGGGCCCGCCCGGCTCTGTCAGCGCGTGCCGCGCCGCACCGCACAGGACGCGGGCCGCGTCCGCTGTGCCGGTGACCGTCGCCGCGTGGACCGAGACCGCGCGCAGCATGCCGAGCTGGTCCTTGGTCTCGTGGATGAAACCGCGCCCCCGGCCGAGATGTTCGCTGTCGATCTGCCCGGTGACGTGCAGAACGCTGGCACCGGAGCTGAGTGCCTCGATCAGCGACCCGGCGGCGTTGCCCGCGCCCGTACCCGTGCTGGTGAGAGCGCATCCGATGCCGCCGCGCGCCCGTCCGTACGCGTCGGCCGCGCTGACCGCCGTGGCCTCGTGGCGTACTGGTACGAAGCGCAGCTCGCGGTCCACAGCCTCGACGAGGGGCAGGTTGTGGACGCTGACGATGCCGAAGACCGTATCGATCCCGAGGGTCCGGAGGAGCGCGACGAGGAGGTCCCCGCCGTTGGCGGGCCGCCCTGGCTGCGGAGGTGAGGAGGGGGGCGGGGGCTGCTGTGGGTTCATGGTGAACGCTCCTGGCTGGACCGGCAGGACTGGCGGAACCGGCTCGACGGGCCGAGCGGGTCGGCGGAATGAGTCGTCAGGGGGAAGGGAGAAAGGCGCAGGGGGGCAGGCGGGCGGCGCGGGGCTGCCGTCAGGCGATGCCGCGGCCTATGCCGCCGCAGACGTCGACGCTGGTGCCGGTGATGTACGAGGCGCGCGGCGAGAGGAGCCCGACGATCGCGTAGGCCACCTCCTCCGCCCTGCCGAGCCTGCCGAGCGCGATGCCCCGGTCCTCGGCCAGCTCGCGCTGCCACTCCTCGTAGCCGAGCGCGCTGCCGGACGCCGCGTAACGGCGGGCCCACTGGCCGGTGTCGACCAGGCCGAGGCAGACGGAGTTGACCCGGATGCCGTCGGGCGCGAGTTCGGTGGCGAGGGACTTGGAGAGGTTGAGGATGCCCGCGCGGGCCGCGCTGGTGGTGATCAGACGGGGCTCGGGCTGCTTGGCGAGCACCGCGTTGACGTTGACGACGGCGGCGGCGTCCGAGGCGCGGAGCAGCTCGCGGGTGGCGTGCAGGGGGTTGAGCACGCCCGCGAACTTCAGCTCCAGTTCGTCGCGCCAGTCCGCCTCCGTCGTCTCGTCGAGGCCCTTCATGCGCGACTGGCCCGCGTTGTTGACGAGGCCGTCCAGCCCGCCGAAGTGCGCGCCGACGCGGGAGGCGAACGCGTGGACGGCGTCCGCGTCCCGTACGTCGCACACCCCCGTCAGCAGCCGGTCCCGCGCCGCGCCGAGACCGGCAGCCGCCTTGGCGAGGCGGTCCGCGTCCCGGCCGCAGGCCGCCACGCGCGCGCCCTCTCCGAGGAGCGCCGAGACCGTGGCCAGGCCGACGCCCGAGCTGCCGCCGGTGACGAGTACGGTGCGGTCGGCGAGGCCGAGGTCCATGACGGTTTCTCCTTGGGAGGGATGGTGTGGGCGGGAGTGGGAGGGGGCGCCCGTACGGTCAACACGTCAGCGATCAGGCCGTCAGTGCATGGTGAAGCCGCCGTTGACGGCTATGACCTGGCCCGTGAGGTAGCGGGACTCCTCGCTGAGCAGGAACGCGATCATCCCCGTGAGGTCGTCGGGCCGCTGCGCCCTGGACACGGCGCGGTTGAGGCGGTACAGCTCGTGCCGCTCCGCCGGTACGCGCTCCGTCGACTCGCCCTCCGTGATGCCGGGCGCCACGGCGTTGACGGTGACGCCCTTGTCGCCCGTCTCGCGCGCCATCGCCCTGGTGAGGGAGATGACCGCGCCCTTGGAGGCGATGTAGTGCGCGAGCCGTGGCGAACCGTAGAGCGCCGCGTCCGAGGCGAGGTTGACGATGCGGCCGCTGCCCGACGCGACGAGCGCGGGCAGCAGCGCGCGGGCCACGAGCCAGGGGCCGCGCGCGTTGACCGTCATGATGCGGTCCCACTCGTCGACGCCGATGTCCTGGAACTCCTTGCCGCCGACCGCGTCCGCGAGGCCCGCGTTGTTCACGAGGCCGTGCAGGGCGCCGCCGCCGAGCGCGGCGGCCTCGTCCGCCATGGCTGCGACGGAGGCGGGGTCCGCGACGTCGGCCCGTACGAAGTGGGCCTCCGTCCCCTCGGAACGCAGCAGCGCGACGGCCTTCTCGCCCCGCTCCTCGTCCAGTTCGGCGACGACGACGCGGAAGCCGTCCGCGCCGGCGCGGCGGGCCGTGGCCAGTCCGAGGCCACGGCCGGCGCCGGTGACGACGACGGTGCGGGGTCCGTCCGCGCGGGCGCGCCCCGCGTGGGTGCCCGGGGCGGCGTCAGGCGCGGAGCCCTGGCCGGTGTCCGGGGCGGTGTCCGGGGCGGTGTCCGGGGCGGTGTCCGGGGCGGTGTCCGGGGCTGTCATCAGTCGCGGGTCACGCCGTGCATCGGCGAGTGCTCGGGGTACGTCGGGACCTGCGGCTTCTGGGTGCCGATGACCACGCAGAACAGGGCGTCGGTGTCCCCCTCGTTCTTGAGGCTGCGCGCCACGCCCGCCGGGACGACGATCATGTCGCGGTAGCCGAGGGTGCGGTACTCCGCCTCGTCCTCGCCCCGGTGGATGCCGACGCGGACCTTGCCCTCCAGCACGAAGAAGGCTTCCTCGACGTCGTGGTGCGTGTGCTCGGGGCCCTCGGCGCCGGGCGGCAGCAGCATGTTGGAGAAGGTGAAGCCGCCCGAGGGCAGGACGCGGTTGTCGCCCTCGTGGTTGCCGGTGGCGCCGGAGCCGACGTAGCGGATCTGGGCCCTGCGGTACTGGTCGCCCGCCTTGGCCTGGAAGGCGAGGGTGTTCCAGTCGGGCTCGCGGGAGTCCTTGGTGGCGATGAGACCGTCGGTGTACTTGGCGAGGTCGCCGCCGTTGTCGTACTCGGTGGTGGTGAGAGGCATGACGCGCTCCTTCGGGTCGGTTCTCGGGTTCGGTTCTCGGCGTGGGATCTCGGTGTCGGTGAACAGCGGGCGGTTCGCGAGGACTTACGGGGTCACTCGGGTATGCGCGCTGTGATGCGCAGGTGGGACAGGACCCAGTCGTTGAAGGCCGCGGGCCGCTCCTGGTTGGCGAGGTGTCCGGCGCCCTTGACGATCACGTAAGCGGACTTGTGGACCGCGCCCGCGATGGCCTGGCTCGCCTCGACACCCGTCACGCTGTCCTCGTCCCCGCACAGGACGAGGGTGGGCGCGGCGACGGAGGCGAGCGAGGGACGCAGGTCGGTAGCGGCCATGGACTCGGCGGCGTACGCGTAGCCGGGCAGGCGCACGGCCGAGGCCATGGTCTCCACGACCCGTCCGACCAGCTCGGACGGCGCGTCCGGTGACACCAGCCGCGGGCCCCTGCGCTCGGCGAAGGCGCGGGGCCCCAGCTTCTCCAGCTCGGCGGCGCGCCCGCGCATGGCGGCGGCCTTCGCCTCGTCCGTGCCGGAGCCCGGGCTGCTGTCGGCGACGATCAGCCCCGCCACGAGGTCGGGGTGGCGGGTGGCGAGCCGGAGCGCGATGACGCCGCCCCAGGAGACGCCGAGCACGTGGGCGCCGTCCCCGTGGGTGCTGTCGCTGTGCGCGTCGCCGCTGTGCGCGCGGATCAGCGCTGCGGCGGTGTCGGCGTAACCGTCCAGGTCCAGGGGCCCCTGGGGGTCGGCCGAGCGGCCGTAGCCGGGCGCGTCCCAGGCGAGGACCCGGGCGCGGTGGCCGAGTCCGTCGAGCTGGGCTGTGAAGGCTGCCGAGGACGAGCCGATCCCGTGCAGGCACAGCACCAGAGGGCCCCGTTCACCTGCTCGCTCGACGTGCAGCCCCGCGAGGTCGTACGGCGCACCGGAAGCGGGCGCGGAAACGGACGCGGAAGGGGAAGCGGAAGCGGGCGTGGTCACAGGATCTGCCCCGTCTTTCCGGCGAGCGCGGCCAGGCTGCGCAGCACGGCGTACGGGACGACCTGGCTCGTCGCCGGGTTGCCCGGGTCGGGCAGATGCTCGACCTCGAAGCGGTACGTCCCGTGCTCGCCGGAGGCGTGGACGGCGTGCCGGGTCCGGGCGGCGCCCGGGTCGGCGACGACGGTGACCCGGACCCGGCCGGGGTCCCCCACCGCGAGCGCGACGGAGGCGGCGACGTTCGTGGACTTGGGAAACTTCACGGGGATGTCCCGCGCCGTACCGCTCATGACCTCGACGGGCGCGGTCGCGGTACGCATGCGGTGCAGCAGTTCCTCGTCCATCCACGGCTGTTCGAGGGTGGCGGGCAGCTTGGTCGTGGTCAGCCGTACGTCGGTGAGCGGGCCCATCTCCCGTACCGCCTGGAGGAGATCGAGACCGCCGACGGCGCCACCGGTGAAGTAGACCCGTCCGGGCCCCGTGGCCAGCAGCCGACCGGCGAGGGCCTCGTCGGTGAGGGCCCCGGTGGAGGCGATCAGCAGATCGGTGCCGGAGCGCAGCACGCGCTCGCCCCACTCCCGTACGACCGCCTGGCCCGCCGCCTCCACGATCAGGTCGCAGTGCGCGAGCGCTTCGTCGAAGCCGAGCTGAGGAGCGGGGGCTTCCGTGCCGAGCGCGCGGTTGTCGATGACGCAGGCCAGCTCGGCTCCGGGCACCGCGCCCTCGGCCACGGCACGCCCGACGACGCGCCCGATGGCGCCCCACCCGACGAGCCCGACGCGCCGAACGGACCGTACCCCCGTCCTCTCGGACGCGGACGTCGAGGTGGACACGGGCGCGGTCATGCGGAGACCTCCTCGTCGGACAGGGACGGGGTACCGGCGTTGGTGCTGTCGGCGCCGTCGGCGGGGGAGGCAGCCAAGGGCCCCGGATCGGGTTCGCCCGCCATGTGGGAGCGGATCTCGGACGAGGGCGGCCCGGCCGTGCCCCACAGATCGGACAGCTCGGGAACCCGCCGCCACACGCGCGCGATCCACGCGTCCTCGACGATCTGGGCGACCTCCGACGTGTACTCGCAGACGAGCCCGGCCGGGTCGGTGAAGTAGGAGAACGTGTTGTTCCCCGGACCGTGCCGCCCTGGCCCCCACTTCGGCACGACCCCGTGGTGCCGGAGACGGCCGAGTCCGCGCATGAAGTGGTCGACCGAACTCATCTCGTAGGCCACGTGGTTGAGCGAGGCCCACTCCGCCTGGTTGAAGGCGATGCAGTGGTGGTCGGCGTTGCAGCGCAGGAAGGCCATCTGGTGCTCGGACCAGTCGGAGACGCGCAGGCCGAGCACGTCGCGGTAGAAGGCCACCAGCGCGTCGATGTCGGTGGTGTTGAGGACCGCGTGGGTCACGCCGACGGGCACCGCCGCGTCACGGCCGCGCGGTGCCACGGCCTCGACCTCGGCGCTCAGCTCGATCAGCCTGCCCTCGGGGTCCGTGAAGCGGAGCCCGTAGCCGCCGCCCACCTGGTCGAGCGGGCCCGGCTCGGTGACGGGGAGGACGCCGCGGGCGAGGAGCCGTCGGCCCGCCTCGTCCACCTCGCCGGGGGTGGCGACGGCGAAGCTGAGACGGCCGAGGCCGTTGCGCGAGGCGTGGGTGAGGCTCAGGACGTGGTGCTCGTCGCCGGTGCCGCGCAGCCAGTGGGCGCCGTTCTCCCGGTCGGACTCGACGACTTCGAGCCCCCACACCTCGGAGTAGAAGTCGGCGGCCTGGGTGAGCGCGGGCGTACGCAGCTCGACGGAACGCAGTGCGCGCAGCCGGGCGACGGGCCCGTGCGGGGCGGCTTCGTGCAGCATCGCTGTCTCCAACATGGCGGGGGCGGGTCGGGGAGGGACGTACGGGGGGCGGACCGAAACCGGAACGGGAACCGGAGGCGTGAGGCGCGGCGCCTCAACCGTCAATCGACGCCGCCGACGCAGTCGCAGTCGCAGTCGCGGTCGCGGTCGCGGTCGCCCAGGGAAGGGGCGCATCGCCGACGCCCCAGTACAGGCTCTTCTGACGCTGATAGGCGCGTATGCCCTCGCGTCCCTTCTCACGGCCGAGGCCGCTGTCCTTCGTGCCGCCGAAGGGCGTGGCGATGCTGAACTGCTTGTACGTGTTGATCCAGACCGTGCCCGCCTCGATCCGCCGGGCTACCCGCCACGCGGTGCGGTGGTCGCGGGTCCACAGGCCGCAGGCGAGGCCGTAGACGGAGTCGTTGGCCTGGGCGACGAGGTCGTCCTCGTCGTCGAACGGGAGCGCCACGAGCACGGGCCCGAAGATCTCCTCCTGGCAGACGCGCGCCGAGTTGGGCAGTCCGTCGAGCACGGTGGGCAGGTAATACGCGCCCTTCTCGTACTCCTCCCCCTCGGGCGCCCCTCCCCCGCACCGCACCCGCGCCCCCTCCTCGCGCGCGAGGTCCACATAGCCCGCGACCGCGTCACGGTGCCGGTGATGCACCAGCGGCGCTACCTGCGTACCGGGGTCGGTGCCCGGACCTACCCTCAGCTTCCGGGTACGGGCCGTCAGCTCGTCGACGAACTCCTCGTACCGCCCGCGTGCCACGAACAGCCGCGAGCCCGCCACGCAGGACTGGCCACTGGAGGAGAAGATCCCGAACATGACGCCCGCGAGGGCCTGTTCCAGGTCCGCGTCCTCGAAGACGACGGTCGGGGACTTGCCGCCCAGCTCCAGCGACACGGGCATGACCTTCTCCGCCGCGGCGTGCGCGATGGTGCGGCCCGTGGTGGTGCCGCCGGTGAAGGTGACCTTGCCGACGCGCGGGTGCCGCACGATCGCGTCCCCGATGACGCTGCCCCGGCCGGGCAGCACGGAGAGCAGCCCGGCCGGAAGCCCCGCCTCCGCCAGCGCCCGGGTGACGAGGCGGCCGAGGGCGAGCGCGACGAGCGGGGTCCACTCGGCGGGCTTGAGCAGCACGGCGTTGCCCGCTGCCAGCGCGGGAGCCAGCTTCTGCGCGTCGCTGGCGATGGGCGAGTTCCAGGGGGTGATGGCGCCGACGACGCCGATGGGCTCGTGGAGGCTCACGGTGACGTAAGCGCCGCGCGAGGGCGTGACGGCGTCCTCCGCCGTCTCCAGCGCGGCGGCCGTGTAGCGGAAGGTCCCCGCCGCACTGTGCACGAGGGCCCGCGTTTCCGTACGGCTCTTTCCCGTGTCGGCGGTCTGGAGCGCGGAGAGCGCTTCGGCCTCGTGCTCGATCAGCTCGGCGATCCGGTGGAGGAGACGGGCACGCAGGTGCGCTGGCAGCTCGCGCCAGGCCGGATCGGCGGAGGCGGCGGCAGCGCCCTCGGCGGCCTCGTCCACATCCTCGACGGAGGCCGCGTGCACGGCGGTGAGGACGCGCCCCGTCGCGGGGTCGACGGTCTCGGTCCGCGCACCCGCGCCGCGCCGCCACCGCCCCGCCACCAGCACCTCGTCGGCGGGTAGTTGAAGCATCCAAGCCTCCAGATGATGGACCGAAGTGTCGCTAGGGCCAAAAATTTAAGCGCTTAGGTATTTCTTGGCAAGACCCATCCCGTGAAGAAGTTGCCGTGCCTACCTCTTGACGGCGACCACCCCCCAGTCGATACAACTTAAGCCCTAAGAAGCTTGGCGGTTACGCATAAGTTTCCTGCCGCTCACGGCGCCCCCGCCCGACCGCGCCCTCCCCTCTCGCATCCGTCTCTCGCATCTCGCTTCTCCCCGACAGCCGCGCGCGGCCACGATCCGACGCGGCCCGAACCACTCCGTACCTCCGGCGCGGAGTTGGAGGACACCTGGATGACTATCGACACCTCGCCGGGCCTCGCGGCCCGTGCCGACATCGCCGCGCGCTTCGAACGGCTTCCGGTCTCCCGCTGGCACGTCACGGTGCGCCTCGTCGTCGGCGTCGTCACCTTCTTCGAGGCGTTCGACCAGCTCCTCATCGCCTACGCCATGCCGGAGCTGCGCCAGGAGTGGCACCTCACCGACACCGGCACGACCACGGTGCTGACCGTCGGCTCGATCGGCATGCTGATCGGCGCGCTCTTCTCCGGGCGCCTGGCCGACCGGATCGGGCGGGTCAAGGTGATCGCGCTGTGCGTCGCCGTCTCGGGCGCGGCGAGCCTCGCCCTCGCCGCCTGCTCGTCCGTCACCCCCTTCATGGCCCTGCGCTTCGTCCAGGGGCTGGCCATCGGTGGTGAGGTACCGGTGGCAGCCACCTTCATCAGCGAGATCACGCGCAGCTTCAAGCGCGGTCGCTTCGTCCTCCTCTACGAGCTGGTCTTCCCCGCCGGCCTCACCGTCGGCGCGGTCGTCGCCGCCTGGGTGGTGCCCGCGCTGGGCTGGCGGTGGATGTACGTCATCGCCGCCGTCCCCGGGCTGCTCTGCTACCTCGTCCAGCGCACGGTCCCCGAGTCGCCCCGCTGGCTCGCCGACCACGGGCGCCTGGAGGAGGCCGCCGCCGTCATGACCGAGATCGAGGCCAAGGTCGCCCACGCGACGGGCCGCCCCCTCCCCCCGGTCCCGGAGAAACCGGCACCGGCCCCGGCACCGGTCCCGGCCCCGGACGAGAAACCCGGCGCGGCCCCGGCGTCCGGCACGGCCAAGGGCTCCCCCGCCTCCGCGCCCGCTGCCCCCGCTGCCGTGGCGACGGCCGCCGAGCTGACCGCCACCGGCCTGCGCGGCCTCTTCGTCGGCCGCTACCGCCGCCGCACCCTCATGGTGTGCGCCCTCTGGTTCACGGGTTACTTCGTCAACTACGGCATCACCTCCTGGCTGCCGACGATCTACCAGGGCGAGTACGGCCTCTCCCTCTCGGACGCCCTCGTCTACTCGACCGTCACCTCCAGCGCGGGCCTCCTCGGCTGTCTGATCGTGGCGCTGACCGTGGACCGCGCGGGACGGCGCAAGGTCGTCGCCGTCTTCCTCGGGGGAGCCGCCGCCGTCCTGCTCACCCTCGCCGTACTCGGCGCCCACACCCCCCTTCAGGTGCTCATCTGGACCTCGCTCTCCGCCGTGTTCTTCTTCGGCTCCAACATCTGCCTCTACCTCTACACACCGGAGCTGTATCCGACCCGGATGCGCGCCCTGGGCAGCAGCGTGGGCGGAGCGCTCAACCGCCTCGGGGTGATCCTGGGCCCCGTGCTGGTCGGGATGGTGTACGCGAGCGGCAGCATCTCCCTGGTCTTCGCGATGCTGGGCTGCGTGGCCCTGCTGGGCGCGGCGGTCGCCGCGCTCTTCGCCGAGGAGACCGCCAACCGGCCCCTGGAGGAGGTCTCGCCCTGAGACGCCCGCCCCGGCCTCCGCGCCCCGGCGCCCCGCGCTCCGTCACCACCGCGGGCGGCGGGGCGCCGTCGCCGTTCCCGCCGGTCACCGCCAGCGCGCCCTGCGTATCGGTACGCGACACGACCGCGCCCGACGCCCTGATCGCGGAGAGGGTCAGCGGGGACGGGTGCCCGTACGAGTTGTGGGCACCGCACGACACGAGCGCGATCCGTGGCCGCAACCGGCTCAGGAGCGACGGGTCCTGGTAGGCCGAGCCATGGTGGGCGACCTTGAGCACGTCCACGGCTCCCAGACCCGGGTGCGCCTCCAGCAGTTCCCGCTGTGCGGGCGGTTCGAGATCGCCGGGCAGCAGCACGCTGAGTCCGGCCACGCGGACGAGAAGGGTGACGCTGGCGTCGTTGGCGCCCTCGCCCTCCCGCGAGGGCGGAGCTGGTACGGCGGGTGAGGCGGGTCGCGGGGGCAGCGGCCAGAGCACGGACCACGTCAGCCCGCCCGCCCTTCGCCGCTCACCCGCCGACGCCGCGACGACGGGAACCCCCGCCTTCCGCGCCTCCCGGCGCACGGACTCCACCTGCTCGGGCGGCTCCTCCAACGTGGTCGTCTGGATCGCGCCGACCGCCCTCCCCCGCAGCACACCGCGCACCCCGGTCACGTGATCGGCGTGGAAGTGGGTGAGCACGAGCAGCGGCACGGTGGTGACGCCGAGCGCGCGCAGACACCGGTCGACCGTGGCCGGGTCGGGCCCCGCGTCCACCACGACGGCCGTCCCCTCCTCGCCCGTGGCCAGCACCAGCGCGTCGCCCTGCCCCACGTCGCAGACCACCATGCGCCAATCCGACGGGGGCCAGCCCGTCAACGGCCGCACCAGTGGCGTCGGACGCAGCACCACCAGCAACAGCAGCAGGGCGCAGGCCACGCACAGCCACGGACGGTTCAGCACTCGCAGCCCGGACGCGCACATCAGCACCGTGATCGTGAGCAGCGCCAGCAGCAGCGCACCGGTCCAGCTCCCCGGCCACGCGATCTCAGCGCCGGGCAGGGCGGCACCCGCACGGGCGATACCGGCGATGCACTCCGTCGGCCAACTCGCCAGCCAGGCCAGCCCCTTCGCCAACGGCATCGCCCAGGGCGCCGCCGCGAGCGAAGCGAACCCCAGCACGGTGGCGGGCGCGACGGCGAACTCCGCCAGCAGATTGCACGGAACCGCGACCAGGCTCACGTGAGCAGCGAGCACCGCCACCACCGGTGCACAAGCCACCTGCGCCGCCGCGGCGGCGGCGAGCGCCTCGGCGATCCGGCCCGGCATCCCCCTGCGGCGCAACGCCGCCGCCCATCGCGGCGCGACCGTGAGCAGCGAGGCCGTGGCCAGCACGGACAGCAGGAAGCCGAAGTCGAGGGCGAGCCACGGGTCGTGGAGCACCAGCAGCAGCACGGCGCCCGCCAGCGCGGGCAGCAGCGAACGGCGGCGGCCCGTCGCCAGCGCGAGCAGCGTGACCGCGCCGCAGGCAGCCGCCCTCAGCACGCTCGGATCAGGACGGCAGACGACCACGAAGGCGAGCGTGAGCGCGGCGCCGAGCAGCGCCGTCGTCCGCAGCGAGAGCCCGAACAGCGGGGCTAGCCCCCGCCGCTCGGCGGAGTGCGCCAAGCCCGGCGGGCCGATCAGCAGCACGAGCAGCACCGTCAGGTTGCTTCCGCTTACAGCCAAGATGTGCGTCATATCCGTGGCACGGAACGCCTCGTCGAGGTCGGCGGACAGCCGCGAGGTGTCCCCGACGACCAGCCCCGGAAGCAGTCCACGCGCGTCCCCGTCCAGGCCACCGCTCGCCTCGCGCAGTCCGGCGCGGAGCGTGCCCGCCATGCGCTGCGCCGCCGAGGGCTCCCGCACGACGTGGGGCGAGCCGGGCTCCCGTAGACGCAGGACGGCGGCGATGTCCTGCCCGGGGCCTGACTCCATGGGCACGGCGAGGCGCCCGGACACCCGCAGTCCCGTGGACGGCAACAGCCTCAGCCAGTCCGAGGCCACCGCACCGTCGCGCTCCGCTTCCGGCCCCGGGACCGCCGCGGACGCGGACGCCGCACCTCGGACCGCCCCGGAAGCCTCCCCCGCCCCCTGGCCCGTCGCGACCCCCGCCCCGGCCTGCTCCCTACCGGAGCCCAGGCCCGGCCCGGCGTCCTGGCCGAAGGCCGGACCGGGCCCCGGGCCAGAGCTCGAATCCGCGTTCTGACCCGAGCCCGACGGGCGATTGGAGCGGTCGGACGGCTGGAGAAGGACGAGCACCGGGGTACGGACGTCCTCCCCCACGTCCGTCACACCCGGCGCCCCAGCGCCACCCGCCACGTCTCGCTCCGCCACCGGACCGGCCGGGCCCGACGTCGCCGGACTCGCCAGGCCCGTCCCGCCGCCCGGAACCAGCACCCGGGTGACCTCCGCCCGGAACATGACCGACCCCGACGTCTGATGCGCGCCCCGCACCTTGGGACGGACCCGTCGCGGGTCCCCTGTGACGGTCAACTCGACCGTCGCCATCTCGTACCCCCCAGCCAGCCTCGGCACCGGTCCACGACGCAGGTCCGCGGCATGCAGCGCCGCATCCGCGCCCCCGGCCGCGGCGCTGAGCAGTGCCATGGCGACCGCGACGAACAGCCCGCACCGCACGCCGCGCCGACGACCGCCCCGCGCGCACATCAGCATCGCGACGGCGACCACACAGCACCCGCCCACACCGACCGCCACCACCGTGCCCGGCGCCCCGAGCCCAAGTGCCGCCCCGGCCCACGCGGCGAGCGCGGCCGGGACCAGCCGCAGATCCGTCGGCCCGTCCCTCCGAGGGTTCGAGGCTCCCAACCGGTGCCCCGAGGCAGCGTGCGCCGGAGAGCGGCCCGGACGGGAAGGGCGCTCGGCGTCGCCGCCCCCCGCCGCCCCGCTCACGGCGTCACCCGTGGCTTCAGATCGGCGAAGCGGCGCTCACCGATGCCGTTGACGTCGCGGAGTTGGTCGATGGAGGTGAAGCCGCCGTGCTGATCGCGGTACTCGATGATGTGCTGGGCCAGCACGGGGCCGATTCCGGGAAGCGTGTCGAGCTGTTCGACCGTGGCCGTGCTGAGGCTCACCGTGCCGCCGGACGCCGCGCCCGCCCCTCCGGTGGCGCCGGTGCTTCCCGGAGCCGGACTCGACCCGGCCCCCACGCCCCCGCCTGCCCGCGAATCGCCGCCCACGACGATCTGTTCACCGTCCACGAGCAGCCGGGCACGGTTCAGCCCCCGCATGTCCGTGCCCCGCCGGGCTCCTCCGGCGGCCTCGATCGCGTCCTCGACACGGGAACCGGCGGGCAGCCTGTGGACACCCGGCTCGCGGACCTTGCCCGAGACATCGACCACGACCCGTTTGCCCGTCGCTCCGCTCGCTGAGCCCGCCGCACCCGCCGTCGCACCTCCCGACGCGATCGCCGAAGCGCCCGGACTCGGCCGACCGGCCGCGCTCCCGCCTTCCACCGACGGCGCCTGGATTCCCTCGCCTCCGGGCGCGGCCACACTCCGCGGGCGTCCCTCCCAGAAGTGCTGCACCCCGAAGGCGACGGCGATCAGCAAGACCACCACAAGAGCCGCGAGGGTCTTCGGCTCCACCCCGCACCGCAACCGCAGCCATAACGGCAGCCGTTCCCACAGGGGCGGCTGGGACGGCTGGGGCCGCCTCACCCGGCCCTGGGTACCGTCCCCGTCCCGTTCCACAGCGGGAGCCCGCCCCAGCTCCCCGTCCGAAGCCCGCCCGCTCCCCGTTTCATGGGCCCGCGCCGCACGCCGGGCCCTGCTCTCCCGCACGGCAGCGCGCGCCGTGGCAATGGCGACCTCGCGCGGCAGCACCGCCTCAGCGGCACCGGGCCCGCTCCCCTCGCCGCCCCTCGGCGCATCGTCCTCCGAGAAGAGCGAGGCCACCCGCGTGTCCGCAGGGGCACCCTGACCTCCCCCGCCGCCCGACACCGCCCGGTGCCGTGGAGAACCCCGCGACAGGCGCGAGGGACGACGCCCCGGAGCCGGATAGTCAGAGCGCCCCGAACGGCCCGGTCCCCGCACCCTTCGCCGAGGGGCAGGACGGGGACGCGGAACAGCGGAGGAAGGCGCGCCGGCAGAGGAACGGGAAAGGCGGGGAGAACGTGATCGGGTGCTCATGCCGACCGACGGTAGAGACGTTCACACCGCGTCAGTGATCTTGCTCAATTCCCGGGGACAACCCACCAGTTGTGGATAACTCCGTCACCCACACGCTCCACACGCCCCGCACACCTCACACCCCCACACCCAGCGCCCCCGCCTCCCACTCACCTCAACGACACGACCGCACCCAGCAACCCCGGCCCCGTATGGGCGCCGATCACCGCGCCCACCTCGCTGACGTGCATCTCGCCCAGTCCCGGAACGCGGTCACGCAGCCGCTGGGACAACTGTGCCGCGCGTTCCGGTGCCGCGAGATGGTGGACGGCGATGTCGACGCGGGCCTCGCCCGCCCGCTCGACCACGATCTCCTCCAGGCGGCCGATCGCCCTCGTCGCCGTGCGGACCTTCTCCAGCATGCCGATGCGGCCGTCCGTCAGCTCCAGCAGCGGCTTCACCGCCAGTGCTGAGCCGAGCAGCGCCTGGGCCGCGCCGATGCGACCGCCCCGGCGCAGATAGTCGAGGGTGTCCACGTAGAAGTAGGTGGAGGTGCCCTCGGCGCGCTTCTCTGCGGCGGCCACCGCCTCGTCCAGTGAGCCGCCCGCCTCCGCCGCCTCGGCCGCCGCCAGGGCGCAGAAGCCCAGGGCCATCGCGACCACACCGGTGTCCACCACCCGTACGGGTACGGGTGCCTCGCGGGCGGCCAGCACCGCCGCGTCGTACGTACCCGAGAACTCCGCCGACAGGTGGAGGGAGATGACGCCGTCCGCACCCGCCTCGGCCGCCGCGCGGTACGCCTCGGCGAACATCGCCGGGCTCGGCCTGGACGTCGTGACGGCGTGGCGCTGGCGCAGGGCCTCGGCCAGCGAGCGGGCCGAGATCTCGGTGCCCTCCTCCAGTGCCTGGTCCCCGAGCACCACCGTCAGGGGAACGGCGTTGATGTGGTGCCGCCGCAGGGCCGCCGGCGGGAGGTAGGCCGTGGAATCAGTGACGATCGCGACATGGCGGGACATGAACAGGAGGCTACCGCCGTCTCAGGAAGCGCTCCGAGGACGGCCCTTCTCGAAGTGGGGAAACCCTTGCCGTTGCTGCCCCGCCGCTCCCCCGTCAGGCCCGGCGAAGCCCTCCGTCCGGCCCTCGCGCCCGGCCGGAAGCCCCGGAGCGGAACCCTCTGCATCGGCGCCCGCCCCGGCAGGCCCGGCAGGACCCGAGCCGGTCCCGGCAGACCCCGCACCCGCGCCATCGGAGCCCGCCGAAGACGCCGAGGCCGCCGAGGACCGCGCATCGGACGCCGCGTCGCCCTGCCCCAGCGCGGAGCGCTCCTCGTCCGGGCGCTGCCAGTGCCGCAGCGCACCCGACTCGATCTCGATCTGCTCGCGCAGGGCCGACAGCCCCTCGGCGTCGTACTCCCGCGCGCGGTCCTGGGCTGCGAAGCGAAGGGAATCGGCCGACTGCTTGATGTGCGCGACCCGTTCGCGGGCCTCGGGGAGCCGTTCGGCGACGCGCTCCTTGTCGGGTTCACGGTCCATGAGCTGGCGCAGTTCGCCGTCGAGCTGCCTGGCGTGCTCCTGGAGGCGATCGAGCAGGCCCATCGCCTCACGCAGCGACGCGTCACGCTCGGCGCCCGCCTCCAGTGCGCGACGGGTGTTGTCTATGGAGGAGCGCAGCTCCAGGCGCGTGCGGGCCAGCTCACCCACGGGCCCCGGCTGCACGGCCTTCGCGCGCAGCGCCGTCTCGTCCACGGTCCGCCTGACCTGCGTGCCCGTACGCTCCACGCCGCGCTGCACGGCCCGCACGGCCTTCACGGTGACGAAAGCACCGAGAGCCACGAAGAGCACGAAGAACAGCGCCAGTACACCGATGACGAATTCCACGGGCGCGCTCCTTCGTCAGTTCCGCCAGTCCGCCAGGGTCGTCTCCTGTCCAGCGTAAACGGACAGGGGTCGCTCCGGGTTCCGACAGAACCCGGAGCGACCCCTCAAGCTCCCCGTAAGGGAGAAATCGCCCGCTCCTACTCCGCTACGGCATTCGCGCAGGTACGACGTTCACGCGGGTACGACGTTCACCAGCTTCGGCGCGCGGACGATCACCTTGCGGATGTCCGCGCCGTCCAGCGCGCTGACGATCGCGGGCTCGGCCAGCGCCTGGGCCTCCAGATCGGCGTCGGAGATCGAGGGCGAGACCTCCAGGCGGGCCTTGACCTTGCCCTTGACCTGGACGACGCAGGTCACGGTCTCGTCCACCACGTACGCCGGGTCGGCGACCGGGAAATCGTGGTGCACCAGGCTCTCCTCGTGGCCCAGCTTCCGCCACAGCTCCTCCGCGACGTGCGGCGCCAGCGGAGCGATCAGCAGCAGCAGCGGCTCGATCACCGAGCGGGGCACGCCGTCCAGCTTCGTGACGTGGTTGTTCAGCTCCGTGATCTTGGCGATGGCGGTGTTGAAGCGCAGGCCAGCCATGTCCTGGGTGACGCCGTCGATCGCCTTGTGCAGCGCGCGCAGCGTGTCCTCGTCGGGCGCGTCGTCGACGACGGTGACCTCGCCGCTCGCCTCGTCCACGACGTTGCGCCACAGCCGCTGCAGCAGCCGGTACTGGCCGACGACCGCGCGCGTGTCCCAGGGGCGCGAGACGTCCAGCGGGCCCATCGCCATCTCGTACAGGCGCAGCGTGTCCGCGCCGTACTCGGCGCAGATCTCGTCCGGCGTGACCGCGTTCTTCAGGGACTTGCCCATCTTGCCCAGCAGCCGGGAGACCTTCTCGCCCTGGTAGTAGTACGCGCCGTCCCGCTCTTCCACCTCGACGGCCGGTACGGCGATGCCGCGCGCGTCACGGTAGACGTACGCCTGGATCATGCCCTGGTTGTACAGCTTGTGGAACGGCTCCTTCGAGGAGACGTGGCCCAGGTCGTGCAGCACCTTCGACCAGAAGCGCGCGTACAGCAGGTGCAGCACGGCGTGCTCGGCGCCGCCCACGTACAGGTCGACGCCGCCGTGCGGCTGGCCCTCGCGCGGCCCCATCCAGTAGCGCTCGACCTCGGGATCGACCAGCTTCTCGCTGTTGTGCGGGTCCAGGTAGCGCAGCTCGTACCAGCACGAACCCGCCCAGTTGGGCATCGTGTTGGTCTCACGGCGGAAGCGCCGGGGGCCCTTGCCGTCGCCCAGGTCCAGGGTGACGTTGACCCACTCCTCGTTGCGCGACAGCGGGGTCTCTGGCTGGGTGTCGGCGTCGTCCGGGTCGAAGGTGCGCGGGGAGTAGTCCTCAACCTCGGGCAGCTCCAGGGGCAGCATCGACTCGGGCAGCGCGTGCGCCACGCCGTTCTCGTCGTAGACGATCGGGAAGGGCTCGCCCCAGTAGCGCTGGCGGCTGAACAGCCAGTCGCGCAGCCGGTAGTTGACGGTGCCCTCGCCGATGCCGCGCTCCTCCAGCCAGGCCGTCGTGCGGGCCTTGGCCTCGGTCACGTCCAGGCCGTCCAGCGCGACGCCGCCCTGCCCCTCGGGCGAGGTGGAGTTGACGATCTTCGCGTCGTACGAGACGAACGCGTCGTCCCACGTCGACGGGTCCGTGCCGCGCCCGTCCGAGGGCTCGACGACACAGCGCATCGGCAGCTCGAAGGCGCGCGCGAAGGCGAAGTCCCGGTGGTCGTGCGCCGGGACGGCCATGATCGCGCCGGTGCCGTAGCCCATCAGCACGTAGTCGGCGATGAAGACGGGGGCACGCTCACCGCTGACCGGATTTGTCGCGTAGACGCCGGTGAAGACGCCGGTCTTCTCCTTGGCGTCGGCCTGTCGCTCGACGTCCGACTTGGCGGCGGCCTGCGCGCGGTAGGCGGCGACGGCCTCGGCGGGCGTCGCGTAGCCGCCGGTCCACACCTCGTGCGTGCCCTCGGGCCACGCGTCGGGCACGACCCCGTCGACCAGCGGGTGCTCGGGGGCCAGCACCATGTAGGTGGCGCCGAACAGGGTGTCCTGGCGGGTGGTGAAGACCTCGATCTTCTTCTCGCCATCGCCGCTCAGGGGGAAGTCGATGCGGGCACCCTCGCTGCGCCCGATCCAGTTGCGCTGCTGGAGCTTGATGGCCTCGGGCCAGTCCAGCGCGTCCAGATCGTCCAGCAGCCGGTCCGCGTAGGCGGTGATGCGCATGTTCCACTGGCGCAGCTTGGCCTTGAAGACGGGAAAGTTGCCGCGCTCGGAACGGCCGTCGGCGGTGACCTCCTCGTTGGCCAGCACGGTGCCCAGGCCGGGGCTCCAGTTGACGGGCGCGTCGGACGCGTAGGCCAGGCGGTACTCGCCCAGGACCTCGGCGCGGCCGGCCTCGTCCAGCTCGCTCCAGGGGCCGAAGCCTTCCGGCGTCTCCCGCTCGCCCGCCTCGAACTGCTCGACCAGGGCCGCGATGGGACGGGCCTTGTCCGCCTCGCGGTCGTACCAGGAGTTGAAGATCTGGACGAAGATCCACTGCGTCCACTTGTAGTAGGACGGGTCGATCGTCGCGAACGAGCGGCGCTGGTCGTGGCCCAGGCCCAGGCGGCGGAGCTGGGCCTTCATCTGGACGATGTTGGCCTCGGTCGACGTCCTGGGGTGCGTGCCGGTCTGCACGGCGTACTGCTCGGCGGGCAGGCCGAAGGCGTCGAAGCCCAGGGTGTGCAGGACGTTGTGCCCGGTCATGCGCTGGAAGCGCGCGAAGACGTCGGTGGCGATATAGCCCAGCGGGTGGCCGACGTGCAGGCCCGCGCCCGACGGGTACGGGAACATGTCCATGATGAACTTCTTGGGCTTGGCGGCCTCCTCGGGCTCGCCTCCCAGGTCACCGTTGCCCGGGTTCGGCGCCTCGTAGGTGCCGCGCTTCTCCCAGAAGTCCTGCCAGCGTGCCTCGATGTCGGCGGCCAGGGCCGCCGTGTAGCGATGGGGGGCCGCGGTCTCCGCGGCGGTCGTCGTCTCGCTCATCGTCCTTAAAGCTCCATCGGTCGTCTCTGCCAGGCGGAAATGAAAAATCCCCTCGCACAGGAGGGGACGCCGCGCCGATTCCGGCCCGTCAGCCGAGACGATCTTGTCGATCGCTTCGACCGAAGAGGCTGGGACTGATCAGCGCGGCCCGCTAAGCAGAAGGCGTACGGCACGCATGCGGTCAGGGTACCGCAACCCCACCAAGCCCCTACACGTAGTCCCGCACACCAATACGCCCCCACACACCAACGTGACCCCCCTCACGCTCCGAGTACAGCGAGGCGGCCACAGAGGCACACCACGAACCGTGAAGTGACGCCGAGCACAACAAGGCCCCCACAGAAGCCGCAAGCGTGGCGCCCCGAGCACAGCGAGGAAGCCCACGCCCCGCAGGCGTGACGCCGAGCGCAGCGAGGCCCCCACAAGAGCCGCAGGCGTGACGCCGAGCGCAGCGAGGCCGTCCACGCCCCGCACGCCCCGCACAAAGGGCGTGGCGACCGAGCGCCAGCGAGGAAGCTCACGCCCCCACGCGAACCCCCACCGGCCCCAGGGGGGTGCGGGTGGCGAAGCCCCCGCCACGCGAGGCGAAGCCGAGCACAACACGAAGCAGGCGACGCCGTCCGCGCTTCCCGCGGACACACGTCGCCTGTCGACTGCGTGGAGCTAAGGAGATTCGAACTCCTGACCCCTTGCATGCCATGCAAGTGCTCTACCAACTGAGCTATAGCCCCATGTTCTGGTCCGCCGGGGTTTTCCCCTCGGCGGCGTCGCCAACCTTACACGGCCCCTGCCCGCATCCGCCAAATCGGTTTCCGGATCCGGCCGTCTCCCGGCTCCTCCCCTTCCGCTCTTCCGCACTCTCCGCCACCCTCCACGTCTGACCACCGGCACATCGGGGCACCCCGTCCAGCGCACCTCGCCCAGCACCTCGCCCAGCACCCCGCCCAGCACTCCGGCCGACGCCCCGGCCCGCCCACCCCGACCGGTACTGTCGACGCCCTGTGCCTGTCGCCGCCGACCTTGGAGCCGCACGTCGTGAGCACGCTGCCGCAGACCGCCGACGCCGGGTCGGTGGCGGTCGTCAAGACCTACCTGTTGCGGCGTCCGCTGCTCCTCGCGGCGACGCTCTGCCTGACGTCCTTCGTTTCCTTCTGGCTGGCCCAGAGCGCGGCGGACGTCTCGATGATCGACCTCATGGTCTACCGGGCCGAGGGCTGGACCGTGCGCAACGGCCAGGACCTCTACGCGATGCGCGCGACCCACGCCGAGCTGCCGACGACCTACCCGCCCTTCGCCGCGCTGCTCTTCATGCCGCTCACCCTCCTCGGCGTCGCCGACATGCGCGTCCTGGCCGCGGCGGGGAACCTCGCGCTACTGGTGGCGCTCGTGCACCTGTCCCTGCGGCTGATCGGCCGGCCGCTGTACGTACCGCGGCCCGCGGCCACGCTCCTGCTCGCGTCGGTCGCCGTCTGGTGCGAGCCGGTGTGGACGACGCTGCGCTACGGGCAGATCAACCTGCTCCTCGCCGTACTGGTGCTGTGGGACCTCTCGCGCCGTACCGATCACAGGTGGGCCGGTGTGGGCATCGGCGTCGCGGCGGGGATCAAGCTCACGCCCGCGCTGTTCGCGGTGTTCCTGGCGCTGTGCGGGCTCGCGGAGGGGTGGCGGCGGGTGCGGCAGACGGGCGGCCTGGGCAGCCTGTGGAACCCCAGGCTCCGGCAGGCGGCGGTGGCCGCCGGGGCTTTCCTGGGCACCGCGCTGGCGGGCGCCGTGCTGCTGCCCGCCGACTCGCGACGGTTCTGGACGGACGCGGTCTTCCAGTCGGACCGCGTGGGGCACGCGGTGATCACGGACAACCAGTCGCTGCGCGGCGTGCTGGCGAGGCTGCTGCACGCCGTCGATCCGGGGCTGCCCTGGCTGGTCGTCGCGGTCGCCGTCGGCGTGCTCGGGCTGAGCGCCGCCGTCGCCGCCGCACTGGCGGGGCAGCGCAGGCTGCCGCACGCGCCCGCGTGGGCGGCGCTCGCGTGCGCCGTGACAGCGCTGCTGGTGAGCCCCGTCTCGTGGTCGCACCACTGGGTGTGGTGCGTGCCGCTCACGCTGCTGCTGGGTGCCGAGGCGGTACGGCGCGGCAGGGCGCGCTGGTGGGCGCTGACGGGGCTGGCGGCGCTGCTGTTCTGCTCGTACGCGCTGTGGTGGGTGCCGCACAGCCCGGGCGCCGACGTGCCGCCCGAACTGCGCCAGAGCGCTGCCCAGATGCTGCTGTCGGCGGTCTATCCGGCGGCGGGGCTGGGCTTCTTGGCGCTGACGGCGGCCGTCGCGCTACGGGCGCTGCGCAAGCCCGCGCCGTACGAACCGGGCGAGGGGCCGGGCCGCTTGCCGGCCACTGGACGGAACAGTCAGACCGCGCCGAGGCAGGGCGTGCCGGGGCAGAGCGCGCCGGGACGGACCGTGCCGGATCAGGCCGTGGCGAAGGAGTAGAAGCGCTTCAGCGTGCAGTGCTCGTCGAGCAGGCGCCCGTAGATGGGTTCGCCGTCCAGCTCGCGGTACGTCTCGATCGGGTCGCCCTTTATGATCAGCGCCCTGGCGCACTCCTCGCACCAGTACTGGAACGCGGGATTGACCGGTTCCATGTCGCGGACGATGGGCGTACCGCTCCCGCACCAGTCGCATTTCCGGCTGTGCGCACCCATCAGTCATCAGCTCCAGCTGTGGCCGCAGGCCGTGCACACGTAGGAAACTCCTCCATTGTCGCCGAGCACCTGGGCGACGTTCGCTGATCCGCAGGTCGGGCACTGGAGGGTCCGGGTCGCACCGGGGAAGGCCGGTGAGCGTGTACGCAGGTGTGAAGTCCGCTTGTCGTCCTCAACGAGGACACTCGCCGACATCGCACACGTCCCTCCCCTCGGGCTGCCCCCTTCCAGCCGTCACGATTCTGCCACGTTCTTCCACATCACAGGAGTCCCGGTCGACGATCTCGGCCGAGTACACCCGCGAATGCCCCGGCCACGGCCGTGACCGCCAGTACGAGTGCGGTCGTCCACAGGGCGGGAGCCGAAGAACCCCCGGCCTCCAGCCTGTCCAGAAACAGCGTGCCGAAAGTGGCGACCCCGGTGAGCATGCCGAGCTGGCTCGTCGTGGTCAGCAGCCCGCTGGCCTCGGCGGCGTCCGGCTTCCTCACGGACGCGAGGCCGCCGGTCAGGGCCGGGTTGTAGCCGAGGCCGAGGCCCGCGCCGAGCGCCACGAAGGCCACGAGGAGCCAGGGGCCGCCGTCGCCCCCGCCCCGTAGCAGCGCTCCGATGGCCACGAACGCGGCCCCGGCGAGCAGCAGTCCGCCCGGCACGGCAGCGCGCAGCGCGCGTGCGGGGAGCCGCTGCCAGGTGAGCCCGACGGCCCCGAAAGCGAGCGCCGTCGGTACGAAAACCAGTCCCGTGCGCAGCGCGCTGTGGCCGAGCCCGGCCTGGAGGTGCAGGGAGAGGGCGAAGAGGAAGCCCGAGTTCAGCGCCATCACCAGCCCGACGCACAGCACCGCCAGTGGCATACGGGGAGCACGCAGCACCCTCGGGGAGATCAGCGGGACGCCGCCGCGCCGGGCGAGGCGCGTCTCGTGGAGGGCGAAGACGCCGAGCAGCACGGCGCTGAGGGCGAGCGAGACAAAGCACCACAGGGGCCAGCCGTGCTCCTGGCCGAGGACGAGCGGAACGGTGAAGAGGCAGACAGCGGCGGCGAGCAGCAGCAGTCCCGCGAGGTCGAGACCGCGGGCCCACCCGGCGTCGCGGGCCCGTCCGGCGCCCCGGGCCGCGTGCTCCTCGCGCGGCAGCACGCGCGCGCCCAGCACCAGCAGCGCCACGCCGATCGGCACGTTGACGAGGAAGGCGGGCCGCCAGCCCGTGCCGAACAGGTCGGCGGAGACCAGCACTCCGCCCAGGATCTGCCCCGAAGCGGCGCCGACAGCGAGCACGCCGGAGAAGGCGCCCAGCGCCCGCGCACGCGCGGGGCCCGTGAAGGTGCGCTGGATGAGGCTCAGCACCTGCGGCATCATCACGGCGGAAGCCGCGCCCTGGAGGAACCGGAAGACGGTCAACTGGCCCGCGTCAGCGGCGAGGCCGCAGGCGAGCGAGGTGGCGGTGAAGAGCGCGAGGCCGATCAGGAAGACGCGGCCGTGACCGAATCCGGCGCCCAGCCTGGCCCCGGTGATCAGCAGAACGGCATAGCTGATGGTGTATCCGGTCACGATCAACTGGAGCCCGGCGCCCGTGGTGTGCAGCTCGGCGCGGAGGGTGGGCGCGGCGACGTTGACGATGAAGACGTCGAGCAGCGCCATGAACTGCCCGGTGAGCAGGGTGATCAGGATCCAGCGGGGCCGGTTGTCAGTGCCGTCGCTTTTACTTGTCTGTGCCGGACGCGCGGCGTGCGGCGTCGAAGCGGTCTGGGTCATGGCCGTCAGCCTGGGGCCGGGGCGGTACGGGTGGTGAGTGCCCCTCGGTGCTGGTAGTGACAGCACCTGGCACGGCGGGGGCACAAGGCGGAGCATGGGGGTGTGGGCGTGGGAACCGAAGCGGGAACCGAATCACAGAGGGCCACGGGACAGCCCGGCCGCCGCCCTGAGCTGGCGGCCTTCCTCCGCAGCCGCCGCGCCCGCGTCACCCCGGCCGACGTGGGCATGCCGCCGGGGCTGCGCCGCCGCACTCCGGGCCTGCGCCGCGAGGAGGTCGCGCAGCTCTCCGGCGTCGGCGTCACCTGGTACACGTGGCTGGAGCAGGGCCGTCCCATCAACGCCAGCGCCCAGGTCCTGGACGCGGTCGCGCGCACCCTCCGTCTGGAACAGGCCGAGCGCGAGCATCTCTACCAACTGGCGGGGGTGCCCTTTCTTCCCGCTCCCGGCCCCGGCCCCGGCTCCGGCTCCGGTCCCGTGCCCTCGGCGGACGGGACGGACCCGGAGATCCAGGGGATCATCGACGCCCTGGACCCGCTCCCCGCCGTGATCTACAACGCGCGCTGCGACGTGCTGGCCACCAACCCCGCCTACGAGGACCTGTTCGGCGAACACATCACGCGCGACGGCCGTCGCAACGCGCTGTGGTCGCTCTTCACGGCGCCCGCCGGCCGCGGCCCCCTGGTCTTCCGCGAGTCGGAGCTGCCGGTGATGGTGGCCACGCTGCGTGGCGCGTACGGGCGGCATGTGGGAGAGCCCGCGTGGGAGTCGTTCGTGCGGGAACTGTCGGAGGCGAGCGCGGAATTCGCACGGCTTTGGCGGAGCGGGGACGTGGCTCCGCCTGGGCCGAGGGTGAAGGCGTTCCGTCATCGCACCGTCGGCGAGATTCGGATGACCTCGGTCTCCCTGTCCGTCCACGGCATGCCAGAGGCCCGGATCGTGGTCTACACCCCGGCCGACGCGGAGAGCCGCACCCGCACGGCCACCCTCCGCTCCCACCGCCCCCAGCGCCTCCCCCACTCCCCGTCCCGCGAACGGATATGACGGCTCACGTATGCGCACCACGGAGCGGGCGGGCGGGCGGGGCCGGGGACAGGGCCCCGGCGTTCATCTCGGTTGTCCGGGTTCGTGACGATCATGTGATGCCGTAGAGGGCGAGGACGCGGGGGCGGTCGGCGTGGGCGCGTCGGGCGGCGGCGATACTTGAGCCGCGTGCAGGAAGAGCCGGTTGCATCGCGTCCAGGGTGATCACACGGTGCCACCCCCGCCAGACGCACCGGCCTCCGGGCGGGGATGTGGCCTTCGATCGCGTCAGCTCCGCAGGGAGTCCAACCGTGCGCAGCCCTTACCCTCGACGCAGATGCTGATCGAGACCGGGATGTTCTCGGCGATGCTGGTGTCGAACCAAAGATCGTCGTTCGAATTGAGCTGCGCTTCCTTGAACATGCGCCATTGCCCGCCCACGAAAATCCAGGACTTGAAGGACGCCTTCTTGTTAGTCCTGTTGGAGAACCAGTAGCGCTCGCTCCTGGCCTTGAATTCCACCCGCGCTGACTTACGGCTGTTGATTTTTTCGTTTTGGACGTCGCCGCTGACGCCCCCTGCGTCGCCGTCTGTGGGGGACCGGTGGCACGAGCCATACCAGCCGTTCGGCGTCGAGTTGTAATTGCAGTTCACGAGATCTGCGTGCGCCGGACTCCCCACCAGCAGCGGCAGGGTAACAGCAGCGGCGACCGCGGCCACACTCGCGGTGCGCCGAATCCTGCGTTTCCTCGGTGTCACAAACACTGGCTTCCTCCGGAATTTTCGGTTCGAGCTACAGGACAGTCGTGGAATGGCGTCCGACTCGCCCCGTGACCGAGAAGCCCAGGGGCGAGACATCGGTCTGCGCATTACAGATAGCGACCTTGCCTCTGGGGACAGAGACAGGAGTCCGGGACCAAGCCGGGCACCGGCGTTCTCGCCCATGGGCGCCACGCCCCCGCCGGGCACACCGGAGCTGTCGTCTGCTGTTGCGGTTGCTGCTGTGCCCGCAAGGGCGCTGGCGAGTATGAGTGTGATGGTTGCGGCGCGTGTTGCGGCTTTCGCATTGTGCTGGTCGATCGTGCTGGTCCCCGGCGACGCTAGACCCCCACCGAGGCGCGTCGAAGAGGGAGCGGGCAGGGCTCCGTCGTTCTCACGACCGGTCGGGAATGATCACATGAGTCCGAGGGCGGTCGGCGGCCGGGTCATGTCCCGCCCGTGGTGGCGCAGGCCCTCGGCGATGTTGTCCCATCCGGCCAGGCGGAGCGCGCCGATGGCCAGGTTCCGCAGGGAGGCCATCGCCCGGTGCGCGTTGCCGGTCCGCACCCGCGAGGCGTCCTCCCCGAACGTCACGTCCCTGACATGGTGCTCACGATTCTCGAGTGCCCAGTACCCGCGTACGCGTTCCGCCAGGTCAGCAGCTGCCGCCTGGTGAACCGTCAGGCTGGTGACCGCGTAGACGCGTTCGAGCGACACCTTGCCGGTGCGCACCGTGCGCCGCCGGCGGACGATCTGCAGCGCCTGGCCGACAGTGCGGGAGACGTCCGCACGATCGGTGAGCCGGCCGCCCACCGCCGCGTCGAGCGCGTCGCCGTCGATGCGCCGCAGAACCCGGCGCACGGTCGCCTCGCTGGGCGGTCGAGGCAGGCCGGATCACAGCTCGCGAGTTGGGCATACCAGGCCCATACCGGCTCTGTCGGGCCGATCGCGAGAACGACGGAGCCCTGGGGCCGGGGATGCCATAGGAGCTCCCTATACCCCCTACTGACATTTCGTCTTTGCCTCTCCTTCTTTTCCGTACGTACCGTGAAACAGCTCGACGAGGCGCGCACCGCGAATTCCCCGAGGATTCGTGCGCCGCGCACGTCATTTCTTCTTCCGTCGAGCGGATTCACATGCGAGCGAGAGGACCGGTGGGATGACCATTGTCGAGAACGGATCGGAAAAGCGGGAACTCGCGGGAAAGCGGGCCCTGGTCACGGGCGGTTCCCGCGGAATCGGAGCGGCCGTCGTGCGTCAGCTCCTGGACGCGGGCGCCGAGGTGCTCACGACCGCCAGGTCGGCGACGAGCACGGTGCCGGAGGGGGCCGCCTTCGTAGAGGCCGACGTGCGGACGCGCGCCGGAGCGGAGGCGCTCGCGTCGGCCGCGCGGGACATGCTCGGCGGGGTGGACATCCTGGTCCACAACGCGGGCGGGGGGCAGCCGTACAAGGACTCCGCTGCCATTCCCGACGAGGAGTGGCAGGACGCGCTGAACCTGAACTACCTGGCGTCGGTGCGGCTGGACTCGCTGCTGGCGCCGGGGATGCGGGAGCGGCGTTCGGGGAGGATCGTGCACATCTCCTCGGCCGCCGTCCTCACCCCCGTGGGGCCGTTCCTGCACTACACCACGGCGAAGGCGGCCCTGGAGAACTACAGCCGGGGGCTGGCCTCGGAGCTGGCCCCGTTCGGGATCCGGGTCAACACCGTGAGCCCCGGCAGGGTCGCCACCCCAGGCGGCGAGGCGACGCGGGAGGAGTGGGCACGCCTGGCCCTGGCGCCGGGCCAGACCAACGCCGACGACACCACACCGCTGGGGCGCGACGGCCGGCCCGACGACATCGCCGACGCGGTGCTGTTCCTCGCCTCCGACCGGGCGAGCTGGCTGACCGGGAGCAACCTCATCGTGGACGGCGGTGAATTCCCCAGGGGCTGACGACGAAGGAATTCCGGAACGTCAGGAAACCGGCTTGGAGGAGAAAGCGGGGGAGGAAGTGGAAAAGGAAGCGGGAAAGGAAGCGGAATCGGACCAGGTCTCCTGACGCAGAAGTTCGAGCAGAGCCGTCTCCGCCGGTCCCGCGCCCTGCCGCAGTACGGCGATGACGGGCTGGGACACGGCCGGGGACACCGCGCGTACAAGGTGCTCGTGGCCGTGGGGCACGGCGGAGGCCGGGACGAGCGTCACCCCGAGACCGTGGGCTGCCCAGCGCACGGCCGTCGGTGTCTGGGACACGCGGGCGGCCGTGGCCGGGGTCAGCCCGTTGTCCCGCAGCGCGCTCAGCAGCACACCGTCGAGCGCGCTGTCGCGGTCGAACCTCACCCACGGCTCCCCCGCCAGCTCGCGCAGCTCGACCTGATCGGCTGCGAGCTGCCGGTGCCCGGCGCCCAGCACCACGACGAGTTCCTCGTCGCCGAGGTGATGCGCATCGTCGGGGCTCCGCTCGCACGCCGCCATCAGGGCGAGGTGCAGCACGCCCCGGCGGCACAGCCGCTCCAGCTCGGCGGAGCTGGGCTCCTCGAAGACGGTGACCTCCAGCCGCGGGAAGCGGCGGCGCAGCGCGCCCAGCGCGCGCGGCAACTGCCGCGTGCCGAAGCCCATCTGTACCGCGACCACCAGCTCGCCGACCAGCTCCTCGGCACCGGCCCGCGCCGTCGCCCGCGCCCGCCGCGACGCGCTCACCGCGACCTCCGCCTCCCGCAGGAACGCGCGGCCGACCGCGGTGGGCACCAGTCCGGTCGGCGTGCGCGCGAACAGTTCCACGCCGAGTTCCCGTTCCAGGCCGCGGATCTGCTGGGACACCGACGGCTGAGCGACGTGCAGCAGCTCTGCCGCCGCCGTCACCGAGCCCTCCTCGGCGACGGCCAGGGCGTACTCGTACTGGCGAAGACTCATCGGCTCCCGTTCTCTCCCTGTGGTGGGCCTCCCCAGGCGGACCGTGGTCCGCCCGGTCGTCAGAGGCGGTAACCCGGTTCCGCCGACGGCGATTCCCGTGGGCGATACCGTGGCCACGCCGCGTCGAGCCGTTCCAGTCCGTCGACGGCCGGGTCGCGAGCGCACGTCCGCCATGCCAGGCGCGCGCGAACCACGCAACCGGCCTCGCGCCCGGTTCCGCCGATTCTCCGGGCCAGCCTTTACGGCAACTTACGCGCTCGCCCTTCTCCTGGCGCGAATCACATAAAGAAGACCTCACCCATGCAAATCCCCCACCCGGCACGGCGATTGCCGTTGTCCCACAACCGGGGAGGGGCCTGTGCAACAACGCCCCGGCTGTCAAGGCTGCACTACAGGCAGCCGCCGGGGCCTTGTTGTACGCGGTGCCGACGGCTGCCACATCGCCGCTGCCTTCGACGAGGCCGCGGAACGACCAGGGACGAGACGTCCGACAACGGGGGAGCGAAGAGAGGCCATGCCTGTCCGTCCGGTTCGGGTTCCAATGCGGCCTGACAGCGGTTGGCCCGATAGCGGTTTGATGGCGACCGGACGTCATCCGGTGAAGCCGCACAGGCCCGGCGTTCCACCTGCCATGCCAGGCGGACGCGCCCTCTTCTTCGGCAAGGGCCGATGGCCGCACGTCCTGCGCTCATCCGCTGACGAATTCCCCGACTCCCCCGACATCCCGTACCCGACGATCCCCCGCGTCCCGCGGGAACACCGCGAACGAATCCGGAGGATGAGGATCTCTTGGCGACATCATCGATACGCACGACGGACGCACTCGGCGACGAGGAGCCGGCGACCTTCCGCACTGCCTCCGTACGGCCCGTGGAGACCGTACGGACCGTGGACCTCGGGCCGGTGAAACTCTCCCGGATGGCCCGCGCACGGCCACCGGGGCAGGACGCCCCTCCCCCGGCTCCCCCAGCGCCCCCGGCCGGACAGCCGGCCCCGAAGACCTGCACGCTCTGGCTCAACGTGCACGGCTCGTGCACCGTCGAACACGACGCGGGTGGCGGACGCGTGGCGGCGCTCCGCACGGACGAGATGGCGCTGTACGACAGTTCCCGGCCGCTGACCTGCCACACCGCCGAACCGGAATTCACCGCTCTCCTCGCGCAGGTGCCCCGCAGTCTGCTGCCGTTACCTCCGGACGCCTCCCCCGAGCTGGAAGTCGTGCGCACATCCAGCGGAGAGGGCATGGGAGCGCTTCTCGCCCGCTACCTGACCGCGCTGGACCGGCACACGGACGATCCGCCGTCCGCCGACGCCGCCCGCCTGGCCGATGTCACCACCGGCCTGTTGGCCACCTGGCTCGCCCATACGCTCCGGGTCGACCGCTCCCCGGACCAGGAACCGCCCCACGAGGCCCTCCGAGCCCGCATCCACGCCTTCATCGAACGGCACCTGGCGGATCCGGGCCTGTCACCGCGGACGGTGGCCGCGGCGCACAAGATCTCGGTCAGCTACCTCTACAAACTGTTCAACAGCCACGGGACCCCCGTCGCCGCCTGGATCCGCCACCGTCGCCTGGAGCACTGCCGCCGCGACCTGGCCGACCCCCGTCTGGCCAGCCTCCCCGTGCATGCCATCGCCACCCGCTGGGGTTTCACCCACCACGCGCATTTCAGCCGGGTCTTCCGCGCCGCGTACGGAATCCCGCCCCAGGAACTCAGGCAGCACTGCACGAGGCCGTGAAGTGGAGAAACCGTCAACAGGTGGATAAGGAGTGTCAACGACACCCCGACTGCGAGCGAGGCAAGCTGAGAGAAATCCGAGGGATGGAGGTGAAAAACATGAACACGACGACTCGCTACGAGGCCCCCGCACTGGTTGAGATCGGCGGCTTCTCCGAGAAGACGCGCTGGGTACGCGTGGGGTGGGTTCCGGACCTCCTCAGCACTTTTGGCGGCTGACCCACTGACCGTAACCCGGTTGCCAGTTGCTCCATTTCCGGCCACCGGCAACCGGGTCGCGGCACCGCCCACAGAACCGCACCGGAAACACCGTGCAAAAGGAGCTGAAGGAACATGAGCACGAAGAATCACTACGAGATTCCCACTCTGATCGAGATCGGTGAGTTCTCCGAGAAGACACGCTGGGTAGGCGGATGGATCCCTGATTTATTCTTGGGATATTCGTTCTGACGCCGTAGCCGCGGCCCGGTCATCAGCAGCATTCCTCCGGAATTCGATGACCGGGCCGCGGCCCCGTCGCCCATCGCCCCTCACTCGGCGTCGACGCACACCACCACAACAGTTGGAGCATTCCATGGAATTCGTCGTACTGCCGGACCATCCCGCCGCGGAGGAGGTGACCGCGCAGTTACCCGAGGAGTACCGGAAAAACACGATCCGCCACCGGTCCGGCCGCCCCTGGCTGGTCGGGGACTGGCCCGCCGAGGCCGCCGTCCACGTAGAGGCCGGGCCGTCGAAGGTCGTGCTCCTCGGTACCGCGCACATCACGGAACCCGCTCTGCTGAATCAGCTCGAAAAGGCCCGCTCCGTGCGGGATCTGGACAGGATCGTGGACCGCACCGCGGGCTGCTTCCATCTGGTCGCCTCCCTCGACGGCCGCGTCAGGTTCCAGGGCACCCTCTCCGGCGCCCGCGAGGTCTTCTCCACGGACTGCGCGGGCATCACGGTAGCGTCGAACCGGGTATCCGTCCTGAGCACATTGCGGCGGCTGACCCTGGCCGAGGACCAGCTCACGCTCCAGTTGCTCGACTTCACGCCGCCGTGGCCGCTGAGCGAACGCAGCGTGTGGAGAGAGATCGCCCCTCTCCCCTTCGCGCATTACCTGGCTCTGGCCCCCGATGGAACCGCCGAGCCGGTGCGATGGTGGACTCCCCCGGCGCCGGAGTTCCCGGTCGAGGTGGCCGCTCCCGAATTCCGGAAGGCACTGGCCTCAGCGGTGGCCGCACGCACGAGCAGTTCACCGGTCGTCGGCGCCGATCTCTCCGGCGGGATGGACTCGACGAGCCTGTGCTTCCTCGCCGCGGGGCAGGGCAGCCGGCTGGTGACCATACGCCGCCGGCTGATGGACCCGGTCAACTGTGAGGACAGCGTCGCCGACCGCGCCGCGGCGGATCTGCCGGACGCCAAGCACATCGTCCTCGAAGGGGACAGCGCGCCCTCGCACTACGAAGCGGTGGACCGCGAGGATTTCGCGACGGACGAGCCACCGCCGTTCGTCGCCATGGCGAGTCATATGGAAACCGTCGCCCGGATCATGGCCGCTCACGGGGTCACCCGGCACCTTCAGGGCCACGGAAGCGATGAACTGGCGGCCACCGGAACGACCCATCTGAACGCCATGGCCCAGCAGAGCCTCCTTGGTTCCCTGGGAATGATCCGTGCGATGCGCGCCCGGCGGCGCTGGTCCCTGGGGACGACTTTGCGCGTCGTCCGGAAATTCCCGCCGTACGCCGAATGGCTGCGCAGGTCCGCCGGCGAACTGCTGTCCCCGCCGAGTCCCGAGTCGGAAGTGGGCTGGGAACCGGCCCCGCATCTTCCTCCGTGGATCTCCGGAGAAGCGGCAGAGCTTGCACGGGAGACAGTGCTCCGCGCGGCGGCGACGAACCCCGCCCCCCTGTCGTCGCTCCCCACCCATCACGAGATATTGCGCTGCATTCGGGTGAACGGCACGATCGTCCGGTTCTCGAATACGCTCGCGGGTCATTCCGGGGTGAGCTTCGAAGCTCCGTACCTCGACGACCGGGTCGTGGAGACCGCGCTCTCCGTCCAGTTGGCCGGCCGTCAGGTGATGGGCCGCCATAAACCCGTACTGGCAGCGGCTCTGAGAGGAACGGTTCCGGATTATGTCCTCGACCGGACCACGAAGAGTCATTTCACGGTGGACGTCTACGAGGGCCGGAGGCGGAACCTCGGAAAGCTGCGGGAGATGTGCGAGGAGTCACGCCTCGTCGATCTGGGTCTGGTCGACCGCGGGGGATTCCGCCGCGCGCTCTCGGACATCATGCCCGATCCCATGCACGTAGGGCCGCTCGAAAAGACGCTGGCCTGCGAGGCGTGGCTGCGTTCCGTCCTGGAGAAGGCGGCACAGCCCCAGCACTGACACGAACACCGACACGACGGAAAAAGAGAAGCAGAAAAGGAGGTTCCAGTGGCACACATAGCTCTTTCTCCCTTCGTCAAGATGGTGGAGTCGGAGGACGGCATCGTCTTCCTCAATGGACGCACGGGACGGTACTGGCAGCTCAACGGCACGGGATCGGAGGTCGTCCGGCTGCTGCTGAGCGGCGAGACCGTGGAGTCGGCCGCGACCCGGCTCCAGGAGCAGTTCCCCGGCGAAACCGTTCAGGCCGTCTCCGACGTCCACGCGCTGGTACGCCAGCTCCAGGATGCGAAGTTGCTGGCCCGATGAGCATCTCGATGGTCAACGAGCGGGCGGGCGCACCGCCGTCGCTGTGGGTACGTCCACTGGCGCGAGTCGCCGTCCTGCTCGCCCTGGGCATCGCGAAACTGCCCCCGGAGCGTCAGTTCGCCCTGCTGGAGGCGTTCCGCCGCGGCGCGCGGCCCAGTCGCGTGGACGAGGCCCACCGGGCCCGCGACGCCGTCCTCTTCGTCAGCGTGAGGTGCACCGGCCCGTGGTGCCTGCAACGCTCGATAGCCACCGCGCTGCTGTGCCGCCTTCGTGGCACCTGGCCCGAGTGGTGCGTAGGCGTGCGCACGGAACCCTTCACCGCCCATGCCTGGGTCCAGGTCGACGGCGTGCCGGTGGACGAGGACACGGAGCAGCTCCGCTACTTCCACAGGCTGGTCGTCATCCGGCCGCGTTCCGGCAAGGGGGCGCCGCGATGACGATGCCGGACGGGTTCGGCCTGCTCACGACCGAGCGCGCGACCGTCGAAACAGCCTGGGGACACCGCCCGGCGGCCTTGCGCGTCCCGCCGCCCCTGCTCGATGCCCTCAACGCCGTCACGATCGAACGACTGCTGGAGGAGGAATCGCTGCGGCCCCCGCACATCACCTTCGCGCGGAACGGCAGCCAGATCCCGGACCGCGACGTCACCGTCGAGGACAAAGAGGCAGCGCCCTCGGACGCGGGGCAGCTGGACCGGGCGAAGGCACGGGCCTTGCTGGCCGACGGGGCCACGGCGGTGGTCTACCGGGCCAACCGTCTCATCGACTCTCTCGGCGCGGTCACCGCCGGTGTCTCCTCGGCGCTGCGCGCGTCCTGCGACGCGACGGTCTTCCACACCCCGGCGCACAGCCCCGGCCTCGGCTGGCACCGAGATGCCCAGCACGTGATCGCCGTCCAGATCACCGGCTCGAAACAGTGGCGGGTGGAGCAGGAGGCTCCGTCGCGCTGGTGGGCCGTCGGCTCCCTGCCGTCCGACGGTCCGGGCACCGACGTCGCCGAGGTCACCCTCCGCCGCGGTGACGCGCTCTACATGCCGCCGGGGGTCGCCCACACCGCACGAGCGACCGACGAGTCCAGTACGCACGTCTCGTTCGTCATCCTGGAGCCACAGACCCAGGACTTCGCACTCGCCCTCTTCGAGCGCGCCTTCCACCGCGTCGGAGTCCGGCTCGAACAGGGGCCCCTCACGCAGCGCCTGGCGCGGGCGACGGCGGTGGTGGACGAACTCGCCGCCGCCATCGACGAACTCGACATCGGGGACCTGCTCAGGACGGTGGAGGAGGACACCATGGATTCCGGACAGCCACCGCCGCGCACGTCACAGTGACCGGGGCGGCCCTGATACGGCACGGCTTGGATGCGTGGGGTGGCTTTTGTGGGGTCTTGCCATGGTCGGGGCGGGTGCGTAGGTTTCCGCGCATCAAACGTCGCCGTCGGGCAGGGGGGTGGGATGCCGCGTCGGGAGAGTCCGGTGGATCCGGGCGCGGGGCCGGTTTCGCGGTTCGCGTTCGCGCTGCGGAAGCTGCGG
>NZ_BAAGSO010000056.1:0-6987 GCF_054782395.1 Streptomyces daliensis | reverse complement strand
CCGACCCGCACTTGTCGCCGCCCGAGGAGACACCCCGGCGCGGCACCGACCCCCACCACACAGCAACCCCACGACCACCGGCGCAAGCCAAGAACCACGCGGCGCCAGCCGCACCGCACCGCAACCACACGCCGCGCCGAAGCCACCGGCCAGACAGCCGAACACGACGCCAAGCCACACGCGCAGCGCCCCCGTGCCACGGCGCAAAAATCAGCGCGGGACCCTACGGCACCCACCACACCGGCCCACCGTCCCGCGCAACACCCCCGACGAACACCCCACCCGGAACCCCGACGGAGGAACAGACGATGACGACGACGCTCATCGACAACATCGGCAGGCTGGTCACCAACGAACCGTCCCTCGGAGAGGGGGAGTTGGGGATCATCGAGGAGGCCGCCATCGTGGTGGAGGGGGAGCGGGTGGTGTGGGTGGGGGGTGCCGCACAGGCGCCCGCCGCGGACACCGCGTACGACGCGACGCACCGCGCCGTGATCCCCGGCTTCGTCGACTCCCACTCCCACCTCCTCTTCGCAGGCGACCGCACCGCCGAGTTCAACGCCCGCATGTCGGGCAACGCCTACACGGCCGGAGGCATCCGTACGACGGTCGCCGCCACCCGCGAGGCGACCGACGAGGCGCTGGCCCGCAATCTGCGCGCGCATCTCGACGAGGCCCTGCGCCAGGGCACGACCACCATGGAGACGAAGTCCGGCTACGGCCTCACCACCGAGCACGAGGCCCGCGCCCTGCGCGTCGCCGCCGCGCACACCGACGAGGTGACGTATCTGGGCGCCCACATCGTCGCCCCGGAGTACGCGGACGATCCCGCGGCCTATGTCGCGCTGGTCACGGGCGAGATGCTGGACGCGTGCGCCCCGTACGCGCGCTGGGTGGACGCGTTCTGCGAGAAGGGCGCGTTCGACGGGGACCAGGCGCGCGCCATCCTCACCGCGGGCAGGGACAGGGGGCTCGTGCCGAGGGTGCACGCCAACCAGCTCTCGTACGGGCCGGGCGTCCAGCTCGCCGTGGAGCTGGACGCGGCCTCGGCCGACCACTGCACGCACCTCACCGAAGCAGACGTGGACGCGCTCGCCCAGAGCTGGAGCGGCAGCGACACGCGCACAGGTACCGTGGCGACGCTGCTGCCGGGCTGCGAGTTCTCGACGCGCGCCGTCTACCCGGACGCGCGGCGCCTCCTGGACGCCGGTGCCACCGTCGCGCTGTCGACGGACTGCAACCCGGGCTCGTCGTTCACCTCGTCGATGCCGTTCTGCGTGGCCATCGCGGTGCGCGAGATGGGCATGACGCCCGACGAGGCGGTCTGGGCGGCGACGGCCGGTGGCGCGCGGGCGCTGCGCAGGGACGACGTGGGACGGCTGGCACCCGGCACGTACGCGGACCTGGCCCTCCTCGACGCGCCCTCCCACGTGCACTTCGCCTACCGCCCCGGCGTCCCCCTCGTCAGCGAGGTGTGGCGGCGGGGACAGCGCGTCGGCGCATAGCCACGGGCCCCCACGACGACGGCGGCGGCCCGTAAGCGTCTCGCGCTCACGGGCCGCCGCCGTCACATACCGCTGGGGTCTCAGACGCCCGCGGGCTCCCGCACGGGCGTGCCGCCCTCGGGACCGCCCCTGCAGTCGGACCCGGACCCGGACCCGGACCCGGACCCGGACTCGGCCGCCTCGGCCGCCGCCTCCGCCGCCATCTCCTCCTCGATCCGCACGAGCGAGGGATTGCGCCAGGCGCTGCGGATGCCCCACCAGTAGAAGGCGAGCCCGAGGAGGGCGACGACCAGCAGGTCCCAGCCGGGCGCGAGGTAGCCCTTGCCGCCGAACTCGGTGCCGCCCGCCCAGGAGACCAGCGCCATCACGAGCAGGTACGCGACCATCCACGCGCCCGCCTTGAGGTGCGGCTTCAGCTCGGCCCACGGCTTGCGCAGCTCGTACCAGGCCCAGACGGGCAGGCCGACGGCCATGATCAGGATGACCTTGCCGGTGAGCGGCCAGCGCCCCCAGTAGAGGACGAGCGAGCCGAAGACCATCGCCAGCGGCGCGACGACGGGCATGGCGCGCAGCCGCACGGGCCGCGCGAGCCCCGGCGACAGGCGGCGCAGCGACATCACGGCGACGGGGCCCGTGATGTACGAGATGACCGTCGCCACGGACACGATCTCGGCCAGCGAGCCCCAGCCGCGGAAGACGGCGAGGAAGAGGAACGAGATCACGAGGTTGAGCACCAGCGCGGGGCGCGGGATGCCCGTCTTCTTGTCGACGCGGCCGAAGACGCCGGGCAGATGCCCGTTCTCCTGGACGCCGTGGATCATGCGCGACGTGGTGGCCGCGTAGATCATGCCGGTGCCGGAGGGCGAGATGAACGCGTCGGCGTACAGCAGCATCGCGAGCCAGTTGAGGCCCCAGGCCAGCGACAGATCGGCGAGCGGCGAGTCGTAGGAGAGGCCCGCCCAGCCCTCGCCGTTGCTGAGGTCGGCCGCGGGCACGCCGCCGAGGAAGGCGACCTGGAGGGCCAGGTAGATGAGCAGCGCGATCACGATGGAGCCGATGACGGCCTTGGGCAGCGAACGGCCCGGGGTGCGGGCCTCGGCGGCCATGTTGATCGGCGACTGGAAGCCGTTGTAGGCCCAGACGATGCCGGAGACGGCGACGGCGGTGAAGACGGCGCTCCAGCCGTTGGGCGTGAAGCCGCCGTTGTCCTTGATGTTGCCGGTGTCGAAGTGCGCGGCGATCAGGGCGCCCGCGGTGAGGACCGGGACGACGACCTTGAAGACGGTGATCGCGGTGTTGGTCTTCGCGAACAGCGTGATCGCGAACCAGTTGAGGAAGAAGTAGAAGACCAGCAGCACACTGGCGAGCGCGACGCCCGTGCCGGTCAGCTCCTTGCCGTCGTAGAGATCGTGCGCCCAGTCGAAGGACCAGGAGCTCATGTACTGGACGGAGGCGGTCGCCTCCCCGGGTATGACGGAGACGATCGCGATCCAGTTGGCCCACGCGGCGAGGTAGCCGGAGAGCGAGCCGTGCGAGTACTGGCCGTAGCGCACCATGCCGCCCGCGCGCGGGAACATGGAGCCCAGTTCGGTGTAGGTGAGGGCGATGGTCAGCGCGACCACGGCGCCGATGACCCAGGCCAGGATCGCGGCCGGTCCGGCGATGGCGGCGGCCCGCTCGGCCCCGAAGAGCCAGCCGGAGCCGATGATCGAGCCGAGGCCCGTCGCGGTGAGTGCCAGGGTGCCGAGCGAGCGGCGGTAACTGCCTTGCGGATTCGTGGGGGTGCTGGCCAAGTTTCCGGGTCTCCCTTCGCCTCCGTGAGTAGGCACGAACCGCACCCCGGAGTGGAAAAATCAGGGAGAGCCGATAGGGCGGCAGGGGCCGCGGTCCGCTGTTCACAAGGTCGTCGGCGGGTCAGAACCTGGCAATGCTCTCACGCTGAAGTACGTGCCAATTCCACGAACTTTGCTGTGGCACAGTGAGAAACGCCACCCTTGGCGGGGGTCGGGAACCACCCGTCGGCCACCCGTCGCGCGCCGGGAAAACGGCGCCGGAGGGGCGCCGGAAACACGTAGTGGGCCGCCCCGGTGCCACAAGACCGGGACGGCCCACCCACGGACGTCCGCATCACACGTACGCGCGAAACGTCATCTCACTCGTCGAGCATCAGGCCCTTGCGCAGCTTGCCCAGGGTCCGCGAGAGCAGCCGTGAGACGTGCATCTGGGAGATGCCGAGTTCCTCGCCTATCTCGCTCTGCGTCATGTTCGCCACGAAACGCAGCGAAAGGATCTTTCTGTCGCGCGGCGGGAGTTCGGCTATGAGGGGCTTGAGCGACTCGACGTACTCGATGCCCTCAAGGCCGTGGTCCTCGTAGCCGATGCGGTCCGCGAGGGTGCCCTCGGTGTCGTCCTCCTCCGGCTGCGCGTCGAGGGAGCTGGCGGTGTAGGCGTTGCTGGCCGCCATGCCTTCGACGACTTCCTCTGCGGAGAGGTTGAGCCGCTGGGCGAGTTCCTCGACGGTGGGGGCGCGGTCGAGCCGCTGTGCCAGTTCGTCACCGGCCTTGGCGAGGTCGAGGCGCAGCTCCTGGAGGCGGCGCGGCACGCGCACGGACCAGGAGGTGTCGCGGAAGAAGCGCTTGATCTCGCCGACGATCGTCGGCATCGCGAAGGTCGGGAACTCGACGCCGCGGCTCAGCTCGAAGCGGTCGATCGCCTTGATCAGGCCGATCGTGCCGACCTGGACGATGTCCTCCATCGGCTCGCTGCGGGAGCGGAAGCGGGAGGCCGCGAACTTCACCAGGGCGAGATTCAGCTCGACGAGGGTGTTCCGTACGTACGCGTACTCGTGGGTGCCCTCTTCCAGGTGCTCAAGGCGGCCGAAGAGGGTCTTGGACAGCGCCCGCGCGTCAAGCGGGCCCACCTCGTCGTAGGGCGGGATCTCGGGGAGCTGGAGCTGGTCGAAGAGGTCCTCGACCGTGTCCGGACTCGTGGGTTCCGGGAGCTCTTCCGGGCGGTACTCTTCCGGTACCTCCGGGGCGGCCTGGTCGGTCGATTCCGATATCCCGTTATCGAGCCGGGGTGACATGTGTCCTCCATCATTTCTCGGCATATGGCTGCCGAAGCCGTGACGTGCACTGCGGTGTGCGGCGCCTCCAAAGCCACTGTCTTGCTTCTGTCCCTTCTAGACCTACCCGCTCACGCGCGGGCATGGCAAGTCCTTTATGTCCGAATTTGCGCCAATGTGTGGGTTGTTCAGCTACCGAACGTGGCGGCAAAGGCGTAGGGTTCGAACCGCTTGTCGGGGGGCAGCAGTGAAGGCGCATACGCAACCAGAAGGGGTGTGCATGGACCGCGGGATGCCCGGGAGCACCAGCCGGGGCCGGCTGACGGTCGACGTACGGCACCAGGGGGTCAGTGCCGTGGTGACGCCCGAGGGTGAGTTGGACCACCACACCGCCGATCTGCTGCGCGAGCCGCTGGAGCAGAGCGTCGAGGAGGGCTACAGCCGCCTGGTCGTGGACTGCTCGCGGCTGGAGTTCTGCGATTCGACGGGCCTGAACGTCCTCCTGGGGGCCCGGCTCAAGGCCGAGGCCGCGGGCGGCGGGGTCCATCTCGCCGGGATGCTGCCGGTGGTCGCGCGCGTCTTCGAGATCACAGGTGCGGAAGCCGTCTTCACGGTGCACGATGATCTTGATGCGGCGCTCGCGAGCGCGCCCGGGGTGTAATCCCCGCGACATCTCCGTACCCCTAGGTCACGGGGGCGTTACGCGCATCACACCAGTCCATCCGAATCCGTGGGTGTTCTCACGGTCCGGTAGGGCAGGAGACCCCTGAATCTGTCAGACATTCGTCAAGCCGCTCGACCAGGCCGGCACGAGGCGACGAAACGGTAAATCGGTGATCGGTGAGGTGAACCACTGATGAGCACCACCCGGCCGCACCCGGCGGGCGACTGCGGCCCGGAGCGCGAGGGTGCACCGGCGACCGCCGCCGTGTCGGAGGCCGGGGGCGTCGTGCCAGGAGCCGAGAGCGGCGAGGGCGGGGGTGTGGGTCCAGGACCCGGCTCCCGTGGTCGCGGGACGCACGGCACGCCCGGCGTGCCCGGCTCCTCCGGCGCTACAGGGACTCCTGGCGGGTCCGGCGGCTCGGGTGCCTCTGGCGCCTCCGGTGCCTCTGGTGCGCCGGGTCCCTCGGGCCAGGCGTCGGACGAGGGCGGGGCCACCGCACAGGGCCGCCCCATCCGCCAGGTGCGCAGGCTGCGCCTCGCCGGAGTCAGCGGCGCCGTACCGCGCGCGCGGGACTTCACCCGGCAGGCGCTCCAGGACTGGGGCTGGCTGCCAGCGGCCACCGGCGACCAGCGCGCGGCGGCCGAGGACGTGCTCCTCGTCGTCTCCGAGCTGGTGACCAACGCCTGCCTGCACGCCGAGGGCCCCGAGGAGCTGCGGGTCGGCAGCGGCCCCAAGGTGCTGCGCCTGGAGATCGTCGACCTGGGCAGCGGCTCGCCCGCGCCCCGTACGCCGCACCGCGCGGGGCGGCCCGGCGGCCACGGCATGTTCATCGTGCAGCGGCTCTGCCTGGACTGGGGCGTCGTACGCAACCCCGAGGGCACCGGCAAGACGGTCTGGGCGGAGCTGGCCGCGCCCAACTGAGCCCGGCGCCGGTTCCCCGGCCCCAGGCTTCCCCGTCCCTCCTCCCCTTGTTCCTCTTGTTCCTCTTGTTCCTCGTCGTGGCCTGATGCCGACGGCGAGCGCGCTTACGCGCGGTAACTCCCCTTCCTCCTGCGTCCCTTCGGGCGCAGGATCCTTGCTTTGACGCCTCCCCTTCGTGGATGAGGGGGATTTCTAGCTCACGTTGCCTGCGGCCCGGCGGGCGTACAGGGCTTGCACGATCAGCGCTAGCCGGGGTGCAGACCAGCCCGGACCAGCATCACACGTGCGGAGTTCTTGTCTCTGGGTGAGACGGCTCCGCACGTGGTGCAGGCATAGGTTCTTTCGGAGAGGGGGAGTGCGTGCTTGGTTCTCGCTCCGCACCGTGCGCAGTCCATGGTGGTGTGCGCGGGATGGACCAGGTGCAGGATGCGCCCGTGCTTGCGGGCCATCTCCACCAGGGCTTGTTTGGTGGCGCCGATCGCGGCGTCGGCGGCCTTCCTGGCCATGGTCGATTTCGCCAGGAACTTCGGGCGGAAGTCCTCCACGGCCAGGGCGTCATGGTCGTGGACGACACGTTTGGCCCACTTACGGCCGGTCTCGCGGCGCTGCCGGGTCAGCTTCTGGTGCGCTTTCGCTGTCTGCCGTTTCGCCTCGCGGTAGCCCTTCGACGCCGCCTGTCCCCTGGCCGGGCGGCGGCGGGCCATCATGCGCTGGTACCGGGCCAGCTTGTGCGCCGCCGTGCGCCCGTGCTGCGGGTGGGGAAGGTCATGGGCGTCGCTGGTGGTGGTGGCCGTCTCCCGCACGCCCCAGTCGATACCGATCACCGCGCCGGT
>NZ_BAAGSO010000055.1:0-10589 GCF_054782395.1 Streptomyces daliensis | reverse complement strand
GGATTCCCGGTACGTATCCTGCGCCTAGTGGGATGCATGAGGGTGGTTCGTCCAGTCGGGTGGTGGAAATGTCCGAATCTCTACTTGTTGCTCAGAAGGGCTTCGTCTCCCGCTAAACGCCCAGGTCAACGAGACTGCTCCCCGCGCCCGCGGGGATGGACCCAGCTCGACGACCATGGGCCCGCGATCGGGGAGCTGCTCCCCGCGCCCGCGGGGATGGACCCCCGGTCAGGTCCGTCGCGTCGAGCTGGCCGAACTGCTCCCCGCGCCCGCGGGGATGGACCCGAGGCGGCAGCGGCCGTGGACCCGGACGCGGCCTGCTCCCCGCGCCCGCGGGGATGGACCCCGGGCGCTGCGCATCGCCGGAGTGCTCAAGGACTGCTCCCCGCGCCCGCGGGGATGGACCCGAGATCGCCGTGGAACTGTCGCCCACCGCGCTCTGCTCCCCGCGCCCGCGGGGATGGACCCGCGACGCCCGTGGCACTCTGGACGCTCCCCCCCTGCTCCCCGCGCCCGCGGGGATGGACCCATCGCCAGCACGTACGACGAGACGTTCCGGATCTGCTCCCCGCGCCCGCGGGGATGGACCCTGGGCGTGAACCACGGCCCGGGGCCGGTCGTCCTGCTCCCCGCGCCCGCGGGGATGGACCCCACCTCCGGCCGGTCGGCGCCTGCCGCAGGAGCTGCTCCCCGCGCCCGCGGGGATGGGCCCCACGGCGGAGTGGTCGCCGACGGCGTGGCCCCCTGCTCTCCGCGCCCGCGGAGATGGACCCGACCCCAACTACCGCACCAAGGCCGAGGCCCGCTGCTCCCCGCGCCCGCGGGGGCGGGCTCCGGTCTTCGGCTCTTCAGCGGCCGTAGCGGCGGCGTTTGGCGGTGTTGCTCCAGCCTGGGCGGGGTGGGCGGGTGGTGTCGGGGGTGGGGCTGGTGGGGTGTTCGGTGGGGCGGTGGATGAGGGTGATGCCTTCGTGGTCGGTGGGTTGCCAGTGGTGGTCGTGGGTTTCGAAGGTGTAGCCCTGTTCGGTGTTGGTGCTGTAGGTGAGGAGTGCGCGGCCTTCGCGGGCGTATTCGCGTACTTCGGCCCAGAGTGCGTCGCGGATGCGGGCTGAGGGGCTGCCGACGAAGACGCCGGGGGAGACTTCGAGGAGCCAGCGGGTGAGGAATCCTCGGAGCCCGGTGGGGCAGTTGGACAGGACGATCACGGTCACCAGATCAATCCTTCGCCGAGGTTGTGGCCGGACTCCAGTTCTTCGCCGCGGTCGGACTGGAGCGTCACGCGGTCGCGCAGCGGGTCGTCGTCCTCCGCCGGGGTGCTGTCCGCCAGGCCGGGGGCGAGCAGCGTCTTCACGTCGTGGACGCAGCGTTCCAGCAGTCCTGCGGCGTGGACGCGGTCGCGCAGTGCGCGGCGTACGCGGGCGCCGACATCTTCCTCGCTCTCGGCCGCGACCTCGAAGGCGACCGGGATGCCGATCTCCGTCTTGTAGAGGTCGGCGATGTCCAGGGCGAAGGACAGTTCGTGTCCGGAGTGGACGAAGCCCAGCCCCGGCACACAGCCGAGGGCTGCGAGGACGCTCTGTGCGATGCCGTACATGCACTGTCCGGCGGCGGTGACCGCCTGGTTGGGGGCGTCGCCGGAGGCGAAGTCGCCTTGGACGTAGCGGCGTCCGCGCCAGCGGATGCCGGTGCGGGCGGCCTCGGTGCGGTAGCAGGCTTTGACGCGGTCGCCCTCCATGCCCAGCAGTTTCCGGCGGCTGCATCCGGCCGGGTCCTCGTCGGGGAAGCGCAGGGCGTACATGGCGCGGGCGACATCCAGCCGGGTGCGTGGGTTGGCCCACAGCCGGGCTTGGGCCTCGGCGAGGGCGGCGGAGCGGGAGAGGGCCCGGCCGCCGGCGTAGTAGCGCACGCCGTGTTCGCCGACCCAGACGATGCCCACGCCGCTTTCGCCCAGCAGTCGGATCGCCTGCTGGGAGATTTTCGTGCCCGGCCCGAGCAGCAGGGTGCCGATGGTCGCGGAGGGGAGGTGGCGGATGCCGTCGCCGTCGGCGGCGGTGATCGCGTTGTCCGCGCAGTGGATGACGGCGCGCTCCAGGTAGACGAAGGAGAGCCGGTCGCCGATGCGGGTGAGTTCGCGCGGGGAGGAGGCGCCGCGTTTGCCGACGGTGGTCATCGCGTTAGCTCTCCGGGGCCAGGGTGAGCAGACCGCAGCCGTATGCCTTGCCCCGGCCGATGCCCTGGGTGAGGGCGTTGCGCAGGGCGTCGGGGTCGGTGACCTCCAGCCGTCCGCTGAAGACGGCGGTGACCAGGGAGACCGGGCCGCTGCGGCGTCCCTTGCCCTTCGGCCCCGTACCCGGTGCTGGGTCGTCGGGGCGTTTGCGGAAGGAGAGGTCGCGGCGGCCGTGAACGATGGCCGCGTACCGCTCCAGCGGATCCTGGGCGTCCGGGACCACTCCCGGCAGCAGCATGAAGCCGTGCCTCGTCTGCCGTTCCAGCAGCCAGCCGAGTTGATGGCGCGGGGAGACGTGCGCGGTGCGCTTGGTGGGTTCTCCGTCCTTGCGGCGGATGGAGTGCACCGGGTTGGCGGTGAGCCGGAACGCCCAGCGGTCGCCCTTGGCCAGGCGCCCCAGGAACGGCCGGTAGTGCAGGGTCTCCCAGCCGGGGTTGCCGGGTTCGGCCAGGCTGGGCCAGCCGGCCTGCTCGACCAGGTGGGTGAGGTCGGGGCGGTCGGGGCTGACGATGTAGGCGTGTACGTCGGCGCGGGCGTTGTGGTCGAGCCGCCACAGGATGCGGGGCCGGACGCCGGGGTCAGGGGGCAAGCCGGGGAAGCTGGCGAGCACGGCCGCGTGCCAGCGCTGGGGGGAGGAGAGCAGGAAGCGGGCCCCGTGGCGTGGGGTGTTGATGCGGAAGTGGGTGAGGTACATCAGCGGTCGTCCTTCAGCGGCTGCATCGGGTCGTGCTCCGGCACTTGATGTGCCGCGCCGGGCCGTGGGACGGTGCCGTGCTGCACTGACCGGCGGGCGTAGCGGCGGTGGCGCGGATCGAAGCTGAGCGGCTGGTCGGCCACGATGTCGCCGGGAGGATCGTCGGGCGCAGAATCCAGCAGCACGGGCAGATGCTCCGGGGCGGTGCGGGCGGTCCGCCTTTGGTACCAGGGGGAGGCGAGCCACGGGTGCTCGCGCAGCGCGGCCTCCAGTCCCGCCCGGTGCCGTACTCCTGCGTCGAGCCGTCGCGCGGGCGGGCAGGCGCGGCGGCCGAGGAAGGGCAGGTAGTGCGGTGTGCGGACGGCGGCGTGCAGCTCCTCGATCAGTGTCCGCTCGCCTTCGACGGCGGCCAGGAAGACCGCGTCGGCTAGGTAGATGCGCTCGGTGACCGGCATCGCCTTCCCGCTCACCTGGTGGTGTGCGGTATGGAAGTCCCGTACACGTGTGCCGGGTTGGTCGATGCGTACGCCGAAGCGCAGCGCGGCGAGGTCGGACGGGTCGGCCGTGCGGGAGCGGCCCTGGGCGGCGGCGAGCAGGCCGAGTACCCCGCTCTTGGTCGGTGCGGACTCCGTGGAGCGCCGGGAGTAGCGTGAGGCGGCGCCCCAGGACTGGAGCGGCCCGGCGAGCTGGAGCATCAGCACACTCACCGCGTACCGTCCCACCGCTGTGCGACCGCCGTGCCGACGTCCTCCACCAGCTCGTCCAGCGTGACCGGTGTGCCGACCTCGGCGAGCTTGGCGGTGTTGCGCCCGGCACGTACCACCCAGGTGGCGACGGCCTCCTCGCCGAAGGCCTCCTCGACGTCGGCGATCTGCTCGGCCAGGCGCTCGCTGGCCTGCCGGACGTGGCCGCTGCCGGACTCGTCCATTGTCGGTTCCTCGAAGGCGCCGACGAAGCTGACCGGCCGGGTCTCGCGCAGCTTGACCACGACGGCGTCCGGCGGGGTGTGGTGCGCGAAGGCGTTGATCTTGCCGGTCGGCAGGGAGGAGACAAAACCGCGGATGAACGCCTCGACCGCGCGGCGCACCGGAGCGACCCGGTCGGCCTTCTCGTCCAGGCCCTGGCCAAGGTTGTCGGCAAGCCGGTCCACATCCAGGGCGGCGTAGCGGTAGAGCGTGGCGGAGTTGAACTCCACGGCGCCGATCATCCCGGCGCCGGTTTCCTCCTCGGCGTTCTCGTCGTCCACCGCGGTGTAGTAATCCCACTCGTTTTCCACCTTGTGGACGCTGAGGGCGTGCGCGACCTGGGCGGCGGCGTCCACGTTGATGTCGGCACCATCGGCGACCATCCGGCCGAAGAGCGCGATGTCCACCGAGTGCCGGGTGTCGGCGATCTGCCGTGCGCGATCCTTGTTCTCCTTGACCCTGAGAAACGCGGTGATGTCGCCCCGGCCCTCGACCGCCAACTCGGCCAGGCCACGCCGCTGCTGGGCACTGAGGAACATCAGGTACTTGGACTCAGGCGGCTGCGGCGCCGCCTCCTCAGTTCCGTCGGCGGGCTCCTTGTCCTTCTTCGACTTACGCTCCGGGACGAGGAGCTTGGAGCCCGTGCCCGCCTCCACCACGGCCTTGGCCAGCTCCCAGGACTCCTCAGCTGTCATCTCCTCCTCCAGTTCTCGGATCCTCTCGCCGATGAGCTCTGCGACCTTCTTGGTCCGCACCCCCAGCTCAGCCGGGTCGAGCAGTCCCTTGAAGGCGGTGCGAGTGGCGCGCTTCCACGCCTGGCTGGAGACCCGTGAGCGGGGCACCCCGCCGTATACCGCGGTCTTGGGCGTCCCCAAGTCGTCCCGGTTGAGGTTGCTCGGCGGGACCGTCTGGAGGATGTGGATGTCAATGATCGTGCGGCTCACGGTTGATCCTCACTGTGTGTTCTGGCCGGTGGAGCGCGAGCCACCGTCATCGGGGGCCTGTGTGTCCTCGGCTTCCTTGCGCGGGTATCCGGAGTGGAACTCCCGGCCCCATTCCTGGCGGACCTTCAGGCGCTGGCCAGGATCGAGGGCCTGCTCGATCTGGTCGGCGAGCCGGGCGTAGTCCAGCGGCTCGCCCTCACGGCGCAGCAACAGGACCAACTCCCGCAGCCGGTAGGCGAGTGCGGTGGCCGAGGTGGCCCCGGCGATGCGGACGAAACGGCGGCGCAGCCCCTCGTTGATCTCCCCTTGAGGCATCAGCGCGCGCACAGCGCGGCCCAGCCGACGGCCGGGGACGTGCATCCGGGCGGTGTGCTGGGACTGCTGGTGCACTGCGTAGAGGGTGACCGCCAGATGAACGGCGGTGGGACCGTGCTCGCTGCTCCTCAACCGTCCTTTGTCGGTGTAGAGCTTCTCGGTGCCGGTCAGGCCGAACAGCTCCGGGACCTCCTCCGGCGCTTTGCCCGCACCGCGCCGGAGCTGGGCGAGCCGGGCGACGGCCCACGCCTCGTTGTTCGGCAGCAGATAACCGCGCTGGACCGGAACCAGGAACGTGTTTACCGCAGCGCCCACGACTCCCGGCTCGTAGGCGTCCTGCCAGGCATCGGCGGACGCCGGACTGCTGGTGGTCATGGGGTGAGCTCCTCGGGTCGGTCCGGTGACGAGTCCTGGCCGTCGTCGGGCGGCCCGTCGTCTTCCGGCGCCAGGACGCGTTTGCGTAGCTCCTTGTGGAATCCGTACTCCACACTCGCGGAGTTCAACCAGTAGGTGCCGCCCTTCGCCGTCGGCTTCACGCGTCCCTCCCAGGCCGCCTCGCTGGAGGAGGCAACCAGTTCTGAGCCGAGCGCACGCACCCGGTCGTGCGCGGTGCGGCGCCAGTTCTCCAGTCGCTCATCGATATCGACACCGGGTGTGAGCCCGGCCAACCACTGGCGGAAGGGGCCGTCCAGTTCGCCGAAGCCGCGCTCGCGGGCCTCCGCCCGGGGTGTCGCCTGGTCCGTGCCTGCGGCCTCGGCGAGCCCTGCGGCAAGGTTGCCCAGCAGCCAGACCGCGGTCTCCGCGAGCTGCACGGCACGCACCGCAGTATCGCGCAGCGCTGTGTCGTGCGGCGAGAGCAGGACCACGGACAGGCTCAGGCTGTCATCCACCACATCGGCGACCACCGACTGCTGGGTGCCGTAGGAGCAGCCCAGCAGCCGTGCCCGGATCATGTGGTCCGGGCCCAGCGCGTCGCTCTCCTCGGCCATGCGGCCCAGCCACTCCAGCACGCGCGGCGTGATGCCCGGGGCCGCGTCTCTCCCGCCCCTCCGTGCTGCTTCGGGCGGATAGCCGGTGATCAGCGAAGCGAGACCCCGCCAGGCGGTGCGGGCCGGATCATGGGTGCGCGGGAGGTAGACCGGGATTGTGCGCAGCTTCTTCTCCTGCTGCTCGCTGCGCCGCCAGCCGGTCATCGGCTCGCGGCCGTGCATGTCGCGGTAGGGGAGCGGATCGCCGTAGGCGAGGACCACGCCGTACGCCGCCTCGCCGTCGTGGTGCAGCCGCACCCGCCTCGCCTGCCAGGTGTATAGACCGCGTGGCCCGAACGGTCCGGCCTCCGCCTCCGGCAGCGGGGCCGCCCCCAGGGGCTGAGGGCGACGCCAGACGGGCAGGTCCTCCTCGTCGTGCCGCAGCAGGTCCTCCTCCTCGCGGGGGATCAGGTTCAGCAGCAGCGTCTCGCGCAGGGTGTCCCCTTCGGCGAGGACGCAGCCGAGCATCCCGGCCGAGCCGACGCCCTGCGGATAGACCTTGCCCGCCTTGACCCGGGGATCGCCTACCGCGCCGGACTTGATGCCCGAGACGTCCCAGGCGTGCGCGTGCACCACCCAGCGGGCGGCCTCGGCGAAGGACAGCCGCTGTGCGCCGTGGGCCCGCATGGTCAGGAAACGGTCGTTGTTGGGGACGTCCGCGACGATCCGGTCCAGGGCGAAGACCTCGTCCTTGGCCGTGCGCAGGTCCGCCACCTGGAAGAACGGGCGCTCCGGATGCAGCAGGTCGAAGTGCTCCTGGTGCCGAGCGAGATACGCCGCGACCCGGTCGGCAGGGAAGCCGTCCGGCCCCGCCGTCCACAGTTCCTCCCACGCCTCCCGGGTGTCCGGTCCCCCCTCCAACGCGTCGTAGAGCACCGCCAGCAGCAGCCGGATCAGGGCGAACTCCTGAGTGGGCAGATCGCCCGGCACTCGCCGGATGTCGTGCGCCTGCTCGAACACCTCGGTCAGCGACAGTTCCTTCTCCACACCGTCGCGCAGCAGGACCGGCAGCCACGGCTGCGAGGTCAGATCGAAGGAGGGCACCGCATCCGCCTCACGGGCCGCTGAACTCGCGTTAGCTGAACTCGCGTTAGGGGGCACGGGTCACCTCAAGACCGTCGTCGGGCGAGTAGCGCAATGCGAAGCCTGCCAAAGAGCACTGACACTCCTCGTCCAGCGCCAGGATCAACTGCCCGGCCAGCCAGTGGCAGTCGCGTCCCTGCCACGCCTCGACGTACAGCTCCTCCAGCTCCGCGACCGCGCGGTCCGCGGTCGCGAAGCAGAAGTGGTAGGGCAGCCGCAGCGCACTGGCCGCGACCGCTCTGGCGCGATGCGGGTCCGGCGCGGCGTCGGTGGGCAGCTCCAGCCGTCCGCGTGCCCTGCCGCGTTCATCCGGCGGCAGATGCGGAAGGGTGCGCAGGGTGCCCTCGGCGGTGCGCTGGACGACCAGTACCTCCACGCTGTCCTCGGCATCGCGCACCTGCTGCCGCCCGGTCGGAGTGTCGTCGGCGTCGCCGACCCCCGCGTCGATCCAGCCCAGCAGCGACCTCCCCGGCGGCTTGGGCGCGGTGAGCCGGTATGTGCGGGCCTTCTCCTTCTGCCGCGCCCGGTGTGTCTCGTCGCTCTTCTCCGCCACCGCCATGGCCTCCTGCCAGCCCGCGGGCCCCTGCGGAGCCGCACCGTAGGCGTCCTGCACCAGCGGGCTGATGTCCGCCGGGAGCCGTACGGGTGGGCCGTCCTTGGCCAGGTGCGGCCGGAGCACCGCTGCGGCGCGCAGCAGCGGCCACGCCCCGTACACCGCCGCCGAACCGCGCACCGGCACCGGTACCGGCCCGCCTTCGGTGGTCCACTTCCTGCCCTCCTCATCCGGCTCGACACCGGTGATCAGGCAGCGGGCGGTCCTCAGTAGTGGCGGGCGCTCCCGCTCATGGCGGTGGAGGCGGCCCATCCGCTGGAGGAGGAGATCCACCGGGGAAAGGTCGGTGACCAGGAGGTCGAAGTCCACATCCAGTGACTGTTCGGCGACCTGGCTGGCCACCACGATGTGCGCGCTCTCCGGCCGTCGCCCGGCACAGCTCTGCGGCGGACCGAAACGCTCCCGCAGATCGGTGTCCTTGGCCGCGCGGTCCAGGTCGACGTAGCGTGCGTGCGCGACCGTCACCGCCTCCGTCCCGAAGCGCTCGCGCAACGCGGCTGCGGTCTCCCGTACCCGGTCCACCGTGTTTCGGATGACCAGCGCGCAGCCCCCGTCGGCCAGGTCGGCGACGAGGCGCTCGGCGAGGGTCTCCGGGGCATCCGCCAGCGTCTCGACGTGCACCTTGGTGGCGCGCCCGGAGGCGGCCGGGGCACGCTCGACCGCCGTACCCCCCGGCGCGACAGCCGTCAGCAGGGGGTACGCGTGCGGGGCCCCGCCCTCGTCCGGTCGCAGCGTCTGCGGGTACGCCTGCGCTCCCGCGTAGGCTCGGGCCAGCTCCCGCCGTCGTGCCGCGGGCAGCGTCGCGGAGAGCACCACGACCGGCACCCGGTAGGCACCCAGCCAGGCCAGCGCCCCGTCCAGATAGGTGTCCATGTACGCGTCGTAGGCGTGTGCCTCGTCGATGACCACCACCTTGCCTGCCAACGCCAGGTGGCGCAGGGCGAGATGGCGGGTCTTGAGTGCCCCGAACAGGAGCTGGTCGATCGTGCCCGCGACGAAGGAGGAGAGCATCCCCTTCTTCCGCCCGCGCAGCCACTGGTGCGCCACCAGCTCCGCGGCGTGTGTGACGTGTTGGCCCTCGCGCTGCGAGCCGCGCGTGCGCAGGTCGTCCGATTCCACGGCCAGCGGACGGGAAGGGGTGCCCATCAGCGCGGTGTAGTGCGGGTTGAGCGCGGACTTGGCGTGCGCGAGGAAGACCGAGTGCGCGCCCCGCTGCCCGTCCTGATCCGGCAACCGGCCCAGCCAGTCCTTGAGCCGGGGGAACATCGCATCACCGGTCGCCCGGGTGGGCAGCGCGAAGAAACAGCCGCCTGCACCGGACCGCGCGGCGAACACCTCCGCCACGGCCAGTGCCGCCTCCGTCTTCCCCTCGCCCATCGGCGCCTCGACGATCAGCAGCCCCGGCTCTGGCAGCTCCCGGGCCAGCTCGACCGCGGCGGCCTGCACTGGGCGCACCCGGGCGCCGGGCGGGAGGACGAACCGGGAGCTGTAGTGCGCGTCGGGCTCTGGCGGCGGGTCCACCGCCTGCCAGGGCGCGGGCAGTTCGAGCCCCCGCCAGGCCGCCTCGACCCGCTCCGCGGAGGTCTGCCCCTGCGCGTCGGGGTAGTAGGGGAACAGGTCGGGGTTGCTCGCGATCCAGTCCGCCACGATCACCGTCGCTGACAGCAGGACCTGCACGGGCTGCGGGAGCCGAACCTTGCTCCAGGCCGCCAGCCGCTCCGTGATCCCGCACGCCGCAGCGGCGGCATCCAGCAGCTCCGTCTGCACGCCCCGCCACACGGTCTCGCTCGGGCCCCGCGTACGCAACAGGTCCGTCCTGCCCCGCAGATGCCGGACCTGCCCGGCATCCGGCGGCACGCCGTGATGCCCGCCGACGACCACGGTGAACTGCCCCCGCGCCTGCCTGGGAAACCCGCGCTCACCTAGCCACTCCTCCAGGAGGAGCTGGCCAGCCAGACCGTGCGGGGCCGCGCTGCGCTCGGTCAGCAGACGCCGGGTCGACATCGCCAGCCCCTGGTCCTGCATCACCCCGGCGAGATCCTCCACCTGGCAGGCGAAGGCGGGCGTCGCCTTACCGATGTCGTGCACCGTCGCCAGCCACACCGCCAGCAAACGCGCGTCCGCCTCGCCGTCGGGCAGAGCCTCGGCCACCAACCGCCGCACCTGCCAAGGCAGCCAGTGATCCCACAGCCGCCCGGCCACCGCACCGCTGTCGGCCATGTGCCGCCACAACGGCAGCCAGGCGCCGCTCCTGCCACCCTCGCGCTGGTCGGACTTCGCCCACACCTTCCGCGCGGACAGCGACAGCCCTTCACCCAGCCGCGCCGGATCCGGCCCCCTGACGTTCATAGGGAGGATTAGATCCCGCAAGAGGGCCGCGATATCGCCCTGTTGGGCGGGTACGGCTGATAAACAGCGTTACTGACCAGTGTGTGGAGGTCACCGCCCATGCGGTGTGGCCGGTTCTCGCCCCCTCCGGAGTCCGGCGGCTCCACCCTCCGCCCCAGTCATCCGTGCGGGCGATCTCGCTGTACGTACGCTGAATGGTGACGCTTCGCTCGACTGGATGGTGGAAATGTCCGAATCTCTAATAGTTGCTCAGAACGGCCCCTGCTCCCGGTAAACATCCAGGTCAGCGAGACTGCTCCCCGCGCCCGCGGGGATGGACCCCGCTCGGGGAGGGTGTCGTCCTGGCTGTAGTACTGCTCCCCGCGCCCGCGGGG
>NZ_BAAGSO010000054.1:50210-177383 GCF_054782395.1 Streptomyces daliensis | reverse complement strand
AACCCGGAAGCTAAGCCTTTCAGCGCCGATGGTACTGCATGCGGGAGCGTGTGGGAGAGTAGGACGCCGCCGAACTCCTTTTGAAGAAAAGCCGTGGTCCCTGAACAGTTTGGTTCAGGGACCACGGCTTTTTTGCGTCGCTTTACCCGGAGTTCACGTGGCGTGGACAACATCCGCGACATGGGGACGACACAGACGGCACAGTTGATTGCCGCAGGAGCAAGCGTCGGGGACGAGGTCGTACTGCCGGCCTTCGGAGGTGCGGAGGCCGCCGAGGCTGTGCGTCAGACCGGGGCGCGGCCCGTCTTCGCCGACATCGATCCGAAGAACTTCTGCCTGGACCCCAAGGCCGCGGAGGCCGCGGTCACGGACCGGACCGTCGCCATCGCGCCCGTCCACCTCTTCGGGCACCCGGCCGACATGGTCTGTCTGCTGGAGCTGGCGCAGCGCGCCGGGCTCCAGATCGTCGAGTTCGGGGCCATGCCACCGGTGATCGCCGTCGACGCTGTACGGCGCCGTCAGCACGCCGCCTACCTCGACCGCAGGCTCTCCGGCGTGGTCAAGCCCTCGGTGGCCCAGGGGGTGGAGCACGCGTACACGGAGTACGTGGTACGGGTGCCCGGCAACGGCCGCCCCGACCGGGACGCCTTCAAGCGGGCGCTGCGGGCGCGCGGCGTCGAATGCCACGTACCGGTGAAGACTCCCGCGCACCGGATGCCGGAGTACCGCTGCGACGTCCATCTGCCGGAGACCGAGCGGGCCGCGGACGAGACGCTGGCGCTGCCCGTGCGCGCTTCGCTGACGAAGCGTGAGCTGCACCGGATCGTGTCCGCCTGCAACGCCCTCGGCGGTCTCCTCATGGAGCCCGCCTGCTGAACCGACGAGTCAGACGGGCCAACTGACGGGCCGGGGCAGCCGGTCGCAAGCACCCTGCGGTGTCGGGTAAGATCTATTCCGCTGACCGCACGCCCCAATAGCTCAGTCGGCAGAGCGTCTCCATGGTAAGGAGAAGGTCAACGGTTCGATTCCGTTTTGGGGCTCAGTACACGTGATGTACGCGTGAGTTGAGAAAGGCCCCCGCCAATTGGCGGGGGCCTTTCTCGTCTTCCGGGGCTATTCGGGAACACGCATCGCGAGGATGGCCATGTCGTCGGAAGGCGCGTCGCTGGCGAAGCGTTCGACGGCGCGCATGATACGGGCGGCGACAGCACCCGCCGTAAGACCCGTACACGTGGTGAGAACGTCCGCGAGGCCGTCGTCGCCGAGCATGCGGGTGCCCTCGCGGCGTTCGGTGACCCCGTCGGTCACGCAGAGCAGCACATCGCCCGGGTCGAGCGTGACGTGCTGCTCGTACAGCTCCAGGTCCTCCATCACGCCCAGCAGCGGCTGCGGTTCCGCGGCGGGCTCGACGCTGCCGTCCTGGCGCAGGCGCAGCGGCAGCGGATGACCCGCGCAGACGACCTTCAGTTCCGCGCCGCCGTTCTCCTGGGGGCGCATCTCGCCGTAGAGGAGCGTGAGGAAGCGGCTGCGGGCGCCCTCGTCGAGGATGGCGGTGTTCAGGCGCTCCAGCACGGCGGGCCCGCCCAGGCCCTCGCGGGCGAGCAGGCGCAGCGCGTGGCGGGCCAGTCCGGTGACGGCCGCCGCTTCGGGCCCTGTGCCGCAGACGTCGCCGATGGCGAAACCGTAGGTGCCGTCGCTGATCTCGAAGAGGTCGTAGAAGTCGCCGCCGACCTCGTTGCCCTCTCCTGCCGCGCGGTAGATGACGTCGACCTCGACGCCGCCGCTGACCTCGGGCAGCTCGGGCGGCAGCAGGCTGCGCTGGAGGGACTGGCTGATGGCCGTGCGCTCCGAGTACAGGCGGGCGTTGTCGAGGGCGAGGGCGGCCCTGCGGGAGAGGTCCTCGGCCAGCTCCAGGATCTCCTGGCGGAAGCGTTCGTCGGTGGGCTTGCCCAGGGTGAGCATGCCGATGACGCGGTTGCGTGCGACGAGCGGCAGGACCACGGTCTCGCCGCCGACAGCGGCTGCCGTGGCGAGCGTCGCGCCGGGAGTCAGATGGTGATCTTCCTCACCCATGACGACGCTGCGCAGCGAGGTGCGCAGCGCGGCGGAGTGGGCCGCGTCCGAGGGGGCCGTCCACACGCGGGCGCCCGGCGCCGGGACGGGGTCGGGGGGCTCGACCTTGGAGAGCAGGGCCTTGAGGTTGTCGATGCGGTCCTCGTCCTCGTGCAGGACGTAGGAGAGCTTGGGGTCCGAGCCCTGGTCGGCGACGGTGTAGACCGCGCACCAGGTGGCCAGCGTCGGGACCGTCATCTGGGCCATGAGGGCGAGGGTCTGGTCGCGGTCCAGGGTGCCGGCGAGCAGGTCGGACGCCTCGACGAGGAAGGAGAGGGAGCCGCGGCGCAGCCGCTCCAGCTCGGTGAGGCGGGCGCGCTCGACGGCCAGGGCGATGCGGTCGGCGGCGAACTGGAGGCGCAGCGCCTCCTCGTTCGTGTAGCGGCCCGGGGTCTCCGTGGCGACGCCCAGGGAGCCCGTGAGGCGCCCCTCCACCTTCAGGGGGACCGTGACCACCGAGCGCATGCCGGTGCCCGCGAGGAGGGGCACGGCGCCGGGGACCACCGTGAGGTCCTCGTGGACGGAGGGCATGCGTGCGGAGCCGTAGCGTCCGCTGCCCGCCTCGACGGGGACGCGGGCGAAGCGCTGGCGTGCCGAGGGGAGCCCGGTGGAGGCGCGGACCTCCAGCTCGGTCTCGTCGTCGGTGGCGAGCAGCAGGTAGGCGGCGTCGCCGTCGAGCATGTCGCGGGCGCGCTCGACGGTGCGCTGGAGGAGTCCGTCCAGGTCATCGGGGGCCGGGGAGCCGATGAAGACCTCGAACGGGTCGGCGGAGCGCTCGGGGGAGCTGCCCTGGGAGGCGGCGTCCGGCGCCGGGGTGCGCGGGGGCGACTGGAGCACGGCGCGCTCGCGGTCGCGCACCAGGAGGCAGATGGTGGAGGGCTCGCCGTCGCTGTCGCGTACGCGCAGGTGGGAGGCGTAGACGGGGATCGTACGGCCGTCGGCGCCGCGTACTCCGTAGGAGCCCTCCCAGCGGGAGAGCTGGAGGGCCTCGGCGATGCCGGTGCCGGTGCCGGGGGTGTGGGGCCAGGCGGCGAGGTCGGAGAGGGGCTTGCCGACGACCTTGTCCGCCGGATAGCCGAACAGCTCCTGGGCGCCCTCGTTCCACGCGGAGATGGCGCCGGTGCGGTCGATCTGGATGACGCCGACATGGATGCGGGCATCGGTGACGGGCAGCGCCGAGTCCGGGAGGGCCGGTCCTGCGGAGCGGGCGCCCACGGGCCGCTCAGGCAGGTCCAGGCGGAACCAGACGCGCTTGTCGGCCGCCGTGTAGTCCACGCCCCAGCGGGTGGCCAGCGCGGCGCACAGCAGCAGCCCACGGCCTCCCTCGCGGTCCGGGTTGGCGATGATCTGGCCGGGGTCCTGGAGGGGCAGCTCACGCTCGGGGTAGCGGTCGACGACCTCGATGCGGACGCCGTCCTCGTCGCGGAGGCAGAGGACCTCGGCCGCCGTGCCCGCGTGGACGACGGCGTTGGTGACCAGTTCGCTGGTGAGGACGACGGCGTCGTCCACGATGTCGCCGAGGCCCCAGCCCTGGAGGGTGTCCCGGACGAAGGCCCGTGCCGTCGCGACGGAGCGCCCGACCGGCTCAAAGGTGGCCGCAGCCCGCGCGGTGATCACTGGTCTCCCCATCGGTGTCTGGTCACTGCCTGTGCGCACCGGTGTGCGCTGGGCGGCGACAGTGGTGATCTGCCTCCGCTCGGCGCCCTGCTTTTGCGTCACCGCAGCGCCTCTCCGTTGCTTCGTGCTCACGCGGCTGCCCTTGTGCTCCCGGCCCGGCGGACCGGGGCGGATGGACAGCCGGATGCCAGGTTACTTACGTTCGCTGTATGCGCGGGTGCCGGATGCCGGTGTTTTCCCTTCCGGCCGGGCGGAGAGCGGTGTGCCATGCTGCCGAACTGTTATCGCCTGGTTCGGGCAGGGTGAAACACTGGGAAGGCTCGAAGTAAATGCCCGGGTAGGACGGTCGACCCTACGGGAGGGACACGGTGGAGTCTGGCGCAGCGGCGCGTAGCACAAACACGCGCGCGAAGGGCGGACGCTCCCGGAAGAACGGGACGATCGAGGTGGACGCCGCTGCCGTCAATAGGTTGTTGACGGCTCTGGTGTCCATGCGCGACGGCAACTTCCGAAAGCGTCTTACCGTCACCGGCGACGGGCCGATGGCGGAGATCGCGGCTGTCTTCAATGAGGTCGCGGATCAGAATTTGCATCTGACGGGAGAGCTGGCGCGCGTCCGCCGGGTCGTCGGACGTGAGGGAAAACTCACGGAACGGCTGGAGACCGGTACCTGCGAGGGCTCGTGGGCCTCGGCGATCGACGCGGCGAACGCGCTGGTCGACGATCTGGTGCGCCCGGTGTCCGAGGTCGGCAGGGTGCTGTCCGCGGTCGCCGACGGTGACCTGGAGCAGCGCATGGACCTGCGCTCCCGTGGCTCGGACGGCGCCGGGCATCCGCTGCGGGGCGAGTTCCTGAAGGTGGGCCGTACGGTCAACGGGCTCGTCGACCAGCTCTCGACGTTCACCGACGAGGTGACGCGCGTCGCGAGCGAGGTCGGCACGGAGGGCAAGCTGGGCGGGCAGGCGCGGGTGCGCGGCATGTCCGGTTCCTGGAAGGACCTCACGGACTCCGTCAACACGATGGCGTCCCGGCTGACGGCGCAGGTGCGCGACATCGCACTCGTGACGACGGCCGTCGCCAAGGGCGACCTGTCACGCAAGGTCACGGTGCACGTGGCCGGCGAGATGCTCGAACTCAAGAACACCGTGAACACCATGGTGGACCAGCTCTCCTCCTTCCAGTCCGAGGTGACGCGCGTCGCGCGTGAGGTCGGCACCGAGGGCGAGCTGGGCGGCCAGGCGCGGGTGCAGGGCGTCGCGGGCGTCTGGAAGGACCTGACCGACTCCGTCAACCTCATGGCGGGGAACCTGACCTCCCAGGTGCGGGAGATCGCGCAGGTCACCACGGCGGTGGCCAACGGCGACCTGTCCCAGAAGATCACCGTCAACGCGCGCGGCGAGGTCGCGCAGCTCGCCGAGACCATCAACACGATGACGGAGACGCTGCGCACGTTCGCCGACGAGGTGACGCGCGCGGCGAACGAGGTCGGCACGGAGGGCGTGCTGGGCGGCCAGGCGCAGGTGCCGGGCGCGGGCGGGATCTGGAAGGACCTGACCGACTCGGTGAACACGGCCTTCCGGAACCTCACCGGGCAGGTCCGTGACATCGCGCAGGTGACGACGGCTGTGGCCAATGGTGACCTGTCGCAGAAGGTCACGGTGGATGTCTCCGGCGAGATGCTGGAGCTGAAGAACACCGTGAACACGATGGTGGACCAGCTCTCCTCGTTCGGTGCCGAAGTCACCCGCGTCGCGCGGGAGATCGGCGTCGAGGGCGAGCTGGGCGGCCAGGCGCAGGTGCCGGGCGCGGCCGGAACGTGGAAGGACCTCACCGACTCCGTCAACACGGCCTTCCGGAACCTCACGGGCCAGGTGCGCAACATCGCGCAGGTGACGACGGCTGTGGCCAATGGTGACCTGTCGCAGAAGGTCACGGTGGATGTCTCCGGCGAGATGCTCCAGCTCAAGAACACCGTGAACACGATGGTGGACCAGCTCTCCTCCTTCGCGGAGCAGGTCACCCGGATGGCCAGGGACGTGGGCACGGAGGGCCGCCTGGGCGGCCAGGCCCGCGTGGACGGGGTGTCGGGGACGTGGAAGGACCTGACCGACTCCGTCAACTTCATGGCGGGAAACCTGACGTCGCAGGTGCGTCAGATCGCGCAGGTGACCACGGCGGTGGCGCGGGGCGACCTCTCGCAGAAGATCGAGGTCGACGCGCGGGGCGAGATCCTGGAGCTGAAGAACACCATCAACACGATGGTCGACCAGCTCTCCGCGTTCGCCGAGCAGGTGACGCGCGTCGCCCGCGAGGTGGGCACGGAGGGCCGCCTGGGCGGCCAGGCGCAGGTCCCCGGGGTCGCGGGCGTGTGGCGCGATCTGACGGACTCTGTGAACGGCATGGCGGGAAACCTCACCGCGCAGGTCCGCAACATCTCCCAGGTCGCCACGGCGGTGGCGCGGGGTGACCTGAGCCAGAAGATCGACGTGGACGCGCGGGGCGAGATCCTGGAGCTGAAGACCACGCTCAACACGATGGTCGACCAGCTCTCGTCCTTCGCCGAGCAGGTCACCCGCGTGGCCCGCGAGGTGGGCACCGAGGGCATCCTCGGCGGCCAGGCGGAGGTGAAGGGTGTCTCGGGCACCTGGAAGGACCTCACGCAGTCCGTGAACTTCATGGCGAACAACCTGACCTCCCAGGTGCGCAACATCGCCGAGGTGACCACGGCCGTCGCGCAGGGCGACCTGTCCAAGAAGATCACCGTGGACGCGAAGGGCGAGGTCCTCGCGCTGGTGACGACCGTGAACACGATGGTGGAGACGCTGTCGTCGTTCGCCGAGCAGGTGACGCGGGTGGCCCGCGAGGTGGGGACCGAGGGCCAGTTGGGCGGCCAGGCGCGGGTGCGGAACGTCTCCGGCATCTGGAAGGACCTGACCGACAACGTCAACCTGATGGCCAACAACCTGACCACGCAGGTGCGTCAGATCGCCCAGGTGACCACCGCGGTCGCGAGCGGCGACCTGTCGAAGAAGGTCACCGTCGAGGCCAGCGGCGAGGTCGCGCAGCTCGCCGACACCGTCAACACGATGGTGACGACGCTGTCGTCGTTCGCCGAGCAGGTGACGCGCGTGGCCCGCGAGGTGGGCACGGACGGCGTGCTGGGCGGCCAGGCGCGGGTGGCCGGGGTCGCCGGGACGTGGAAGGACCTCACCGAGTCGGTGAACTCGATGGCGTCCAACCTCACCGGGCAGGTGCGCAACATCGCGATGGTGACGACGGCCATCGCCCGCGGTGACCTCACCAAGAAGATCGACATCGAGGCCAGCGGCGAGATCCTGGAGCTGAAGACGACCATCAACACGATGGTCGACCAGCTCTCGTCCTTCGCCGAGCAGGTGACCCGCGTGGCCCGCGAGGTGGGTACCGAGGGCCAGTTGGGCGGCCAGGCGCGCGTCACGGGCGTCGCGGGCGTCTGGAAGGACCTCACCGAGTCCGTGAACGAGATGGCGGGCAACCTGACCCGTCAGGTGCGCGCGATCGCCGAGGTGGCCACGGCGGTGACCCGCGGCGACCACAACGTGCGGATCGACGTGGAGGCCGCGGGCGAGATCCTCCAGCTCCAGGGCTACATCAACACGATGATCACCAACCTGCGCGAGACCACCCTCGCCAACCAGGAACAGGACTGGCTCAAGGGCAACCTCGCCCGCATCTCGGGCCTGATGCAGGGCCGCCGCGACCTCACGGACGTCGGCGGCCTCATCATGAGCGAGCTGACGCCGGTCGTCTCGGCGCAGCACGGCGCCTTCTTCCTCGCCGTGCCGAGCGGCGGCGAGGGCGAGGACATCGGCGCGGGAGAGGGCGAGGACGGCTCGTACGAGCTGCGCATGCTCGGCAGCTACGGCTACTCCATGGGTGTCATGCCGACGACCTTCGCGCCCGGCGAGTCCCTTGTGGGCACGGCGGCCGAGGAGAAGCGCACGATCCTGGTGGAGAACGCGCCGCCCGGCTACCTCAAGATCTCCTCGGGGCTCGGCGAGGCGCCCCCGGCGCATGTCATCGTGCTGCCGGTCGTCTTCGAGGGCACGGTCCTCGGGGTGATCGAGCTGGCCGCGTTCCAGCCCTTCACGCAGATCCAGAAGGACTTCCTCAGCCAGATCGCGGAGATGATCGCGACCAGCGTCAACACGATCAGCGTCAACACCAAGACCGAGCTGCTGCTGAGCCAGTCGCAGGAGCTGACCGAGCAGCTCAAGGAGCGCTCGGCCGAGCTGGAGAACCGGCAGAAGGCGCTCCAGGAGTCCAACGCGCAGCTCGAGGAGAAGGCCGAGCAGCTCGCGCAGACCAACAGCGACATCGAGATCAAGAACCGCGAGATCGAGGAGGCGCGCCAGGTACTGGAGGAGCGCGCCGAGCAGCTCTCGGTCTCCATGCGCTACAAGTCCGAGTTCCTGGCGAACATGTCGCACGAGCTGCGCACCCCGCTCAACTCGCTGCTCATCCTCGCCAAGCTGCTCGCTGACAACGCGGAGGGCAACCTCTCCCCGAAGCAGGTGGAGTTCGCCGAAACGATCCACGGGGCCGGATCCGACCTGCTCCAGCTCATCAACGACATCCTCGACCTGTCCAAGGTGGAGGCGGGCAAGATGGACGTCAGCCCGACCCGTATCGCGCTGGTCCAGCTCGTCGACTACGTAGAGGCCACTTTCCGGCCGCTGACGGCGGAGAAGGGGCTCGACTTCTCCGTACGGGTCTCGCCGGAACTGCCCGCAACGCTGCACACGGACGAGCAGCGGCTGCTCCAGGTGCTGCGCAACCTCCTGTCGAACGCGGTGAAGTTCACCGACGGGGGCGCCGTCGAACTCGTCATCCGCTCGGCGCGGGAGGACGTGCCGGACTCGATCAGGGAGCAGATGCTGGAGCACGGCTCCCTCCGGGACGCCGACTCCGATCTGGTGGCCTTCTCGGTCACCGACACCGGGATCGGCATCGCGGCGAGCAAGATGCGCGTCATCTTCGAGGCATTCAAGCAGGCGGACGGCACCACGAGCCGCAAGTACGGCGGTACGGGCCTGGGCCTGTCCATCAGCCGGGAGATCGCGCGGCTCCTGGGCGGCGAGATCTACGCGGCCAGCGAGCCGGGCCGCGGCTCCACGTTCACGCTGTACCTGCCGCTGCACCCGACGGAGCTGCCGCCGCAGGGCTACCCGCAGCTCGGCTCGGGCACCCTGGCCATCTCGGCAGCGGCCGAGTCGAGCGCCGCCGCGGCCGAGCCGGTCAGGGCGCTGCCGCCGGGGGCCGCGGGCACGGGCGCCGAGGCGGCGGCGGAGGAGCCTGGCGGGACGTCAGGAGCCGCTGAGGGCCCCGCAGGGGGCGGCGCGTACCAGGAGGGGCCGGAGGAGGACCCGCAGGACGCCGCAGCCTCGGAGGCCGAGCGCGCGGCGGCCTCGCTGGCGCGCAGGCGCCGTCAGCGCTCAGCGGAGGCCCTGGAGCGGGTGCTGCCGCCGGAGGCGCAGCCGCGCTCGCAGATGCTCCAGAACGGGCACGACGGCGGCTCAGCGGCGGCGGGCGCCGGGCGCCAGGGGCACCGGCAGGACGAGGAGTGGATGCACAGCGGCCAGGACCTGGTGGCCCCGGGGCCCGGCGGTGACTTCGGGGGTGAGAAGGTCCTCATCGTCGACGACGACATCCGCAACGTCTTCGCACTGACCAGCGTGCTGGAACAGCACGGGCTCCAGGTGCTCTACGCGGAGAACGGGCGCGAGGGCATCGAGGTGCTGGAGCAGCACGACGACGTGGCCGTGGTGCTGATGGACATCATGATGCCGGAGATGGACGGCTACGCTACGACGGCGGCGATCCGTAAGATGCCTCAGTTCGCCGGACTGCCCATCATCGCCCTCACCGCGAAGGCGATGAAGGGGGACCGGGAGAAGAGCATCGAAGCGGGCGCCTCGGACTATGTCACCAAGCCGGTGGACACGGATCACCTGCTGTCTGTCATGAAGCAGTGGATGCGCACAGGTTGATGTGACACCGTGCAGTTGACGGCCAGATGTTGACGGAGGGTGGTCAAAGACGTGTGGAAACGCGGTAAACGGGGAACCTTTTGGTCCCCCGGGACGTTTCTGCTACGTGCACAGTGACATCACGGTGACAGGGTGTGGTGGGCCGCGGGGTGCGGCTACCATGACCGGCACAAGGACGGGCGGCGGTGTGAAGGAGCCGCTCCCAGGGGCGGCGTCCGATGGGCTGCCGGGGCGAGGAGGACGGGCCATGGTGCAGAAGGCCAAGATCCTCCTGGTCGATGACCGGCCGGAGAATCTGCTCGCGCTGGAGGCCATTCTCTCCGCGCTCGATCAGACGCTGGTGCGGGCATCGTCAGGGGAGGAAGCGCTCAAAGCGCTGCTGACGGATGATTTCGCGGTCATTCTGCTGGATGTCCAGATGCCGGGCATGGACGGTTTCGAGACCGCAGCCCACATCAAGCGCCGCGAGCGCACACGGGACATCCCCATCATCTTTCTCACGGCCATCAACCATGGCCCGCACCACACCTTCCGCGGCTACGCGGCAGGCGCGGTGGACTACATCTCGAAGCCCTTCGACCCCTGGGTGCTGCGCGCCAAGGTCTCGGTCTTCGTGGAGCTGTACATGAAGAACGTGCAGCTCCGGGAGCAGGCGTCCCTGCTGCGGCTCCAGCTCGAGGGCGGCGGCCACCAGCCGGAGGCGCCCTCCGGGGACGAGGGTGAGCCGCCCGGGCTGCTCGCCGAACTCTCGGCGCGGCTCGCCGCGGTGGAGGAGCAGGCCGAGGCGCTCTCCAAACAGCTCGGCGATTCCGCCGATTCCGCCGCGGTCGCCACGGCCGCCCACCTGGAGCGCAAACTCACCGGGCTCCGCAGGGCACTTGACGCCCTGGAGCCGGGCGCGGGCGGCGGCGGCAGCTCGGCCCAGGTCCCCTCGCAGAACTGATCCCCTCCGGGCGGCCGGCGAGGCCGCCTTCCGCCCGGCCGGTGCCGGGCCCCTCGGCGTGTCTCCCCGCGAGGGGGCGCGGCGAGGGGCTCCGGCCCACGGGGCCCTCGGTCCCCCGCAGCGTCCGGCCCTGGCGGCCCACGACGCCGTCCACGCGCGTTGACGCCACGTCACCAGAGGCGCCCACCGGCCCCCTTCGCACTGCTGTGCCTCCAGGCATCCGTGCCTCAGCCGTCCGTCGGCGGTAACCTCACCACCATGGCCTCACGTACGTCCGGAACCGGAAAGGCAGCCAAGAAAGCACCCGCGAAGAAGGCTGCCGCGAAAAAGGCCCCGGCGAAGAAGGCCACCGCCAAGAAAGCACCGGCCAAGAAGCCGGGGGCCAAGGCGCCCGCCAAGCCGGCGCCCTCGCCCACCTCGGGCGTGCTGCGCCTGGTGCGCGGCGTCTGGCTCGGCACCGCGCACGGCGTCGGTGCCCTGTTCCGCGGGATAGGACGCAGCACCAAGGGCCTCGACCCGGCGCACCGCAAGGACGGGCTGGCGCTGCTCCTTCTCGGCCTCGGCCTGATCGTCGCCGCCGGCACCTGGTCCAACCTCCAGGGACCGGTCGGCGACCTCGTCGAGATGCTCATCACCGGCGCCTTCGGACGGCTCGACCTCGTCGTGCCCATACTGCTCGGCGTGATCTCCGTACGGCTGATCCGGCACCCGGAGAAGCCGGAGGCCAACGGACGTATCGTCATCGGGCTCTCCGCGCTCGTCATCGGCGTTCTCGGGCTCGTCCACCTGGGCTGCGGCGCGCCAGGGCGGGGCGAGGGGATCGGCGCCATACAGGACGCGGGCGGCCTGATCGGCTGGGCCGCCTCCCGGCCGCTGGTCTTCACGGTCGGCGACGTGCTCGCGGTGCCCCTGCTCGTCCTCGTCACCGTCTTCGGGCTGCTGGTCGTCACCGCCACGCCCGTCAACGCCATTCCGCGGCGGCTGCGTGCCCTGGGCGTGCGGCTCGGCGTGGTGACGCCGGGCCCTGAGGAGACGGCCGCCGCGTACGACGACGCCGAGGACGGCGCCGAAACCGGCTCCCGTGGCGGACAGCGGCACAGCATGCGTAAGGACCACCTCGACCCCGCGCTCGCGGAGAAGGAGGCGCTGGACAGCCGTCGCGCGGCCCGCAAGGGCGGCAGGAGCCGTCGCGCGGCCGGGGCGCCGGGCCAGGACCCGCTGCCCGCCTCCGGCTCCTCGGACGCGGTGGACGTCGCCACCGCCGCCGCGGCGGCCCTGGACGGCGCCGTGCTGCACGGCGTGCAGCCTTCCCCGCTCGTCGCCGACCTCACCAGCGGGGTGTCGGCCGAGCGCAGGAGAGCCGCGCGGGACGGGGAGCCGGACGCTCACGGCTCATCCGGCGGCTCATCCGGGTCCGGGTCGTCCGGTTCCGGTGCGGACCGGGGCCCGACCGTGCCCGGGGCGCGCGGCGAGGAGGAGCCCACCGAGCGCACGCCCGTACCCGATCTGACGAAAGCCGCCGCGCCGCCGGACCCCGAGAGCCTGCCCCCGCGCGCCGAGCAGCTCCAGTTGCGCGGCGACATCACGTACGCGCTGCCCTCCCTCGACCTGCTGGAGCGCGGCGGCCCCGGACGCACGCGCAGCGCCGCCAACGACGAGGTCGTCGCGTCGCTGTCCACGGTCTTCACCGAGTTCAAGGTGGACGCGGCCGTCACGGGCTTCACCCGGGGCCCGACCGTCACGCGCTACGAGATCGAGCTGGGCCCCGGCGTCAAGGTCGAGAAGATCACCGCGCTCGCCAAGAACATCGCGTACGCCGTGGCCAGCCCCGATGTGCGGATCATCAACCCGATCCCCGGCAAGTCCGCCGTCGGCATCGAGATCCCCAACAGCGACCGCGAGATGGTCAACCTGGGGGACATCCTGCGGTCGGCCGAGTCGTCGGGCGACGATCACCCGCTGCTCGTCGGGCTCGGCAAGGACGTCGAAGGGGGGTACGTCTCGGCCAATCTCGCGAAGATGCCGCACATCCTGGTCGCGGGCGCCACCGGCTCCGGCAAGTCGTCGTGCATCAACTGCCTCATCACCTCCGTGATGGCCCGCGCCACCCCGGAGGACGTGCGGATGGTGCTGGTGGACCCCAAGCGCGTGGAGCTGACCGCGTACGAGGGCATCCCGCACCTGATCACGCCCATCATCACCAACCCCAAGAAGGCCGCCGAGGCCCTCCAGTGGGTCGTGCGCGAGATGGACCTGCGCTACGACGACCTGGCCGCGTTCGGCTACCGCCACATCGACGACTTCAACGCCGCCGTACGCAGCGGCAAGGCCAAGGCGCCCGAGGGCAGCGAACGCGAGCTGGCTCCGTACCCGTATCTGCTGGTCATCGTGGACGAGCTGGCCGACCTGATGATGGTGGCGCCGCGTGACGTGGAGGACGCGATCGTCCGCATCACCCAGTTGGCCCGCGCCGCGGGCATCCACCTGGTGCTGGCCACCCAGCGGCCCTCGGTGGACGTCGTCACCGGCCTGATCAAGGCGAACGTCCCCTCCCGCCTGGCCTTCTCCACCTCCTCGCTGGCCGACAGCCGCGTCATCCTCGACCAGCCGGGCGCCGAGAAGCTCATCGGCAAGGGCGACGGGCTCTACCTCCCGATGGGCGCGAGCAAACCCACCCGTATGCAGGGCGCCTACGTCACGGAGGACGAGGTCAGCGGGGTCGTCGAGCACTGCAAGGCGCAGATGACGCCCGTCTTCCGCGAGGACGTCACCGTCGGGCAGGGGCAGAAGAAGGAGATCGACGAGGAGATCGGCGACGATCTGGACCTGCTGTGCCAGGCGGCGGAGCTGGTGGTCTCCACCCAGTTCGGATCGACCTCGATGCTCCAGCGCAAGCTGCGGGTGGGTTTCGCCAAGGCGGGACGGCTCATGGACCTGATGGAGTCACGTGGCGTGGTCGGGCCCAGTGAGGGGTCCAAGGCGCGGGACGTGCTGGTCAAGCCCGATGAATTGGAGGGCGTGCTCGCGGTGATCCGGGGGGAGACTCACCCGTAAGGGTCAGCGAGGCAACCGTTTCCTCAGTCGATACGTCAAGTTGAGGAAGGAAGCGGCCGGAAGTGACACCGTCAGGCGGTATGGCAATCCTGATGGCGGACAAACTCGGTCCGCCCGCTTGCCCCACCCTTTTGCAACGGCCCTAGACTGAACCTCCAGCAGGTGGCTACACGCTCGAAAGGCGCCCCCGTGTCCATCGGCAACTCCCCGGAAGAGGACCGGCCATCGGTCGGTCGAGCCCTCCAACAGGCCCGAATCGACGCACGGCTGACCGTGGACGAGGTCAGTACGTCCACCCGCGTGCGCGTGCCCATAGTGCAGGCGATCGAGGAGGACGACTTCTCCCGGTGCGGCGGCGATGTCTACGCCCGCGGGCACATCCGCACCCTCGCCCGTGCCGTCGGACTCGACGGCGACGCACTCGTGGAGCAGTTCGACTCCGAGCACGGCGGGCGCCCAAAACCCACGGCCCCTGCGACGCTCTTCGAAGCGGAACGCATCAGGCCCGAGCCGCGCCGCCCGAACTGGACGGCCGCCATGGTCGCCGCCATCGTCGCGGTGGTCGGCTTCGTCGGCTTCACGGCATTCAGCGGCGGCGGTGACGAGGGCGGCGACTCGGGCAAGCCCGTCGCCGAGGACACCCCCAGCGAGCAGCCCGCCGAGAACGAGAAGGAGCCGGACGAGAGCACCGGTTCCCCCGAACCCGACCCCAAGCCCTCCGACAGCGCCATCGCCGCGGCCCCGGCCGACAAGGTGACGGTGCGCATGACCGCCGAGAAGAGCAGCTGGGTCTCCGCCAAGGACCACAACGGCCGCCTGATCCACGAGGGCGTACTGAAACAGGGCGAGTCCAAGACCCTGACCGACGACAAGCGGCTCGACCTGGTGCTCGGCAACGCGGGCGGGGTCAAGCTGTGGGTCAACGGCAAGGAGGTCAAGGACGTCGGCGAGGTCGGCCAGGTCCAGCGCGTCAGCTACACGCGGGGCGATCCGGAAGCGGGCTGAGCCCCGGCGAAAGCTCGGGCGGCGGCAGCCCCGGCGGTTCCGGCGGCAGCCCTGGCGACAGGGCGCCCTGCCGGGACAAAGTACGCTGAGTCCATGCCCGAACGCCGTACCGTCGCACTTGTCACTCTCGGCTGCGCCCGTAACGAGGTCGACTCGGAGGAGCTCGCAGGCCGCCTGGCGGCGGATGGCTGGGACCTCGTGGAGGAGGCCGCCGACGCCGATGTCGCCGTCGTCAACACCTGTGGCTTCGTCGAGGCCGCCAAGAAGGACTCCGTCGACGCCCTGCTCGAAGCCAACGATCTCAAGGACCACGGAAGAACCCAGGCCGTGGTCGCCGTGGGCTGCATGGCCGAGCGTTACGGCAAGGAGCTGGCCACAGCCCTGCCCGAGGCCGACGGCGTGCTCGGCTTCGACGACTACTCGGACATTTCCGACCGCCTCCAGACCATCCTGAGCGGCGGCGTCCACACACCCCACGTGCCCCGGGACCGGCGCAAGCTGCTGCCGGTCAGCCCCGCCGAGCGGCAGTCGGCCGGAGCCGTCGCGCTGCCGGGCCACGCACAGACCCTCGCCGAGGTTCCCGAGGTTCCCGAGGTGCCGCCCGCCGACCTCCCGGACGGGCTGGCCCCCGCCTCCGGGCCCAGGGCGCCCCTGCGGCGTCGGCTCGGGACCAGCCCGGTGGCCTCCGTGAAGCTCGCCTCGGGCTGCGACCGCCGCTGCTCGTTCTGCGCCATCCCCTCCTTCCGCGGCTCCTTCATCTCGCGCCGCCCCTCCGACGTGCTGGGGGAGACGCGCTGGCTGGCCGAGCAGGGCGTCAAGGAGGTCATGCTCGTCTCCGAGAACAACACCTCCTACGGCAAGGACCTCGGCGACATCCGGCTGCTGGAGACGCTGCTGCCCGAGCTGGCCGCGGTCGACGGCATCGAGCGTGTCCGGGTCAGTTACCTCCAGCCCGCCGAGATGCGTCCCGGACTGATCGACGTGCTCACGGGCACGGACAAGGTCGCGCCCTACTTCGACCTCTCCTTCCAGCACTCGGCGCCCGGGGTGCTGCGCGCGATGCGGCGCTTCGGCGACACCGAGCGCTTCCTCGAACTGCTCACCACCATCCGGGGCAAGGCCCCGCAGGCGGGCGTCAGGTCCAACTTCATCGTGGGCTTCCCCGGCGAGACCGAGGCGGACGTGGCCGAGCTGGAGCGCTTCCTCGGCTCCGCCGGGCTGGACGCCATCGGCGTGTTCGGCTACTCCGACGAGGAGGGCACCGAGGCCGCCGGCTACGGCGAGAAGAACGACCCGGAGGTCGTCGCCGAGCGCCTGGAGCGCGTGTCCCGGCTGGCCGAGGAGCTGACCGCGCAGCGCGCCGAGGAGCGGCTGGGCGAGACGGTCCGGGTGCTGGTCGAGTCGGTCGACGGCGACGACGGGCCCGTGGGCCGTGGCGCGCACCAGGCCCCGGAGACGGACGGGCAGATCCTGCTGGCCGCCTCCGAGGGCGAGGGCGAGGGCGCGGACGGGGGCGCCGGTGCGGGTGCCGGTGCTGGTGCGGCCTCACGGGGACAGGGACTGGTGGTCGGACGTATGGTCGAAGCGAAGGTGGTCGCGACCGAGGGGGTGGACTTGATCGCCGAGCCGCTCGGCGAGGGGGCCGAAGGGTTCAACGAGGAGGCGGGCAGATGAGCGGGGTGCCTGCCTCCGCGGCCGGAGGCGGTGCGATGGCCAAGCCGAAGGCTGCCGTGGCAGTGCGGCAGGTCAGTCTCTGGAACATCGCCAACATCCTCACGATGGTGCGGCTGCTGCTGGTGCCCGGCTTCGTGGCGCTGATGCTCTACGGCGGCGGGCACGACCCGGTGTGGCGCTCGTACGCGTGGGCCGCGTTCACCGTCGCCATGATCACCGATCTCTTCGACGGTGAGCTGGCGCGCCGCTACAACCTCGTCACCGACTTCGGGAAGATCGCCGACCCCATAGCCGACAAGGCGATCATGGGCGCGGCGCTGGTCTGCCTTTCGGCGCTGTCCGACCTGCCGTGGTGGGTGACCGGTGTCATCCTCTTCCGCGAGCTGGGCATCACGCTGATGCGGTTCTGGGTGATCCGGCACGGGGTGATCCCCGCCAGCAGGGGCGGCAAGCTGAAGACCCTGGCGCAGGGTGTCGCGGTGGGCATGTACGTGCTGGCGCTGACCGGGCCCCTGGCGACGCTGCGCTGGTGGGTCATGGCCCTGGCCGTGCTGCTGACGGTCGTGACCGGGCTCGACTACGTACGCCAGGCGCTCGTGCTGCGGCGCGTGGGGCGCGCGCGGGAGCGGGTCGCCGCGCGGATGGCGGACGCGGGTGCCGGTACGGGTACGGGTACGGGGGGCGACGCCGGGCCCGGGATCGGGTCCGGGGCCGGGGGCGAGCGGGCGCCGGGAGCGGAGCGGCCGTGACCGGGACTGAGGACGTGCGCGGCGCGGAGACCGGGGCCGGTGCGGAATCCGGTGCGGAGTCCGTGGCCGCGCGGCTGCTGGAGGAGCTGGCGCGGCGTGGGGAGACACTGGCCGTCGCGGAGTCGCTCACCGGTGGCCTGGTGGCCGCGCGGATCACGGCGGTGCCGGGAGCCTCGCGGGTCTTCCGCGGCTCCGTCACGGCGTATGCCACCCCGCTCAAACGCGACGTCCTCGGTGTGGACGGGACCCTGCTGACGGAGCGGGGCGCGGTCGACGCCGAGGTGGCCAGGCAGATGGCGGGGGGCGTGCGCAAGGCGCTGGGCGCCGACTGGGGCGTCTCCACAACCGGCGTGGCGGGCCCCGAGCCGCAGGACGGCCAGCCGGTAGGAACTGTTTTCGTGGCCGTCGCGGGGCCCGGCGGAGGTGCGCGTGCCGTGCGGCTGGCGCTGGCGGGGGACCGTTCGGCCATCCGCGCGGAATCCGTCGACAAGGTGCTCGCGCTGCTCTTCGGGGAACTCACGGAGAATGCGCGGGCACAGGATACGGAACAACCAGGGGGGAATGGATGTTTGCAGCCCTGAGTGAACACGACATCGCTCCCCGCACGGGCACAGCCCGAGGCGGTACGGTGGAGCGTGAAGGATCCAGGGAAGGATCCTGGCCCAACGGGCCAGTCGGAATCAGGCTGTGGAAGACGCCGCGCGTTGAGAGGGAGGAGCACCGATGATTCTGCTCCGTCGCCTGCTGGGTGACGTGCTGCGTCGGCAGCGCCAGCGCCAGGGCCGTACCCTGCGCGAAGTCTCTTCGTCCGCCCGTGTGTCGCTCGGCTACCTCTCCGAGGTCGAGCGCGGTCAGAAGGAAGCCTCGTCCGAGTTGCTGTCCTCGATCTGCGACGCACTCGACGTACGGATGTCCGAGCTCATGCGGGAGGTCAGCGACGAGCTGGCGCTCGCGGAGCTGGCCGAGTCCGCCGCGAGCGACTCGGTGCCGCCGATGCGACCGGTGCTCAATCCGGTGACGGTGACCTCCGTCACAGGTGTGCCAGAGGAGCGTGTCACGATCAAGGCACCGGCGGAAGCCGTGGACGTGGTCGCGGCCTGAGACACGTGACCCGCCCCGTCGGGCGTGACCACGGTCCCCGTGACCGGCCGCTTCTTCACAGGCGTGCGAAACGTATGAGGTGAGGGGCCCCGCTGGAAGGTTCCGGCGGGGCTTTTTGCTGTCCTCTTGTGGTCCGCTTGCCCTCGACGGGCCTTCTTTTGTCCTCCACGGGTCTCCTTCGCGCTTCCGGTGTGTGGTCGCGCGTGTGCGCGGGGTGCGGGACGATGGACGGCGGGGCGGGGGAGCGCCCGGCCCGCGAGGCGGGAGGTGACGGACATGGCCGAGATGAACGTGGGCCCGCTGCTGGTGGCCCGCTGCGTCCTGAGTGCCGTCTTCGCCGTGGGCTGGCTGTGCGCCATATGGCGGCTGGCGGTGGGGGAGGGCGGTCCGCTGGAGGCGTCCGTGACGGCCGGGGGATGGGGGCTGAGCCTGCTGCCGGTGAGCGTGACGCGTGCGCCGGGGAGCCGTACGGGGGTGGGTGCCCCGCGCGGCCCGGTGCGGGGCGAGGGTGTGGGGGCGGGGTTCGCGATGGGGGCCGGGGCCGCTGCGGGGCCGGGTGCCGCGCCGGGCGCTGGACCTGGACCGGGGTCCGCCATGAGGCCGGGCACGGGGCCGTACGGGGACGAGGCACGGGGAGGCCGCGGGGGTGCCGGGTCCCGGACGGGGGCCGACGCGGGGCGGGGCGGAGGACTCGGCGCCGTGACCGCCAGGGCTGCCGGGGTTGCCAGGGCCGTCGGCGCCGCCAGGCCGGTCAGGTCGGCCAGAGGTGTCAGGGCCGCCGGACGCGTCCGGTCTACCAGGGCATCGCCACGCCGCCGTTCGGGCGGAGGATCTGGCCGGTCGTGAAGGCGGCGGCGTCCGAGGCGAGGTGGAGCACGGTGTGGGCCACGTCCTCGGGTTCGCCGACCCGCCCCAGGGGGGACATCCGCGTCATGGCCTCCTCGGTCCTGCGCTGCGCCGCGTCGTCGTTGCGCTCGGTCATGGGGGTGCGGATCCAGCCGGGGGCGACGGCGTTGACGCGGATGCCGTGACGGCCGACCTCGGTGGCCAGGGTCTTGGTCAGCTGGACGACGGCGGCCTTCGCCGCGCCGTAGCAGAGCAGCCCGGGGCCGCCGGTGTCCACGGCGCCGGAGGCCATCGTGACGATGCTGCCGCGCGTACCGGTCTCGATCATGCTGCGGGCCGCCGCCTGGCAGGTGCGGAGCACGCCCTTGAAGTTGATGTCGAGCATCCGGTCGAGGTCCGCCTCGTCGGTCTCCAGCACGGGGCTGCTGTGCATCACGCCCGCGACGGCGGCGGCGATGTCGAGGCGGCCACCGGTACGTACGGCCGTGGCGACCGCCGCGTCGACGGCGGCCCGGTCGGTGACGTCGACGGTGTGCGCGTGCGCGGCGCCGCCCTCGGCCGTGATGGCGGCGGCCGTGGCGTGGGCGCCCTTCTCGTCGCGGTCGGCGCAGTGGACCGTGGCGCCCGCTTCGGCGAGCAGCAGGGCTGTGGCGCGGCCGATGCCGCTCGCCGCTCCGGTGACGAGCGCGGTGCGGCCTGTGAGGTCGTACGCCGGGAGGCTCATGGCGTATGACGGTACGCAGCGATCTGACGGGGCGTCAATTGTCGTGCGGGGTCCGCCCGTACGGGGTCGGGCAGCGGGGCGGCGTCGGCTCCGTCGGGGCTCGTCGGACTCAGTCGGGTTCGGTGTGGGCGCGGGTCCCGGTGTCCGTGTCGGTTCCGGTGCTGTGGCCGGGTGCGGGTGCAGGGGTGGGGCCGGGGAGGGGGCCCGGCTGGCAGTGGGGGCAGTACCAGACGGTGCGGGACCGGTCGGGCGGGCCGTACGTACCGGTGCGGATCGTGGCGCCGCAGCGGTGGCAGGGGCGGTGCTCGCGCCCGTAGACCCACAGTGCGCGGTCCCGGTCGTACGGGCCCCCGCGCGCGCCGCCCCTGGGCGTACGCAGCCCGGTCTTGGTGGTGCGCCGGTCGTAGGTGTCCTTGTTGGCCTCCAGCAGAGTGTGCGCCGCGGCGAGGAGGCGGGGCAGCAGCGTGCCGGGGAGGCCGCCGACGGGTGTCCAGGGCGAGACGCGGGCGAGGAAGCACAGCTCGGCGGCGTAGACATTGCCGATCCCGGCGAGGTTGCGCTGGTCGAGCAGGGCCTCGGCGAGGGGGCGTTCCGGTGCGGATCGGAGGCGGCGCACGGCCTCTTCCGCGTCCCAGTCGGGCCCGAGCAGATCGGGGCCCAGATGGCCGACGGCGTGCGACTCCTCGGTGGTGCGCAGCAGTTCGAGGAGGGGGAGGCGGTAGCCGGTGGCGGTGTTGTCCTCGGTGGTGAGGACGGCCCTGATCTGGTGGGCCGGTCCGCCGCGAGGGCCGCGTCCGGTGGGGGCGATCCGCCAGGAGCCGTCCATGCCGAGGTGGGAGTGGAGCGTCAGGCCGCCCGTGACGCGGGTCAGCAGATGCTTGCCGCGCGGGGCCACCTCCAGGACCTGGCGCCCGGTGAGGTCGGCGGTCGCGAGGCGGGGGACGCGGAAGTCGGTGCGGGTCAGGACGCGGCCCGCGAGTGCCTCGTGGAGCCGGTGCGCGGTGTGCCAGACGGTGTCTCCTTCGGGCATGCGGTCATCCTCGCAGGAGCGCGGGTCCGGAGCGCGACGTCGGCGCCGGGCAGGTGCTCGTCTCACTGCTCACTCCGCTCGCCCCGTTCATCCCGCTCGCAGCCGCAGCCCGCGCGGGGTCGCGAGGAAGCCCGCGGCCTCCAGGAGAGCGCCGAAGGGTGAGGTGAGGGCCGGGGAGCCGTTGATCCGTTCGACCGTGACCGTGCCCAGGGCGCCCTCGCGGGCCGAGCGTGCCAGCGCCTCGGCGGCGGCGCGCAGGCGTGGCGTGGCCTCGCCCGGGGCGCCGTCGGCCGCGCGGCCGACGGTGGCCGTGGTGCCGGTCCCGGGCGGGCCGGCCGGTGCCCCCGGACCTGGCGCCCCGGCGAAGGCGGAGGCGGCTCCGACCCCGACCCCGACCCCGGCCTCGGCCGCCGCGTCCGCCGCCGCCTCCGCGCTGGTGCCCGGCCAGGCGAGGAGGGTCTTGCCGCCCCGCTCCATGTAGAGGGCCAGTTCGCCGTCGACGAGGACGACGACGGCTCCCGCCTTGCGCCCCGGCTTGTGTGCCGCGCCCGCCGTGCCCGCCGCGCGTGCGCCGACTCCGCCGGAGGAGGGCGGCTCGGGCCAGGGGAGGGCCGCGCCGTACGCGTTGGCCGGATCGGCGGCGGCCAGGACGGCCGTGCGGAGCTGGGGTTCGCGCTCGCGGGCCGTGCTCACCGCGCGGAGGCGGTCGACGGCGCCGTCCATCGCGAACTGGGCCGCTCCCAGCCCCTCCACCACATAGCCCCTGCGTGCCTGCCCGCTCTCCTCGAAGACGGCCAGCACCCGGTACGCGGCGGAGAAGCCGCCCTCCACCCCCTCGGCGGCGACGGCTCCGCGCGTCACGACGCCGTGCCGGTCCAGCAGGGTGCGGGCCAGGGCGTGGGCGCGGTGGGTGGGCTCCTGCTCCAGGGCTGGGAGCAGGGACCAGCGCCCGGCGACCGTCGGCGGGCCGCCCCGCGAGGCCGTCGGCCGGTTGGTTCCCGCGCGGGCCGTGGCGGCGGTCAGCGAGCCGTAACGTCCGCGGGGTACCGCTCTCTTGGCGCGGTGCGCCGTGGCGCCCGCTGTACGCCCCGAGCCCAGGAGGGAGCGCAGCGGGGACAGCGTGTCGTTGGTGAGGCGGCCCGACCAGGCCAGGTCCCACAGCACGTCGGCGAGCTGCGGGTCGGTGGCCTCGGGGTGGGTGGTGGCGCGGACCTGGTCGGCGATCTGGCGGAAGAACAGGCCGTAGCCGGGAGCGAGCACCTCCAGCGCCGACTGGTGCAGCGGCGTCAGCTCGACGGGCAGCGGGGGCGGCAGGAGCAGCGGTGCCGTGTCCGCGAGGTGGAGGGAGACCCACCCGTCCTTGCCGGGGAGGGCGCCCCCGCCCGCCCACACGACCTCTCCGGAGGCGGTCAGCTCGTCGAGCATGGCAGGGGCGTAGTCGTGGACGCGGCCGGGCAGCACCAGCTTCTCCAGAGCAGAGGCGGGCACGGGCGCGCCCTGCAACTGCTCGACGGTGCGCAGCAGCCCGTCGATGCCGCGCAGGCTGCGGGTGCCCACGTGCTGCCACTGCGGGAGGAAAGCGGCCAGCGCGGCGGGCGGCACCGGTTCCAGCTCCTCGCGGAGCGCCGCGAGGGAACGGCGCCGCAGCCGACGCAGCACCGCGGGATCGCACCACTCCTGCCCGGCGCCTGCGGGGTGGAACTCGCCCTGGACGAGGCGGCCGGCGGCGGCGAGCCGGTGCAGGGCGCCGTCGGCGACGGCGGTGCCCAGGCCGAAGCGGGCCGCCGCGTCGGCGGAGACGAACGGGCCGTGCGTACGCGCGTACCGCGACAGCAGATCACCCAGCGGGTCGGCGACGGGCTCGGTGAACGCCTCCGGCACCCCTACGGGCAGCGCCACTCCCAGCGCGTCCCGCAGGCGTCCGGCGTCCTCGACGGCCGCCCAGTGCTCGTGCCCGGCGACACGCACCCGGATGGCGCGCCGGGCCGATTCCAGTTCGCGGGGCCAGGCGTGCTCGGCGCCGCGCTCGGCCAGTTCGCCGTCGGTGAGGGGGCCCAGCAGCCGCAGCAGATCGGCGACCCCTTCGGCGTCCTTGACGCGGCGGTCCTCCGTACGCCACTGGAGTTCGCGCTCCAGCTCGGACAGGACGTCGGCGTCCAGCAGTTCGCGCAGCTCGGCCTGGCCCAGCAGCTCGGCCAGCAGCCGGGAGTCGAGGGAGAGCGCGGCGGCGCGGCGCTCGGCCAGGGGTGAGTCCCCCTCGTACAGATACTGCGCCACATAGCCGAAGAGGAGGGAGCGCGCGAAGGGCGAGGGCTCGGGTGTGGTGACCTCGACCATGCGGACGCGGCGGGCCTCGATGTCGCCCATCAGCTCGACGAGACCCGGCACGTCGAAGACGTCCTGGAGGCACTCGCGCACGGCCTCCAGGACGATCGGGAACGAGCCGAACTCGCTCGCCACCTGGAGGAGCTGCGACGCGCGCTGGCGCTGCTGCCACAGCGGGGTGCGCTTGCCCGGGTTGCGGCGGGGGAGGAGCAGCGCGCGGGCCGCGCACTCGCGGAAACGGGCGGCGAACAGGGCCGATCCGCCCACCTGGTCGGTGACGATCTGCTGGACCTCGCCCTTGTCGAACAGGACGTCCGAGACGCCGACGGGCGCCTGCTCCGCGTCGTAGGCGCCCCCGCCGGAGCCCGCGCCTCCGCCCGCGTTGCGGCTCGTGCCGCCGTTGCTGCCGGGGCCGGTGGCGGCGACCTCGTCCAGCAGATCGAGGCCCAGCAGATCGGCGTCGGGCAGACGCAGCACCAGCCCGTCGTCGGCGTGCATCACCTGGGCGTCCATGCCGTACCGCTCGGTGAGGCGGGCGCCGAGCGCCAGCGCCCAGGGGGCGTGCACCTGGGCGCCGAAGGGTGAGTGGACGACGACGCGCCAATCGCCCAGCTCGTCACGGAAGCGTTCGACGACGATGGTGCGGTCGTCCGGGACATGGCCCGCCGTCTCGCGCTGCTCCTTGAGATACGCGAGCAGGTTGGAGACGGCCAGCTCGTCCAGCCCGGCGGAGGTGAGGCGGGCGTGTGCCTCCTCGGGGGTGAGGGAGCCGATCTCGCGGAGGAAGGCGCCCAGCGCGCGGCCCAGTTCCAGCGGGCGGCCGAGCTGGTCCCCCTTCCAGAACGGCAGCCGCCCCGGCACCCCCGGGGCGGGCGAGACCAGGACGCGGTCGCGGGTGATGTCCTCGATCCGCCAGGAGGTGGTGCCCAGAGTGAAGACATCGCCGACCCGCGACTCATAGACCATCTCCTCGTCCAGCTCCCCGACCCGGCCGCCGCCCTTCTTCGGATCGGCTCCGGCCAGGAACACCCCGAACAGGCCGCGGTCCGGGATGGTGCCGCCCGAGGTGACCGCGAGCCGCTGCGCACCGGGGCGGGCACTGACCGTCTGCGCGACCCGGTCCCACACGACGCGGGGCCGCAGCTCGGCGAACGCGTCGGACGGATAGCGCCCGGCGAGCATGTCCAGCACCGAGTGGTACGCCGACTCCGGGAGCGAGGCGAAGGGCGCTGCCCTGCGCACGACGGCGAGCAGTTCCCCGACGTCCCAGGTGTCGACGGCGGTCATGGCGACGAGCTGCTGCGCCAGCACGTCCAGCGGGTTGGCGGGGACGCGCAGCGCCTCGATGGCACCCTCGCGCATCCGCTCGGTGACGACGGCGGACTGGACGAGATCCCCCCGGTACTTGGGGAAGACGACACCGGCCGACACCGCCCCCACCTGGTGCCCCGCGCGGCCGACCCGCTGGAGCCCGGAGGCGACCGAGGGCGGCGACTCGACCTGGATCACCAGATCCACCGCGCCCATGTCGATCCCCAGCTCCAGGCTGGAGGTGGCGACCACGGCGGGGAGGCGGCCCGCCTTCAGGTCCTCCTCCACCTGGGCGCGCTGCTCCTTGGACACCGACCCGTGGTGCGCGCGGGCCAGGAGCGCCGGGGCGCCCTTCGCCGCGCCCGCCTCGGCCATCACCTCGGCGGGGGAGTGGTGTTCGGGAAGGGGCTCGCCGGTCTCCCGTTCGTACGCGATCTCGTTCAGCCGGTTGCACAGGCGCTCGGCGAGGCGCCGGGAGTTGGCGAACACGATCGTGGAGCGGTGTGCCTGGACGAGATCGGCGATGCGTTCCTCGACGGAGGGCCAGATGGACGGCTTCCCGCCGCCCCCGGGGCCGTCGCTCCCGGCGTCCTGCGCGGGCGAGGCGCCCAGCTCCCCCATGTCCTCGACGGGGACGACCACCGACAGCTCGAACTCCTTGCCCGAGGGCGGCTGCACGATCGTCGCGCTGCGGCGCGGGGAGAGGAAGCGCGCGACCTCGTCGACCGGGCGCACGGTCGCGGACAGGCCGATGCGCCGGGCCGGGCGCTCCAGCAGCTCGTCCAGCCGCTCCAGGGAGAGCGCCAGATGGGCGCCGCGCTTCGTGCCCGCGACGGCGTGCACCTCGTCCAGGATCACCGTCTCGACGCCGGAGAGCGCGTCCCGTGTCGCGGAGGTGAGCATCAGGAACAGCGACTCGGGTGTGGTGATGAGGATGTCCGGCGGGCGCCGGGCGAGGGAGCGGCGCTCGGCGGGCGGGGTGTCGCCGGAGCGGATCCCGACCCGGATGTCGGGCTCGGGCAGCCCGAGCCGCACGGATTCCTGGCGGATGCCCGTCATCGGGCTGCGCAGATTCCGCTCGACGTCCACGGCGAGGGCCTTGAGCGGCGAGACGTACAGGACCCGGCAGCGCTTGACCGGGTCGGCGGGCGGAGGCGTGGACGCGAGCTGGTCGAGGGACGCGAGGAAGGCGGCCAGCGTCTTGCCGGATCCGGTGGGCGCGACGACGAGCGCGTCCGACTCCTCGGCGAGCGCCTTCCACGCGCCCGCCTGCGCGGCGGTGGGCGCGCTGAAGGCCCCCGTGAACCAGGCCCTGGTCGCGGGGGAGAAGGCGTCGAGTGCCGAGATCCCGTCCATGTCTCCCATCGTGCACCCCGCCACTGACAACGCCCTCGCACGGCGCTGAACGGGCCCGTGACCAGGCCGGGGGACGGCGGCCGGAAGGGCCGAACGGGGGACGCGGACGCGGATGCGGACGTGAACGCGGGCCCGGTCGCGGGAGCCGGTACCGGTGCACGGGGCGGCGGGGCGTGGGCGCGGCACCGGCGGTACGCCGGGCTGCCGTCCAGGACGGTCCGTACGGCGGGGGCGCGCACAGCGGCCCGCGTGCGTGCGGTGCTGGAGGAGCGCAGGCCGGATCCGCCCGGCCTGGCGGAACTGGCGGCGTAGCTGGGCTGCGGCCCCTTCGCGTTGCTGCTGCGAGCCCCCTTCGTGGCGGTGGTCGGCGTCGCCGTGGCGGTCACAGCGGGCGTTCTGATGGTCGGGGGGCAGGCGGTGCGTCGCCGCTACGGGGGCGTGGGTGGGCGTCCGTCCCCGTACCGGCATCGGCACCGGGACCGGCGTCCCGCGCCGTTCCGGGCGTCCCCGGCCCGTCGTGCGGGGGTTCCTCGGGGACGCCGAGGCGTGCCGCGTCCCGTGCGGGGCGCAGGAAGCACGTCACGATCAGCCCGGCGGCGCAGAGGAGCCCCGCCATCAGCAGGTAGGCGTCGCGGTAGCCGCCGGACACCGAGGCGCCCGCGTCGACGACCCGGCCCATCACCAGGGGCGCGAGGAAGCCGCCCAGGGCGAAGATTCCGGTCAGGGCTCCCAGGGCCACGCCGCGCTGGGGCGCGGGGGCGATCCGGGAGACCGCTGTCGTGGCGACGGACAGGATGATGTCGGCCAGTGCCATCGGCCCCAGGAGCAGGACCACCTTCAGCCACAGCACGTCGGTCGTCGCGAACACGGCCGTCGCCACGGCCGAGACCAGCATCAGCGAACCGTTGTTGACCCCGTGCGAGAACGGGGCGCGGCTGACGGGGCCTCCCCTGGCGGCGCGTCTCACCGCGCGCTGCACGATCAGCCCGTGCGTGACCATGGCCAGCCCCTTGGAGAGCGCGGCCAGCATGATCAGCAGGCTGGCGTGCCGCAGGCTCAGCCCGGACGTCTCCTGGAAGTAGTCCGCGGACCACGTCAGCCCGGCCGAGAGCGTCCAGTACGCGGCGAACGCGCCGCAGGCGGCGGCCAGCCAGGTGCCCGAGAGCAGGATCCGCCGGTAGGGCAGCGGACGCGGTCGCTCCGCCTCCGGGCCCTCCGGGTGCTCCCGGTGCCCCGGGGCCGACGCGTGCCCCTGCCCCGGTGCGTGCTTCTGGGGACGGCCGCTCTCCCCGTTCCGGTGGTGTGCGGTACGGGGCGCGTACGGGCCCTCCTGCCCGTACCGCAGCCACAGGAGCGCCCACGCCAGCCCCGCCGCGCCGACCGTGCCGAAGGCCGCGCGCCAGCCCCAGCGGTCGATGACCAGGCCCAGCGTGGGCGCGGCGACGGCCACGCCCGCCGAGGCGCCGAAGAGCAGGACCGAGGTCGGCAGGGTGCGGTCCCGCTGCGCGAACCACCCGTGCAGGTGATGCGTCGCCACCGGCGCCGCGGGGCCCTCGGCCGCGCCCAGCAGGACCCGCGTCACCAGGAGCGTCCCGAACCCCGCGGCGGCGAACACCATGGGCAGTTGCGCCGCCGACCACAGAAGCGCCATCCCCAGGAGCAGCACCGGAGTGCGCACCCTCCGGGTGAGCGCGGAGCCGCCGAGTGCCGCGAGGCTGAACAGGGCGAAGAAGGCCGACGACGCGGTCCCGAACTCCTCGCGGGTCAGCCCCAGCTCGTCCATGACCGGGCTCGCGGACAGGCCAAGCACGGTCTTGTCGGCGAAGTTGACCAGCATGAAGGCGAGCAGCATCCAGGCGGTGCCCCAGGGCGTCACCGTCCGCGCGGGGGCCGCCCCTGACCGCGCGCCACTCCGGCCCCCGCCCCGGCCACCGTCCCGACCACCCCCGGCGCCGCGACGCCCCGGGGTCACGCGCCGTGCCCCGGGGAGCGGCCCCCGCCCCCGGCGCCCTCCCCGGCGCCTTCGGTACCCGCCTTGTCCGTCGCGGACCCGGACACCTCACCGACGCCGATGACGCCCGCCGCGCGCCGCGCCCCCTCCGCGCTGCGCGTCAGCTCCGTCGCGGTGTCCGTGCCCTCGGCGACCGCCGCGGCCTCGGCCGACGCCCAGTGGAAGACGCCGCGCGCCATGGTGGACGTCTCGGCCTCCGCACGCCGCGCGTACACCTCGGACCGCACCCGTGCGACCTCCCGGTCCTCGGGGGCCGCCTGGGCCGCCGTCTCCGCCAGGTGTGCGGCCAGCCGCAGTTCCCCGCGCTCCAGGAGCCCCATGGCGCGCTCGGCGAGCCTGCCCGCGCCGCCTGCCGCCGCCGCCAGCTCCGCGGCGAGGTCGCGCTCGGGGGCGGGCTTGAGATGGGCGGGGTTCTGGTCGTACCAGCCGCCCCACAGCCGCCACAGGTTGCGGACCACGAACTCCGGCTCGTCGTACGCCGGGTGGAGGTACGGGCGCTCCAGCAGCTCGCGCGGCACCTTGACCGTGTGCACGATCTCGTCGAGCCGCTTGCCCTCGTTCATGAGGGTGCGGGTCTGCTCGCACAGGGTCTCCAGGAGCGCCGCGCTGTCGCCGAGCGCCTGGCTGACCCGGTCGGCGCCGGTGATCGGCACGCCGTGGCCCGGAAGCAGCACCTCCGCGCCCAGCTCCCGCATCGCCCGCAGCGCCCGCGCCCACTCCTCGGGGTAACGCTGCACCTTCTGCGGGTTGCCCGCGTTGGGGCTGTTCCAGATGAACAGATCCCCGGTACACAGGACGCGCAGTTCGGGTATCCACACGTACGTGGCGTCGTCCGTCTCGCCGCGCGCGTGGACCAGCTCGAAGGTCAGGTCGCCGTGCCGCACGGTGAGCCGGTCGCGGTAGGTGGTGTCGGGGTAGCGGTAGCTGGTCGGCCAGTTCAGCGTGGGTACCCCGAACTGGCGGCGGTTGATCCAGGAGTTGTAACCGGCTGTGCTGACATAGCGGTCGAAGCGCTCGGACACCGCCTCGTGCCCGATGACCTCGGGCAGCGGAACTCCCTGTTCCGTGGCCTCCTGGTCGAAGGGCGCGACACCGAAGACGTGGTCGACGTGGCCGTGCGTGTAGACGACGGTACGGACGGGCGCGTCCGAGTAGTCCCGTACGGCCGCGTGCAGTGTCTTCGCCGTACGGAAGTCCCCGGAGTCGACGAGCACCAGGCCGTCGCCCGAGTCGAAGACCGCCACGTTGGCGAACGCGGGGAAGAACCCGGCGCGTTCGCCGATCCGGACCAGCTCGGGGCGCGTGTACGTCCCCGTCAGATGCGGCAGCAGGGTCTCCTCGCCCCGCCAGACCCGCTCCGCGTAGTCGAGATACCCGTCGCCGTTCTCCTTGTGCTGCGTCATACCGGGCGGCTCCTTCTGCGTTCCATGGGCGTGTGCTGGACCTGGGCCGGGCTTGTGCCGCCATCACCAGGTGTTTCCCGAGTCTCGGCCGGACACCCGGAACGCCGACATCCGCTCTCGTCACACGAGGGAGCCGTGCGTAATGTGACGCATCACAAGGCGGGCGTTCCTGTCGGGCATCGGAGAGCCACCAGGGGGCGTCGGGGCCCGTCAGGGAGTCAGGGGAGCCAGGGAGGAGGTGCGTGCCGTGGCGGAGCGCGGGAACGCCGCGGGCAGCGGTGCGGCGGGCGAGGACGAGCGCGGCACAGACGGGGGCGTCGCGGGGCTGTCCGACGCGGCACGGGAGCTGGCACTGCGCTGCGAGCCCCGCGTCAACGAACTGGCCCGCCGCATGGCACGTGACGCCTTCGAGCGGATTCCCGGGTACGCGGCCATCCCCGGCGACATGAAGGACCTGGAGATCGCCGCGACGGCCCGTTACGGGATGCGGCTGTTCATGCGCCGCGTCCGCGACCCGAACGCCCGGCACGGCGACAACGGCCTCTTCCGCGAACGCGCCGCCCAGCGCGCGGAGGAGGGAGTTCCGCTCCATCTGCTGCTGCGCTCGCACTCCATGGGCGTCCACGTGCTCTGGCAGGCGCTGCGCGAATCAGCCCGCCCCGGGGAGGACGCCGCGCTCACGGAACTCGCCGACCTCCTGCTCCGCACGCACGAGAGCACCATCGGAGCCGTCGCCCAGGCATACATGGACGAACGCGCGGCCCTGGACGCCGAGCGCCGCGAACACCGCCGCTCCCTGGTCCGCGCCCTGCTCGACGGCTCCCTGGGGGCGGGCACGGGCGCCGCGCCACCGTGCCCACGGGGGACGGGGACGCCGGACAGCGCGGCGGACCACGCGGAGGAGGAAGCGGAAGAGAGAGCCGCACGGGAAGCGGAAGGGAACGTCGGCAACACTCACAGCGGGCGTGACGGGCGCAGTGGGCGGCTGGCCGAACTCGGCCTGGAGCCTGGCGGTGCCTGCCTGGTGCTCGCCCTGGCTGTCCCCGCGTCGTCGGGGCAGGACTCGCCCGTGGCACGCCGCCGCGTGCTGCGCCGCGTCCAGACGGTGCTCGACCACGCCTTCGGTACGGAGGTCGCATCGCTCCTCGACGGCGCGCACGACGGCGGCATCGGCAAGGCGGTGGTGCCGGGCAGCCCCGAACCGCCGCCCGGCCTCATGGACCGGCTGCGCCGGGCGAGCGGCGGCCCGGTGCGCGCCGCGGCCGTCTCCGCGCGGACGCCGGACGAGGTGCCGCAGGCCGCCCGTACGGCGGCCGAGGTGGTGCGGGTGGCACGCGCCGCTGGGCTGCCACCTGGGCTGCACCGGCTGGAGGACGTGCTGCTGGAGTTCCATCTGTCGCGCCGCGACGCGAGCAGCGGCGCCATCGCCGCGCTGCTCGACCCGCTCGGCGGCAGCCCGGAGCTGACCGGGACCCTCCGCGTCCATCTGGAACAGTCCCAACGGCGCCGCGACACGGCCAGGCTGCTGGGCGTCCACCCGAACACCGTCGACAACCGGCTCGCCAGGATCACCGAGCTGACCGGCCTCGACCTCTCCGCACCCCGGGGCACCGCCCTCGCCCTCGCGGCACTGCTGCTGCGGGGCGAGGCGGGCGCGCCGGAGCAGCCGTAGGAGCCGCCGGAGCAGGGCTCCTGCCGCGCACCGGGACCCGGGCCTGGCCTCGGCCCCGGAACCGGAAGCCAGACCTGGGCCCAGGGGCCGGGCCGGAACCGGACGCGGACCGTCCGTCTAGATCGCGCGCCCGTAGGCACGCAGCGTCAGCAGCGCCTCGACCGTCAGCCGGGGACGGCTCTCCAGCTCCGTCCCCGGCGCCCACAGCCGCCAGTTCACCGGCCAGCCGCCGTCCTCGCACTGGCGCGCCGCGAGGGCGTCGAGACCGCGCGCCATCTCCTCGTCCGTGAACCAGCGCCGCGCCAGGGAGCCGGGCTCACGGGCGAAGTCGGTGACGTAGTGGTACTCGCCGGGCGCGTAGCCCTCCGCGACGGGGAACTCCGCCTCGCGCTCCGGATCCGTCACCGCCAGCCGCTGCTCCCGTACGAGCCGTCCCAGCCGCTCGGCCGCCGCCTCCGCGCGCGGCCGGTCGGGGACGCCGTCCAGGAAGGCGACGGCCGCGTGCACCTCGTACGGGTGCGTCGTCTCCAGCCCCTCGACCGTGGCCCAGCAGAAGTCGGTCGCCCGGAACAGCCAGGCGTGCCACACGTCGTTGCGGTGCAGCGTCCCGACGACGGGCCCCGTGGCGAGCAGATCGCTGGGGGGATCGTCCACGACGGGGATCCAGGGCGCTGAGGGATAGCCGCGCAGCGAGGGATGCAGCGCGGGCAGCGCGCCCTCACGCGTGGAGACACCGGTCAGATAGCGGCAGACGCGCTCCACCCGCTGCCCTCCGCAGCGCCCGATCCCGTCCAGCACCCGCAGCGCCGTGGCCGTGTGCAGCGGCTGGCTGACCGGGCCGCGCAGATCGGGCTCCAGCGCGTGCCCGTAACCGCCGTCGGAATTGCGGTACGCGTCGAGCGCCGTCTCGACGGTGTCGGCGTCGCCGCCCAGGAAGTGGTGCTCGAACCGCCGCTGCTCCAGCACGCGCGCGGTCAGCCAGACGAAGTGTTCGGCCCGGGAGAGGGGCGTCGCTGAGGTGGGGACCATCGTCCGACCGTAGGCGCAAGCGGCTGCCCGGTCACGGGACCGGACGGGAGGCCCCCTGTGGGCGGGATACTGGAGGCATGCGGTTGACGGACTTCTGGGAGCGGATGGCCGACCACTTCGGTGGTTCCTACGCCGACTCCTTCGCGCGGGACCACGTGATGGCCGAGCTGGGCGGGCGTACTGTCCGCGAGGCACTCGACGCCGGGTGGGAGGCGAAGGACGTCTGGCGGGCCGTGTGCGCCGCCATGGACGTTCCGGCCGACAAGAGGTGAGTCGCGCGGCGGGCGCCTGACCCCGTGAGCGAGACTTTGCACCGTGGGAGCGCCAGAAGACGAGGCCCGGAACGCGCCGGGCGGCCCGGAAGGGCAGCGGAAGGGCCGCGCGGAGACCGGCGGCGAGGGGACCGGCGGGGGGACCATGGCCGACGAAGGTACCGGTGGCGGTGCGCCCCGTGGAGGGGCCGACGGCGCGACCCGCGACGGCGCGACGCGTTGCGCGGGTGACGGTGACGCGGCGCGTGGCTCGGGTGCCGGCCGCGGTGAGGGCGCGGCCCTGCACACGGGACCGCACGCGGACGGCGGCCGGCGGGAGCCTGGCCACAGCGGCATGCCGCGCTGGCTGCCCCGCGCCTTCGTGCTCGCCCTGGCCCTCGTGGGCTGCTACCAGCTCGCGAGCTGGGCCTTCCACCAGCTCGTCGGACTGCTGCTGAACGTCCTGATCGCCTTCTTCCTGGCGCTGGCCATGGAACCCGCCGTGAACCGGCTCGTGGCGCGCGGGATGCGCCGCGGACTCGCCACGGGAGTCGTCTTCCTGCTGCTGCTCGCGCTGACCGTCGGATTCTTCGGCGCGCTCGGCTCGGTGTTCGCCGACCAGATCACCCGGATCATCGACGACCTTCCCTCGTACGTGGACGACGTGGTCGTCTGGATCAACCAGACCTTCCACGCGGACCTGAACGTCGGCAAGCTCCAGGACAACGTCCTGCACTCCGACTGGCTGCGCGGCTACCTCCAGGACAACGCCGAGAACGTGTGGGGCCTGTCCGCCACCGTCCTCGGAGCCGTCTTCCAACTGCTGACGGTCTTCCTGTTCGCCTTCTACTTCGCCGCCGACGGGCCCAGGCTGCGGCGCGCGCTGTGCTCCGTGCTGCCGCCCGCTCGGCAGGCAGAGGTGCTGCGGGCCTGGGAGATCGCCGTCGCCAAGACCGGCGGCTACATCTACTCGCGCGCCCTCATGGCGGTGGTCTCGGGCGTCGCGCACTACCTCTTCCTCGAACTGCTCGACGTGCCGTACGCGCCCGCGCTGGGCATCTGGGTCGGCGTGGTCTCCCAGTTCGTCCCGACCGTGGGCACCTACATCGCCGGAGCCCTGCCGATGCTGCTCGGGTTCACCGTCAACCCGTGGACGGCGGTGTGGGTGCTGGCCTTCGTCGTGGTGTACCAGCAGTTCGAGAACTACCTGCTGCAACCGAGGATCACCGCCAGGACCGTGGACATCCACCCGGCCGTCGCCTTCGGCTCGGTGATCGCGGGCACCGCGCTGATGGGAGTGATCGGCGCGCTGATCGCCATCCCGGCGACGGCGACCCTCCAGGGGTTCCTGGGCGCTTACGTGAAGCGGTACGACGTGACCGACCCGCGGGCCCACGAGGTACGGCGGCACCGGATCCGCCGCCGCACCTGATCAGTCTCCGATCCTGAACCGGGTTTCCGGCGGCGCGAAGACCGTTTTCCGGGGATTTCCGAGCGCTCGGAAACCGGTTCCCGAAGTTGCGAAGAAGCTGCCTGAGCTGCTCCCCGCAACGAAGAGGGTCGCTCTGACCTGCGGTTTCATGAGTTATCCACAGGCTCAGGGAGTGGCTTGACTCAAATATCGAACATGGATTCTTATAGGTGTCCTCGGCGAGTTCCCCCACTCCGGACGCTCCGGACGGGAGCGGGTCCGGGCCGATTGTCAGTGGCAGCCGCTAGCGTCTCTGAACGTGAAGCGATCGACTCAAGCAAACCGGGTGGCACCCATGGCAGAAACCGACCGCGAGAAGGCGCTTGAAACCGCCCTCGCGCAGATTGAACGGCAGTTCGGCAAGGGCGCCGTGATGCGCATGGGCGAGCGGCCGAACGAGCCCATCGAAGTCATCCCGACCGGATCCACCGCCCTTGACGTGGCCCTCGGCGTCGGCGGCCTGCCGCGCGGCCGGGTCGTCGAGGTGTACGGCCCGGAGTCCTCCGGCAAGACGACTCTGACTCTCCACGCGGTGGCCAACGCCCAGAAGGCGGGCGGCACGGTGGCCTTCGTGGACGCCGAGCACGCCCTCGACCCCGAGTACGCCAAGAAGCTCGGAGTCGACACCGACGGCCTGATCCTCTCCCAGCCGGACAACGGCGAGCAGGCGCTGGAAATCGTGGACATGCTGATCAGGTCCGGCGCGCTCGATCTGATCGTCGTGGACTCGGTCGCCGCGCTCGTCCCGCGCGCGGAGATCGAGGGCGAGATGGGCGACTCGCACGTCGGCCTCCAGGCCCGGCTCATGAGCCAGGCCCTGCGCAAGATCACCGGTGCGCTCAGTCACTCCAAGACCACCGCGATCTTCATCAACCAGCTCCGCGAGAAGGTCGGCGTGATGTTCGGCTCGCCGGAGACCACGACCGGCGGCCGCGCCCTGAAGTTCTACGCCTCGGTGCGGCTCGACATCCGCCGCATCGAGACCCTCAAGGACAGCACCGAGGCCGTGGGCAACCGCACCCGCGTCAAGGTCGTCAAGAACAAGGTCGCGCCGCCCTTCAAGCAGGCCGAGTTCGACATCCTCTACGGCCAGGGCATCAGCCGCGAGGGCGGCCTGATCGACATGGGCGTCGATCACGGCTTCATCCGCAAGTCCGGCGCCTGGTACACGTACGAGGGCGATCAGCTCGGCCAGGGCAAGGAGAACGCCCGGAACTTCCTCCGGGACAATCCCGACCTCGCCAACGAGATCGAGAAGAAGATCAAGGAAAAGCTCGGCATCGGCGTGCGGCCGGAGGAGCCCGCGGCCGAGCCCGGCGCGGACGCCGCGGGTGCGGGGGCGGAGGGGGCCCCGGGCACTGCGGAAGCGGCCAAGACCGTGCCCGCCCCGGCCTCCAAGGCCAAGGCGGCCAAGTCCTCCGCCGCCAAGAGCTGATCCGTGACACGGCGCACCCACTGGCCGGAACACGAAGACAGCGGTGGCCCTGACTCGTCGAGGGCCGGGACAGGGCCACCGCGTACCTCGCACTTCTCACGGCCACGGGGGGCCGAAGGGAAGGGGGAGGGTGCTCCACAGGAGCCGCAGGACCCCGCGGAACGGGCGCGTGCGATCTGTCTGCGGCTGCTCACCGGGACCGCTCGCACCCGGCAGCAGCTGGCCGAGGCACTGAGCAAGCGGGAGGTGCCCGAGGACGTCGCGGAGGAGGTGCTGTCCCGCTTCGAGGAGGTGGGGCTGATCGATGACGCGGCGTTCGCGGACGCCTGGGTCGAATCGCGGCACCACAGTCGCGGGCTGGCCCGGCGGGCCCTCGCCCGTGAGCTGCGGACCAAAGGCGTGGACTCCGCCCTCGTCGAGGAGGCGATCGGGCAGCTCGACGCCGATCAGGAGGCGGAGACGGCCCGCGCCCTGGTGGACCGGAAGCTGCGCTCCACCCGGGGCCTCGACCGGGAGAAGCGGATCCGCCGCCTCGCGGGGATGCTCGCCCGCAAGGGGTACGGCGAAGGGCTCGCGCTGCGCGTGGTGCGACAGGCGTTGGAAGACGAGGGGGAGGACCCGGAGGAGCTGGAACAGCACCTCCCGGACCACTGACGACCACCGACGGGGGACGGGGGACGGGGCAACTGACGGGGGTGGGGGGAGGGGGAGGGGTGGGGGCCCTGCAACACGGGGGTTTGCAGGGCCACACCCCTTCACACACCCTCACGCCCCGCGCCCTTCACGCCCGCCCGGTTCCGGCTCCGCCCCTCCCCGATGCCCCGGCCTTCCCTGCTTTCCCGGCCGCGTCGTCCTTCCCCGGGGGCCGTGTCTTCTCGTGCGCCTTCTCCCGCGTTTTCTCCCGTGACTTCTCCAGGGCGGCGGCCCGCGCAGTGGCGGCGGTGCGGCCGGTGACGGCGTCGACGCAGGCGCGCAGTTCGCCGGTGCGGATGCCGGGGAGGGCGGCGACGAGGTGGCCGTCGGCGCGGATGACCAGCACCGTGTGGGCGGCGGCGCCCGGATAGCTCTCCGTCACCAGCAGTTCCGCGCGCAGCGGCAGGGCGTCGACGGAGGCGGCCAGTTCCGGCATCATGCCCGCCGACAGCCAGTGGCGGCTGTCCCACACCCCCGTGCCAGGTGCCACCAGGAGCACCAGCAGTTCGCCCCCCACGCCGCCGAGCCGCTCACGCAGGTGCACCTGCTGCCCGTTCAGGGCGGTCACCGGCACATCGCGCACCGGCGAGCCCGGAGCCGTACCCACGGGAACCGAGGCGACGGCGCCCCGTGGCAGGGTCAGCGGGGACCGTTCGTAGGCGGGGGGCGCGCCCAGCAGTCCGCTGCCCACATGGCCGTCCGTGAGGAGGCCGAGGTGGGAGCGGGCGCCACCGCCGGGCAGCAGGGCGCGCAGTCCGCCGCCTCCGCGCCGTACCACGGTCATGGCCTGGTCGACGGCGCGCAGCCGGGCGGCGACGGCGGTGCGGCGTTCCGCCTCGTAGCTGTCCAGCAGTGCCTCGGTCGCCTCGCCGAGCCCGCTGGTCGTCGCCCCGGTGGGGTGCTGGGGGTGGGGCGGGCGGTCGCCGTGGTGCCAGGCGTGGGCGATCTTCCAGGCGAGGTTGGTCGCGTCCCGCAGCCCCTCGTCGACGGACTGGACGCCCAGCGCCCCCATCAGATGGGCCGCGTCCCCGGCCAGGAACGCGCGGTCGACGCGCCAGCGCCGGGCCAGTCGCTGGTGGGTGGTGTAGACGCCGGTGTCGAGGAGTTCGTACGGGCCGACGGCCGAGGCGTCCGCGCTGTCGGTGCCGTACCACTGGGCGAGGGTCGTATGGACGCGGTGGAGCAGTTCGTCGGGTGTGACCAGGTCGCCCCGTGGCGGCAGCAGCCAGTCCAGCCGCCATACGCCCCCTGGCAGCGGCCGGGCCGTCACCTCGCCGGGCCGTCCGCCCAGGTCCCGGTGCAGCAGCGCCTCCCCGTCCCAGGGGAGGCGGGTGCGCAGCGCGGCGACAGCGTGCCGTTCGACGGCCGTACGCCCCGTGAACCTCACCCCGAGCAGCTTGCGCACCGTGGAGCGTGCGCCGTCGCAGCCGACCAGATAGCTGCCCCGCCACCATGTGCCGCCCGCGCCACGGGTGTGCGCGGTGACGCCGTCGGCGTCCTGTTCGAGGATGTCCAGGTGGCTGCCCGTGACCACGCGGGCGAGCTTCTCCTCGTCGAGCGCGGCGCGCAGGGAGCGCTCGACGGTGTGCTGCTCGATGTGTACGGGGGAGGTCTCCTCGTCGAGTTCGACGCGCCGTACGAGCTGGCGCCGCCGCTGGGCGCGCCAGGCGGACCAGCGGGCGCCGGGGACGGGCGGGAGGCAGGCGGCCGTGTCCGGCCTGAGTACGCAGGTGCGGGCCGCGCGCGGGACGACCTCGCCGTCCGTGGCGTCCAGGACGACGGAGGGGACGTGGTGGCGGGCGAGGGCGAGCGAGAGCGCGAGTCCGGTCGGCCCCGCGCCGACGACGATGACCTCGGACTCGCTCACGCGTCCGTCTCCGGGGCGGTCCGTGGGGTACGAGCCGTACGGGGGCGGAGAGTTGGAGCCGATGGAGCCCGGTGCGCGATCACAGAACGTATGCAACCTAGTGCCTGGTCATGCGTCAAGCTGCGGGGGCGACGGTCCGGACCTGTCGTGATACGTCCGTACCGCCGCCCCACCTCGGCCGTTCTCCGTCGCCGGGCCGGCTCGGCCGTTTCCCGGTCACCGCGCTGACCGGGCCGGCCGCGCTGACTGCGCTGACCGGGCCGATCGGGCCGACCGGTCTCCGCGGTCCGGTCGGCCCTCCGGCTCGGTCAGCCGATCTTTCCTGCGGGCGGCTCGGGGGCCGCCGGGGCCTCCAGCGTGTCCGCGGCCCCGGTCTCCGCCACGGCGATGCCGGTCTTGGCGCGGCGCCCGCGGCGCTCGATCCAGTTGGCGAACGCGGACAGCACGAGACACATGGCGATGTAGATCGCGCCGACGACGATGATCATCGGGACGTACGGGTTGTCGCCGTTGACGATCGTGTTGGAGGCCAGGAGCTGACCGGCCCGCAGCAGCTCCTCGTAGGTGATGACAAACCCGAGCGAGGTGTCCTTGAGGGTCACCACGAGCTGGCCGATGATCGTCGGCAGCATGGAGCGCACGGCCTGCGGGATGAGGACCGTGGTCATCACCTGGGTCTTGCGCATGCCCAGCGCGTACGCGGCCTCGCTCTGCCCCTTGGGCACCGCGTTGATCCCCGCGCGCAGGACCTCCGCCTGGACGGCGCCGTTGTAGAGGGTGAGTCCGAGGACCACGGCCCACATCGGCTCGCTGGTGAAGAAGCCCACCCAGAGCACGTAGATGGTGATCAGCAGCGGGACGGCGCGGAACAGTTCGATGAACCCGGTCGCCAGCAGGCTGACGGGCTTGTGCTCCGACAGGCGCGCCACGACGAGCAGCACGGCGAGCACCAGGGAGAGCACTCCGGCGAGAGCGAATGCCTGGAGGGTGCTGACGATGCCGTTGGCGATGGAGGTGCGGATGCCGGAGTAGTTGAAGATGTCCCACATCTCACCCGCGAACTGGCCCTTGTCGGCCAGCCGGATGACGACGAAGACGAGCAGCGCGGCGATGGCCACGGTGCCGAGGACGGCGTAGACGCGGTTGCGGGCGCGGGCCTTGGGCCCAGGGGCGTCGTAGAGGACGGACGAACTCATCGGGCGACCTCCATCCGCCGCTCCAGCAGCCGGAAGAGGCCGCTGATGAGGAAGACGAGAACCAGGTAGGCGAGGGCCACCCACAGGAAGATGACCATGACGTTGAAGCCCTTGTCGCTCAGCACCTTCTGGACGCTGAAGAGTTCGGGGTTGTTGAAGGCACCGGCGATCGCGGAGTTCTTCGTCAGCGCGATCATGATGCTGCTCAGCGGCGGGAGCACCGTGCGGGTCGCCTGCGGCAGGATGATCATGCGCAGTGTCTGCGTGAAGGTCATCCCGATGCTGCGTGCCGCCTCGGCCTGGCCGAGCGGGACGGTGTTGATGCCGGAGCGGACGGCCTCGCACACGAAGGCGGACGTGTAGAAGCCGAGGGCGAGGACGCCCAGCACGTACGAGCTGATGCCGGGGAAGAGGATCTGCGGCAGCACGAAGAACGCCACGAGGAAGAGCAGCGTCAGCGGGGTGTTGCGCAGCAGGGTCACCCAGGCGGTGCCGAACGCGCGCAGCGGCGGTACGGGCGAGACCCGGAAGCCCGCTATCAGTACGCCCAGCACGAGCGCGAGCAGCCCGCTGGCAGCGGTCAGCGAGACCGTTCCGATGAATCCGTCGCGGAACAGGTCCAAGTGGTCGAGGAGCACATTCATTCAAGTACCTCGCGATGGACGCGGGTGAGCCGGGAGCGGCTGGGAGTACGGGAAGGGGAGGGAGGGGCGCCGGAACGACGCGTCCCGTACGCCCGCCCGGGAGGCGGGCGTACGGGACGGTGTGGCGGGGGCGACGGGTAACAGGTGACGGATAACGAAATCTGTCAGCTGTTGTCTGACAACTGTCAGCCGTTATCCGTCAGCTGTTATTTGTGAGCCGTCAGGCGTCAGGCGTGAGCCGTCAGTCGCGCTCAAGGGCCGGGGGCTCTTCGAACTTGGAGCCCGAGCGGCCCAGCGTCGCGTCGTACGCCTTCTTGTAGCTGCCGTCCTTCTGGTGGGCCTCGACGGCGTCGGTGACGGCGTTCTGGAGCGCCTTGTCACCCTTCTTGAGGCCGATGCCGTAGGGCTCCTCGCTGAAGGTCTCGCCGACGACCTTCAGCTTGCTGGGGCGCTCGGCCGCGTAGCCCTTGAGGATCGCGTCGTCGGTGGTCATGGCGTCGACCTGGCCGTCGAGGAGCTGCTTGACGCAGTCGGTGTACTTGCCGAACTCGACCGGGGTGGCGCCGTACTTGGACTTGTTGTCCTTGATGTTCTGGAGCGGCGTCGAGCCGGTGATCGAGCAGACCTTCTTGCCCTTGATGCTGTCCGGGCCCTTGATCTCCTTCTCGTCCTTGCGGACGAGCAGGTCCTGTCCGGCCATGTAGTACGGGCCCGCGAAGCCGACCTGCTTCTTGCGCTCGTCGTTGATGGTGTAGGTGCCCACCATCAGGTCGACCTGGCCCTTGGAGATGGCGGTCTCACGGATCGAGGAGTCGATGGTCTTGAACTCGACGTCCTTCTCCGGGTCGAAGCCCAGGTCGGCGGCGACCATCTTGGCGACCTCGATGTCGAAGCCCTCGTACTTCTTGGTCGACTGGTCCTGGAAGCCCAGGTACGGCTGGTCGGCCTTGGCGCCGATGATCAGCTTGCCGCGCTTCTTGGCCTTCTCCCACACCGGGGAGTCGACCTTGGCGTCCTTGGCGACCTCGTACTTCGGCAGCGCCTTGGCGTCGGTGTCGCCGCCCGGCTTGTCACCGGCGGACCCCTCCTTGCCGCCGCAGGCGGTGGCGGACAGGGCGACAGTGAGAACCACGGCCGCCGTGGCGGCGGTTTTGCGGAACTTCATGGTGAACATCCCTTGCTTGATGAGTCTTCGGGGGCCGCCGGCCGTCGCCGGCCGGGCGCGGAGCGCGGGTGCGATGCGATGCGGTACGGGGTGCGGCCGGCCGCGACGGTGGTGGCCTCGCGGAGGCGTGGCCGTGCGTCCGTGACCGCGCGTCAGTGGTGGAGGATCTTCGCGAGGAAGTCCTTCGCCCGGTCGCTCCGGGGGTTGTTGAAGAACTGCTCCGGGGTCGCCTCCTCGACGATGCGCCCGTCCGCCATGAAGACGACGCGGTTCGCGGCCGAGCGGGCGAAGCCCATCTCGTGGGTGACGACGACCATCGTCATGCCCTCCTCCGCGAGCTGCTTCATGACCTCCAGGACCTCGTTGATCATCTCGGGGTCCAGTGCGGAGGTCGGCTCGTCGAAGAGCATCACCTTCGGGTCCATGGCCAGCGCGCGGGCGATGGCCACCCGCTGCTGCTGGCCTCCGGAGAGCTGCGCGGGGTACTTGTCGGCCTGGTTGCCGACGCCCACCCGGTCGAGCAGGGTGCGCGCCTTCTCCTCGGCGGCCTTCTTGTCCGTGCGCCGGACCTTGACCTGGCCGAGCATCACGTTCTCCAGCACGGTCTTGTGCGCGAAGAGGTTGAACGCCTGGAAGACCATGCCGACGTCGGAACGCAGCTTCGCCAGCTCCCTGCCCTCCTGGGGCAGCGGCTTGCCGTCGATGGCGATGCTTCCGGAGTCGACGGTCTCCAGGCGGTTGATGGTGCGGCACAGCGTGGACTTCCCGGACCCCGAGGGTCCGATGACGACGACGACCTCGCCCCGCGCGATGGTCAGGTCGATGTCCTGGAGCACATGCAGCGCACCGAAGTGCTTGTTGACGTTGTCCAGTACGACCAGTTTGTCCGCCGTCGGCACGGCGTCCTTGGTCACCGATACTTCGCTCATCGGCGTGTAGCTCCGTCCTCGTCGGTTGCGAGGACACTAATGAGATGCTGCCACCAGCGTCATTACATCTGAGCGGAAATTGAGCATAACGATCCGGCCGCAACCGGGCACACTGGGTGAAGAGGACGTGGAAGGTCTCCCCGGTGTCGTACCGGCTACATAACGGAAACCTCCGCGTGACCGGCAGCCCCTTGACTCACCTGCGCGCATAGGCGTGGATGCAGTGCGTCGTGCACCGCGCGCGGCACGCCGCGCATCGCATCGCATCGCGCGCGCCACGCGTCGGACGCCATTCGCCGACGCTGTTCGTCGACGCCGTTCGCTGAGCGCCGTTCGCCATGAGGGAGGGCCGGTATGAGACTGCTGCTCGTCGAGGACGACGATCATGTCGCCGCCGCGCTCTCCGCCGTGCTCGCCCGGCACGGCATCACCGTCGTCCACGCCCGCAGCGGCGCGGAGGCGCTCAAGGAGCTGCTGCCCGGCGAGGAGGCGTCGCCCTTCGCCGTCGTCCTCCTGGACCTGGGGCTGCCCGACCAGGACGGCTTCGAGGTGTGCGGGCGCATCCGCCGCGTCAGCACCACCCCCGTGATCATGGTGACGGCCCGCGCCGACGTACGGTCCCGCATCCACGGCCTCAACCTCGGCGCCGACGACTACGTGGTCAAGCCGTACGACACCGGCGAACTCCTCGCCCGCATCCACGCCGTCAGCCGCCGCACGCCCCCCGAGGAGGGCGCGGAGGGCGGCAAGGGCGGCGAGGCCCCCTCCGGCGGCGAGGGGACCCTGCGGCTGGGCGCGGTCACCATCGAACTGCCCACGCGGCAGGTGCACGTCGACGGCGACGCCGTCGCGCTCACCCGCAAGGAGTTCGACCTGCTGGCGCTGCTCGCGCAGCGGCCGGGCGTCGTCTTCCGGCGGGAGCAGATCATCAGCGAGGTGTGGCGTACGAGCTGGGAGGGCACGGGCCGCACCCTTGAGGTGCATGTGGCGTCGCTCCGGTCCAAGCTGCGCCTGCCCGCGCTCATCGAGACGGTGCGCGGGGTCGGCTACCGCCTCGTCTCCCCGGCCGCGTAGCCGCCAGGGAACACCGGACCACACGTGCGCACCCGCCTCCTCCCGCTCCTGATCATCCTGCTCGCCGGGGTGCTCCTCGCGCTCGGCTTCCCGCTCGCCGCGAGCCAGGCGGCGGCCGAGCAGCAGCGCGTGGTCGTCGACCGGATCGACGACACGGCACGCTTCGCCGCGCTGGCGCAGTTCGTGACGGAGCCCAGCGACGCGAGCGAGCGGCGCGCGACCCTGCGGGACGAACTCGACCGCTACCAGGAGCTGTACGGAATCCGCGCCGGTGTCTTCTACCGCGACGGCCGTGCCATGGCGTCCGCGCCCGGGGGCTGGCGCGTACCGGACGAGGGGGAGGGCGCGAGGGCGTTCGCCGAGGCGCTGGCCGGGCGGCGCAGCCACGACCCGGGCCAGGTGTGGCCGTGGCAGCGGGCGCGTATCGCCGTCGCCTCGCCGGTCATCAGGGACGGCGATGTCGCGGCCGTCGTCTTCACGGACTCGCCGACGGGGCAGATGCGGTCGCGCATCGTGCGGAGCTGGCTGCCCATCGCGGCGGGGGAGGCGGCGGCGATGCTGCTGGCCGTCGGCGCCGCGCTGCGGCTGACGGGCTGGGTGCTGCGCCCTGTGCGGACGCTGGACCGGGCGGCGCACGAGATCGCGACGGGCGAGATGAAGTCGCGGGTCGCGGCCTCCGGGGGGCCGCCCGAGCTGCGGCGGCTGGCGCGTTCCTTCAACGAGATGGCCGACAACGTCGAAGAGGTGCTGGAGCAGCAGCGGGCCTTCGTCGCCGACGCCTCGCACCAGTTGCGCAACCCGCTGTCCGCGCTGCTGCTGCGCATCGAACTGCTCGGCCTGGAGCTTCCGGAGGGCAACGAGGAGTTCGCGTCCGTACAGGCCGAGGGCAAGCGTCTCGCCCGGGTGCTGGACGATCTGCTGGACCTGGCGCTGGCAGAGCACGCAGCGGCCGACCTGCGGCTCACCGACGTGGCCGAGGTGGCGGCCGAGCGCGTCGAGGCGTGGCGGCCCGTCGCCGAGCGCAAGGGCGTCACGCTGGCCTCGGCCGGGCAGTCCGCTGTGACGGGCTGGGCCGACCCGGTGGCGCTGTCCAGCGCGCTGGACGCGGTGGTGGACAACGCCGTGAAGTTCACGCCCGAGGGGGAGGGCGTGACGGTGACGGTGGCACCGGAGGGGGAGTGGGTCACGGTCACGGTGGCGGACGGCGGGCCGGGGCTGAGCGACAGCGAGCTGGAGCGTGTGGGGGACCGGTTCTGGCGCAGCGGGCGGCACCAGAACGTCTCCGGTTCGGGGCTCGGCCTCTCCATCACGCGCGCGCTGCTGTCCGCGGGCGGCGCCGGTCTCGCCTTCGCGCGGGGCGAGCCGCACGGGCTGCGCGTCGTGATCACGGTGCCGCGCAACGAGCCGGGCGGCGCGGCGGACTGAGCCCCGGAGTTCCACGCGCCCCGCGTGCCCCGCCCGCGCCCCGGCCGTCCTCCGCCCGCACCCGCCCGCGTCCCGTGTCCCACCCCTCGAACGAATATGGCGGGATGTCTCCTATACGGGGCATCTCCGCGATGGCATGGTCACGCCCCACTGAGGCATGTGCCGCGCGACGTGACCCTCGCTACGGGACCACGCGACGCGACCCATTCGCCCAAGGGGGGCCCGATGTTGTCGTCGACGTGTGCACGCGGACTGTCCCGGCTCAGATCCCGGGGACTGCTGCTGATCGCCGTGCTGGCGGTCCTCGCGGCCTTCGCGCCGCTGGTCACCGCGGGTGACGGCCCTGCCGTCGCCCGCGGTCGCGCGTCGCCCCCCTCGCCCGGCGGCACCGCGCCCCCGCCCGCACCGCACCACCAGAAGGCACCGGCCTCCGCGATGGAGCCCGCCGCGCCCGAACTGCCGCGCACGGGCTGGACGGCCACGGCCAGCGACGAGGAGACGGCGAGCGAGAACGGCCGCGCCGCGAACGTCCTCGACGGGGACCCCGCCACCCTGTGGCACAGCAAGTGGTCGGGCACGGCGGCGCCGTTGCCGCACAGCATCACGCTCGACATGCACCGCACCGAGGTCGTCTCGGCGCTCCTCTACCGCCCGCGCACCGGCAGTGCGAACGGGCGGATCGGCGAGTACGCCATCCACCTGAGCACCGACGGCCAGAGCTGGGGCCAGGCCGTGGCCACCGGCACCCTCGCCGACGACGCCACCGTGAAGACGCTGAGCTTCGCGGCACGCGGCGCACGCTACGTACGGCTGACGGCGCAGACGGAGGCCGGCGGGCGCGGCCCGTGGAGTTCGGCGGCCGAGCTGAACCTGCTGGGCGACCCGGGGCTGCCCGCCTCGGTCGTGGACCTGCCGCGTACGGGCTGGACGGCCACGGCGAGCGACGAGGAGACGGCGAGCGCGGACAACCGCGCCGCGAACGTCCTCGACGGCGAGTCCGACACGCTGTGGCACAGCAAGTGGTCGGGCACGGCTGCGCCGTTGCCGCACAGCATCACGCTCGACATGCACAGCACCCGGACCGTCTCCGCGCTCTCCTACGAGCCCCGCAGATCGGGCGCCAACGGCCGGATCGGCGCGTACACCGTGGCCACCAGCACCGACGGGCAGACCTTCGGCGCGCCCGTGGCGAGCGGGACGTGGAAGGACGACGACACGGTCAAGAGCACCACGTTCACCGCCCCCGTCAGCGCCCGCTACGTGCGGCTGACGGCCACCACGGAGGCGGGCGGGCGCGGCCCGTGGAGTTCGGCGGCCGAGATCCGGCTCAGCGGCCCGGCGAACCCCGCGACGGCGGGCTCCTGGGGCAGGGTCACCGGCTTCCCGCTGGTCCCCGTGGCCACGGCCGTGCTGCCGAACAACAAGCTGCTGGCCTGGTCGGCGTACGGCGTGGACAGGTTCGGCGGCAGCAACGGCTACACCCAGACCTCCCTCATGGACCTGGCCACGGGCGAGGTGACCCAGCGCAGGGTCGACAACACCGGGCACGACATGTTCTGCCCCGGCATCGCCGTGCTCGACGACGGACGCGTCCTGGTCACCGGGGGCAGCAACGCCGAACGCGCCAGCCTCTACGACCCGCGCACCGACGCCTGGACCTCCACCGCCGACATGAACATCCCGCGCGGCTACCAGGCCATGACCCTGCTCTCCGACGGGGACGCGTTCGTGCTCGGCGGCTCCTGGAGCGGCGGCGCGGGCAACAAGGGCGGCGAGGTGTGGGACAAGGACACCGGCACCTGGCGCACCCTGCCGGGCGTGCCCGTCACCGCCACGATGACCGGCGACCCGGCAGGCCCCTACCGCGCGGACAACCACCAGTGGCTGCACGCCGCCTCGGGCGGCAGGGTGCTCCAGCTCGGGCCGAGCAAGCAGATGAACTGGATCGGCACCCAGGGCGGCGGCTCGGTCACCTCGGCGGGCAACCGGGCCGACAGCCAGGACGCGATGAACGGCAACGCGGTCGCGTACGACGTCGGCAAACTGCTCACCCTGGGCGGCGCCACCGCGTACGAGAACGTCAACGCCACCCGGCGCGCGTACACGGTGGACGCGAGCGGCGGCGGCCAGCCGGTCAGCGCCCGCACCGGGGACATGTCCTACGCGCGGGCCTTCTCCAACAGCGTCGTGCTGCCCGATGGCAAGGTGGCCGTCTTCGGCGGGCAGTCCCACCCCGTGCCCTTCAGCGACGCGACCTCCGCCATGACCCCCGAGATCTGGGACCCGGCCACGGGCCGGTTCTCCCGCATGGCGAGCATGGCGGTGCCCCGCAACTACCACAGCGTCGCCAACCTGCTGCCCGACGGACGGATCTTCACGGGCGGCGGCGGCCTCTGCGGCGACTGCGCGACGAACCACATGGACGGCGCCGTGTTCACGCCGCCCTATCTGCTGAACGCCGACGGTACGGAGAAGTCCCGTCCCGTGATCACCAGTACCCCGCCGTCCAGGGTGGACCACGGAGCCTCGGTACCGCTGACGACCAACCGGGAGGTCACCGCCTTCTCGCTGGTCAGGACGGGTGCGGCGACGCACTCCACGGACAACGACCAGCGCCGCGTCCCGCTCGACTTCACCCGGACGGGCACCGGCGCCTACACGCTGGACATCCCCGACGACCCGGGCGTGGCACTGCCGGGCACGTACCTGCTGTTCGCGCTCGGCTCCCAGGGGGTGCCGAGCGTAGCCAAGACGCTCACCGTCAACTGACGGACGGCCCTGTAGGGCTGGACGGCCGGGTGACCGGGCGGGCCGGGCGCGAGGGCGGACACCCCCGCGCCCGGCCGTACCCGGCCCGCCCCTAGCGGGGCGACAGCCGCAGCGTCCGGATCTCGAACGGGCGCAGGGCCACCTCGATGCCGCCGTCCGGCGTCGGCTCGTACGCGGGCGCGGTGGACAGCGGGCGCTCCAGCAGGTCCGTCCCGGTGGCCGAGGCCAGCGCGAACCCCGGGGTGAGCACCGCGCGGGCCCGGCCGCCGTGCGACTCGTAGAGGCGCACCACCACGTCGCCGCTGCGGTCCTCGGCGAGCTTGACGGCCTCGATCACCACCTGGTCGTCGTCGACGCTCACCAGGGGCGCCACCGGCCCGCCTTCGCCCGTGACGGTGCGCTCGGGCAGGTTGATCCAGTGCCCCTCGCGCACCGCGTCGCCCACGGACGCGCCCGGCGCGAGCGCGTAGCGCAGCCGGTGGACGCCCTGGTCGGTCTCCGGGTCCGGGTAGCGCGGGGCGCGCAGCAGGGAGAGCCGCACCGTGGTGGTCTGGCCGCCGTCCTCGCGCATGTCGCGGGTGACGTCGTGCCCGTACGTCGAGTCGTTGACGAGCGCGGCGCCCCAGCCCGGCTCCTCGACGTGGAGCCAGCGGTGCGCGCAGATCTCGAACTTCGCCGTCTCCCAGGTGGTGTTGGTGTGCGTGGCGCGGAAGACGTGCCCGAACTGGGTCTCGGCCGCCGACCTGTCCGCCTTCACGTCCAGCGGGAACGCGGCCTTCAGCAGCTTCTCGCTCTCGTGCCAGTCCACCTCCGTGTCGATGTCCAGCACGCGGGAACCGGCACGCAGGGTGAGCAACTGCGTGACGGAGGAGTCGCCGAAGGAGCGGCCGACCCGGACCGTCGCGCGCCGCCCGCCGCTCTCCGTGAGGGTCAGTTCGTCGGTGTCCACCAGGTCGGTCACGTTGTTCCGGTAGAAGGCGTCCACGTCCCAGGCGTCCCAGTGGTTGGGCAGGTCCGGGTGCAGTTGGAGGAGGTTGGCGGCCGAGCCGGGGGCCACAGTCTCGCGGCGGGCGCGCAGATCGCGGGCCGAGACGACCAGCCCTCGCCCGTCGATCTCGATCCGCAGCAGCCCGTTGGCCAGCACCCAGCCGCCCCCGGGCCGCTCCTCCGCCGCGACGGGCGCGTCGCCCCCCGCGCCCCCTTCCCGCGCCGCGTCCTCCCGCACGGCGGGCAGCGCGCCGCCCGCGGGGACGCCGCCGCGCGTGTGCGGGGCGCCGTTGAAGACGACCGGCTCGGCGCCCTCACCGGCGAGCGCCGTCTGCGCCTCCCCGATGATCCGCTCCAGCTCGGAGCGCACCCGCGCGTACGTCTCGCGGGCCTCGCGGTGCACCCAGGCGATCGAGGAGCCCGGCAGGATGTCGTGGAACTGGTGCAGCAGCACCGTCTTCCACAGGCGCTCCAGCGCCTCGTACGGATACGCGTGCCCGGGGACGCGCAGCGCCGCCGTCGCCGCCCACAGCTCGGCCTCGCGCAGCAGGGACTCGCTGTGCCGGTTGCCCTGCTTGGTCTTGGCCTGCGAGGTGTACGTGCCCCTGTGCAGCTCCAGATACAGCTCGCCCACCCACACGGGCGCCTCGTCCGCGTACTCCTCGTGGGCCTTCTCGAAGAAGGCGGCCGGTTTCTCGACCGTGACCCGGGGCGAGCCCTCCAGGTCCCGCAGGCGTGCGGCGCGCGCCAGCATCTCGCGGGTGGAACCGCCGCCTCCGTCGCCCCACCCGAAGGGCGCGAGGGAGCGTGAGGCGCGGCCCTTCTCCTGGTAGTTGCGCGCCGCGTGCGCCATCTCGCGCCCGCCGAGGTCGGAGTTGTAGGTGTCGACGGGCGGGAAGTGCGTGAAGACGCGCGTGCCGTCGATGCCCTCCCACCAGAAGGTGTGGTGCGGGAACTTGTTGGTCTGGCTCCAGGAGATCTTCTGCGTCAGGAACCACTTCGCGCCCGCCAGCTTCACGATCTGCGGCATGGCCGCCGTGTAGCCGAAGGTGTCGGGCAGCCACACCTCGCGGGTGTCGATGCCGAACTCGTCCAGGAAGAACTTTTTCCCGTAGAGGAACTGCCGGGCCATGGCCTCCCCGCCGACCATGTTGGTGTCCGACTCGACCCACATGCCGCCCACCGGCACGAACTGCCCCTCGGCCACCTTCTTCTTGACCTTCGCGTAGACCTCGGGGCGGTGCTCCTTGATCCAGGCGAGCTGCTGCGCCTGCGACATGGCGAAGACGAACTCCGGGTGGTCGTCCATGAGGGCGACCATGTTCGACGCCGTACGCGCCACCTTGCGCACCGTCTCGCGCAGCGGCCACAGCCAGGCCGAGTCGATGTGCGCGTGCCCCACGGCGCTGATCCGGTGGGCCGACGCGCGGGCCGGGGCCGCCAGCACCCCTGAGAGCGCCTCTCGCGCCCGCGCGGCAGAGCCTGGTACGTCGGCCAGGTCCACCGCGTCCAGCGCCCGTTCCAGCGCGCGCAGCAGCTCCCAGCGGCGCGCGTCCTCCAGCGGCAGCTCCCGCATCAGCGACCCGGCGACCTCCAGGTCCTGCACCAGCTCCCACACCCCGGTCTCGAACACGGCGAGATCCATGCGCCGCAGCCGGTAGAGGGGTTCGCTGCCCGCCGTCAGCCGGTCGCCCTCGTACGTCGGCGTCTGGGGGGTGTTGACGATGGGGTTGGAGGCGGCCTCGACGAACAGCTCCACCGCCTCGCCGCCCCGGGCGCGCTCGGCGACCCGCACCCAGTCGTTGCGCGGATGCAGGCCCTTCACGGCCTCGCCGTCGGCCCGGTAGACGAGCCCCTCGCACTGGAAGCCGGGCATGTTCCGGTCGAACCCGAGGTCCAGCACGGCCTCGACGGTCCGGCCCGCCCACTCGCGCGGCACGTGCCCCGTCACCCGGAACCAGGTCGTCCCCCAGGCGGGCCCCCACGTCCGGCCCACCTCGGCGGGCTCGTAGGGCGCTGCCAGCCCCTCCTGGACGTCCACCGGTTCGCCGGGGGCCTCCCAGCGCTCGACGGTCAGCGGCACGGGCGCGCCGTGCACGGCGGGCCTGATCCGCTCGTCCAGTACGCGGCGCAGGCGGTCCTCGACGATGCTGCGGTCATCGTGCATACGGGCGGCTCCGATGGTGGTCGTCGGCAGGGGCTCCAGAGGGCTTTCCCTGCCGGGCGGCGCCCGAAGACTCGCGATGCCTCCCACCCGCCCGGCCCGTGTCCCTGCCGGGGGCTGCCCGCCCTGTCCAGGAGGGCAGCAGCGGCTACGGCTTCTCGGACCGGTAGTAGCGCCGCGCCCCCTCGTGCAGGGGCAGCGGATCGGTGTAGATCGCGGTACGCAGGTCCACCTTCTGTGCCGCGTGCACCTCGCGCCCGATCTGGTCCCTGCTGCCGATCACGGAGCGGGTGATGCCCTCGGTCAGCGCCGCGTCCGTGCGGTCCGTGGTGACCAGGAGGTTGGCGATGGCGACGGTCTTCACCGACTCGCCCCGTTGGACGGAGGGGTAGGCGTCGGGCGGCATGACGGCGGCCCGGTAGTAGCGGGTCTCGGGCTGCTGCGCGTGCAGCGCGGGGACGAGATCGCCGAGCTGCACGAGCTGGATGTCGGAGCGCGCGGCGAGCCGCTCGACCGCCGTCGTCGGCAGGCCGCCCGACCAGAAGAAGGCGTCCAGTTCGCCGTCCTCCATCAGCTCCGGCATGTGGTCGATCCCCGCGCGCACCGCGTGCACGTCGTGCTCGATGTCCAGGCCGGCCGCGCGCAGCAGCCGCCCGGCGATCAGATTGACCCCCGAGCGCTCCTGGCCCACGCCGACGGAGAGCCCCTTGAGGTCCTTGGCGCTGCGCACCGTGGAGCCCGCGGGGACGATGAGCTGCATGTAGTCGTCGTAGAGCCGCGCGCACGCGCGCAGCCGGTCGGCGCCCGGGCCCCGCTTCGCGCGGTACGTCGCCACCGCGTCCGCCGCCGCGATGGTGAAGGCGGCCTTGCCCGAGGCGACCCTGTCGATGTTCTGCACCGAGCCCTGGCTGGACTGGAGGCGCAGGTCCACCCGGGGCAGCTCGCGGGCCAGCCGCTCCTTGAGGAGGGTGCCGTAGCGCGCGTAGACGCCCGTGGGCACCCCCGTCGCGAAGGTGACGGTCCCCCCGGGCGTCGCGCCGCCGCCCGGTGCCAGCCACCACGCCAGCAGCCCGAGCACGACGGCCGCCGCCCCGGCGGCGCGCAGCGCCCGCGCACGACGGCGGCGCGACGCGGGCCCGCCGGTGGCGGCGTCGCGCTCTGTGCGGGAGCGGCCGGAGCGGCCGGGGAAACGGAGGCTGACCATGGGCGGGCATCCTGCCAGCCCCCGGCCGGGGAAGGGAGGGGCGGGGGCGCGGGGCGAGCGCGTACCCTGGTCGACTGAGATGACTGCGAAGACTTATGAGCTGCGGACGTTCGGCTGCCAGATGAACGTCCACGACAGCGAGCGGATGGCGGGTCTGCTGGAGGACGCGGGCTATGTGCGCGCGCCGAAGGACGCGGACGGCGCGGACGTCGTCGTGTTCAACACCTGCGCGGTGCGGGAGAACGCCGACAACAGGCTGTACGGCAACCTCGGCCAGCTCGCGCCGAAGAAGGCCGCGCGGCCCGGGATGCAGATCGCCGTGGGCGGCTGCCTGGCGCAGAAGGACCGCGACACCATCGTCCGCAAGGCCCCCTGGGTCGACGTGGTCTTCGGCACCCACAACGTCGGCAAGCTGCCGGTGCTCCTGGAGCGCGCCCGCGTCCAGGAAGAGGCGCAGGTCGAGATCGCCGAGTCCCTGGAGGCGTTCCCCTCGACGCTGCCGACGCGGCGCGAGAGCGCCTACGCGGCCTGGGTCTCCGTCTCCGTGGGCTGCAACAACACCTGCACCTTCTGCATCGTCCCGCAACTGCGCGGCAAGGAGAAGGACCGCCGCCCCGGTGACATCCTCGCCGAGGTCGAGGCGCTGGTCGCCGAGGGCGTCTCCGAGATCACGCTGCTCGGCCAGAACGTCAACGCGTACGGCTCGGACATCGGCGACCGCGAGGCGTTCAGCAAGCTGCTGCGCGCCTGCGGCCGGATCGAGGGCCTGGAGCGCGTCCGCTTCACCTCGCCGCACCCCCGCGACTTCACGGACGACGTCATCGCCGCCATGGCCGAGACCCCGAACGTGATGCCCCAGTTGCACATGCCGCTCCAGTCGGGCTCCTCGCGCGTGCTCAAGGCGATGCGCCGCTCGTACCGCCAGGAGCGCTTCCTCGGCATCATCGAGAACGTCCGCGCGGCCATGCCGGACGCGGCCGTCTCCACCGACATCATCGTGGGCTTCCCCGGCGAGACCGAGGAGGACTTCCAGGAGACGCTGCACGTGGTGCGCGAGGCGCGCTTCGCGCAGGCGTTCACCTTCCAGTACAGCAAGCGCCCAGGGACCCCGGCCGCCGAGATGGACGGCCAGATCCCCAAGGAGGTCGTCCAGGAGCGCTACGAGCGGCTCGTGGCCCTCCAAGAGGAGATCTCCTGGGAGGAGAACAAGAAGCAGGTGGGCCGCACCCTGGAGGTCCTGGTCGCCGAGGGCGAGGGCCGCAAGGACGACGCCACGCACCGTCTCTCTGGCCGAGCGCCCGACAACCGGCTCGTCCACTTCACCAGGCCGGACGAGCCCGTCCGCCCCGGTGACACGGTCACCGTCGAGGTCACCTACGCGGCACCCCACCACCTCCTCGCCGAGGGCCCCGCCACCGCCGTGCGCCGCACGCGCGCGGGCGACGCCTGGGAGTGGCGCCAGGCGGCGCCGCAGGAGCCCGCGGGGCCTGGCCAGGGCGTCATGCTGGGCCTGCCCACCGTGGGAGCGCCTGCGCCGCTGCCCGCCGCCGAGCAGGGCGCCTGCGGCACCTGCTGAGCGAGGACACCGGAGAGGACACCGGGAGAGGACGCGGCACACATGGCGAACTGGGGGCTCTTCGTCGAGTCGACCACCGGCTACCGCACCCGCGAGTGGACGATGCGGCAGCTCGGTTCCGTCGAGGGCACGCGCGAGGAGGCGCTCGCGCGGCTCAAGGAGCACGCCGCGGGCTTCGCGCCCGAGCACCCGCGGCGGCCGAAGCGCAAGCAGCTCCACCGCACGGCCGACGACGGCTTCCTGCTGACGGTGCACGGCTCCGTCGACACCTTCACCTGCCGCTTCTCCGTGGCCGAGCTGCTGTATGACAGTGACAACGGCGGCAACACGGGCGCGGGAACATAACCCTGCCCGCGTCTCGCGTAACACGGACGGGCGCCGCGTGGGTGTGGGAAGAGCTGGCGTAGACCTCTAAGCTGCGCAGCATGCTTGTCGCCGCTGCCGTATGTCCCAGTCCGCCCCTGCTCGTGCCCGAGGTCGCGGCCGGGGCCGCGCACGAGATGGATGACGCGCGCGCCGCCTGTTACGACGCGCTCGGCGTCCTGGCCGCCTCCCGGCCCGACCGGCTGGTGGTCCTCGGCCCCGCCGAACAGCCGGCCCGCGGCCCCCACCCCCAGGGCGCCCGTGGTTCCTTCCGCGGCTACGGAGTCGACCTGGAGGTGAGCCTCGGCAAGGGCGAGCCCGCGCAGCGCGAGCTGCCCCCCTCCCTTGCCGTCGCCGCCTGGCTCCTGGCCCGTACGGACTGGACGGCGGCGCCCGTCGAGGGCCTCGGCGTGGGCGAGCCGCTCACCCGCGACCGCTGCGCCGCCTCCGGCAAGGAGCTGGCCCAGAGCGCGGACCGCGTCGCGATGCTCGTCATGGGCGACGGCACCAACTGCCGCACCCTGAAGGCCCCCGGCTACTTCGACGAGCGCGCCGCGGCCTTCGACGCCGAGGCGGCCCGCGCGCTGGGCTCCGCCGACACGGGGGCACTGCTGGCGCTGGACGAGGAGCTGGCGTACGAGCTCAAGGCCACGGGCCGCGCCTGCTGGCAGGTGCTGGCGGGCGCCGCGGAGGGCGCGCGGCTCGACGGGCGGCTGCTGTACGACGAGGCGCCGTACGGGGTCGGCTACATGGTCGCGAGCTGGTCGTGAGCGGCAGCCCGTAGCCCGCGGTCCGGCGCGGTCCGGGTCGTGGGTGTGCGGCCCGCACACGCGGCGCGTACGCCTGCGCCGGATCTGTGCCGGACACACGTGTGGGGTGCACGGCCGCGCGGGCCGCGCACCCCACACGCCCCGCGGTCCTTCGGCGGACCGGAGGCCGGAGCCGCAGGGATCAGTGGCCGCCGGGGCCCCGGCCGCCGGCGCTTCCGCCGCCCTTGCCCTGGTCGGGCCCGAGGCGCGTCGCGGCGTCCTTCGCCTTCTCGGCGCCGGTCCTGATCTGGCTGCTGTACTTGCCCTTGGTCTTCGAATCGGCCACCTGCGCGGCCTTGTCCAGGCCCTTGGAGACCTTGTCCCCGTGCTGGCCCAGCAGGCCCTTGACCTTGTCCATGAACCCCATGGCGGTCACCTTTCTCCAGTCCTTGCTTCCCGTGGGGAACGGTCTGCTCGCGGGCGCTCTCGCCCCCGGCTTCGTCTGTCACGGCGTCGGCCACGGGAGCCGACGTCTTCTCCGACGTCCAGGGCGTCCCGTCCGTTCCCGGGAGCCGGTCCCCCGTACGGGTCCGGCCGCCCCGGCCGCATGCGCCGGATGGAGGGCGCGGAATCTTCGCGAATACGCCCATATCTGCTCCAGACCTTACTCGTGCGGGCGAAATCTCGCGCCTTACGGGGGCTCGCGTCGCCGTGCTTCGGCCTTCCGGCGCCCCTCCGTCGGCCTCCGTGGGCCTTCCTGCGGCACCGGGCCCGGTCACCGGCCCCGGAACCCCGCGCCGGGCAACGACGCCGCGCACGCGGTGTCACGTCGCCCGTTCGAGAAGGCCGGACGGGGTTTGGGAGACTTGCGGAGTGAACGCCGCACCCGATTCCGCGCCCGCACCCGCCTCGGCGCGCAGCGCCCCGCCCGTCGTCGCCGTCGTCGGCCCGACCGCCGCTGGCAAGTCCGACCTGGGCGTCGCGCTCGCCCGTCACCTGGGCGGTGAGGTCGTCAACGCGGACTCCATGCAGCTCTACCGCGGCATGGACATCGGCACCGCCAAGCTCACCCCCGAGGAGCGCGCGGGCGTACCGCACCACCTCCTGGACGTCTGGGAGGTCACGGAGGCGGCGAGTGTCGCGGAGTACCAGCGCCTCGCCCGCGCCCGGATCGACCGCCTGCGCGCCGAGGGCCGCACCCCCGTCCTCGTCGGCGGCTCGGGGCTGTACGTGAGGGGCGCGATCGACGCCATGGAGTTCCCCGGAACCGACCCGGCGGTACGTTCCCGGCTGGAGGCGGAGCTGGCCGAGCACGGCCCCGGCGAGCTGCACCGCCGCCTGGCCGCCGCCGATCCCGAGGCGGCGCGGGCCATCCTGCCCGGCAACGGCCGCCGCATCGTGCGCGCCCTGGAGGTCATCGAGATCACCGGGCGCCCCTTCACCGCCAACCTGCCGGGACACGAGTCGGTCTACGACACCGTCCAGATCGGCGTCGACGTCGCCAGGCCCGAGCTGGACGCGCGCATCGCGGCCCGCGTCGACCGCATGTGGCAGGCCGGGCTGGTGGACGAGGTGCGCGCGCTGGAGGCCGCGGGGCTGCGCGAGGGCCGCACCGCCTCCCGGGCGCTCGGCTACCAGCAGGTGCTGTCAGCGCTGGCCGGGGAGTGTACGGAGGAGGAGGCGCGGACCGAGACCGTCCGCGCGACGAAGCGCTTCGCGCGGCGCCAGGACTCGTGGTTCCGCAGGGATCCGCGCGTGCACTGGCTCAGCGGCGCGGCCGACGACCGGGGGCAACTCACCGGCCGCGCGCTCGCCTTGCTGGAAGAAGCGGTCACAGCCTGATCACGTGATGGCATCGGGACGCGCTGGGGGTCATGGCGGACTGCGTGGCCGTGCCATCATCGACCATCGTTCGGAGCCGTGAAACCGGAAGTTGGGAGGGCACGTGGCGATGGAGGCCGGCCCTCGTGACAACGAAGAGACCACGGTCGGTGCCCCCCGGGCCCCCCGGGACGCGCGCGAGAACCGGGACCCGCGCGACGACTCGCGCGACCCCCAGGGCGTGGTGGGCCCCCGAGGCGCGGCGGAACCGGAGCGCCGGAACGATCCGCCGCTCCCGGAAGGCCCCGGTGCCCCCGGGACTCCCGGGACCGACGTTCCTGATGTCTCCGGGGCCGACGATCCGGAGCCCGACGATCCGGAGCCCGACGGCGCCGTGCCCTCAGAAGCCGCGCCCCCTGTGGAGCCGCACGAGCTGCGCCCCCAGCGGAAGCTGCGGCTGTGGCAGCTCGCCCCGATCGTCGTCCTGGGCGCGCTCGGCTCGCTGATGTTCGCCTTCCCCCTCGCCTTCGAGCCCGGCGGCGGCTCGGGAGCCGTCGTCTCGATGCTCGGGCTGCTGATCTGCGGCTGCGCCGCGGGCTGGGGCGTCATGGCGGCGCGCCGTGTGGGCCAGACCTGGCCGGGGCTGCCCGCGCGCGGCTCGGGGCAGCGCACCGACTGGCGGGTGGTCGTGCTGTACGCGGTGGTCGTCGGCACCGTCGTGGCCCTCGCCATCTGGCGCGTGGCCCGGCTGCGCTGACCTCCCCTTCCGCCCCGTCCCGCGCGGCCGGGGCGACGGCTCCGGACCGTGCCGCACTCCCGTACGATCGGGAAGGTGACCAGCGTGCAGCAGCCCCTGCCGTTCCTGAAGGGACACGGCACGGAGAACGACTTCGTGATCATTCCGGATCCGGACGGGAAGCTCGACCTGTCCGCGCGGGACGTGGCGCGCCTGTGCGACCGCCGCGCCGGGATCGGCGGCGACGGCCTGCTGCGGGTCGTGCGCGCCGCGGCGCACCCCGAGGCGCGGGCCATGGCCGACGAGGCCGAGTGGTTCATGGACTACCGCAACAGCGACGGCTCTGTCGCGGAGATGTGCGGCAACGGCGTGCGCGTCTTCGCGCGCTGCCTGGAGCGCTTCGGGCTGGCCGAGGCCGGTGATCTGGCCATCGCGACCCGCGCCGGGGTGCGCCGCGCGCACCTCGCCAAGAGCGGCACCGGGGACGCCCAGGACGGCGACGGCGGGGTCACCGTCTCGATGGGCCGCGCGGAGCTGCCGGAGGACGGCGTCACGGTGCGCGTCGGGGAGCGCGCCTGGGCCGCGCGGCACGTCTCCATGGGCAACCCGCACGCCGTCGCCTTCGTCGAGGACCTCGCCCATGCGGGCAGCCTGCTGGAGGCGCCCGTCGTCGAGCCCGCCGCCGCGTATCCGGACGGCACGAACGTGGAGTTCGTCGTCGACCGCGGCCCCCGTCACGTCGCCCTGCGCGTGCACGAGCGCGGCTCGGGCGAGACCCGCTCGTGCGGTACGGGCGCGTGCGCGGTGATGGTCGCCGCAGCGCGCCGCGACGGTGCGGACCCGGTGGCCGACGGGCAGCCCGTGACGTACACCGTGGACGTCCCCGGCGGACGGCTGGTGATCACCGAACGTGCCGACGGCGAGATCGAGATGACGGGTCCCGCCGTCATCGTCGCCGAGGGGACCGTCGACCCGGAGTGGCTCGACGGCCAGGAAGCCTGAGGGGCGTATTCCGGGCATCCTGCGCAGTTACGGCACATCCGCTGTTCAAACGTCGCACGATGGAGTGATCCGCTTCACGGTGTGCGAGACCCGGTCAGCGGTGCGTGATGTGGTCTGTAGCATCACAGCCCCGGGCCTGTGGGGGTGTGCATGAACGGGAGGTGCCCATGAGCGAGTGCGGCGAGCGAGCCGGTACGGGGAGGACGCCGCGCGGACGCGGGGCCCGGCGAGCCGGGGTACGCGGCGGGGCCGGCGCATGAGCTCCGTACGGAACCTGCGGAATCTGCGGAAGCTCAGCCGTGCGGCGCTTCTGGGGCACGCGCCGCGCCGCGACGGCCTTCCCGACGCCATCGAGCACGTCGCCAAGGTCCACCGCGCGCACTACCCGCGCGCCGACCTCGGCGCCCTGCGCCGGGCCTACGTCCTCGCGGAGTCCTCGCACCGCGGCCAGATGCGCAAGAGCGGCGAGCCGTACATCACCCACCCGCTCGCTGTCACCCTGCTCCTGGCCCAACTCGGCGCCGAGACCACGACCTTGACCGCCTCCCTGCTCCACGACACGGTCGAGGACACCGAGGTCACCCTGGAGCAGGTGCGCAGGGAGTTCGGGGACGAGGTGAGCTATCTGGTCGACGGCGTCACCAAGCTGGAGAAGGTCGACTACGGCGCGGCGGCCGAGCCCGAGACCTTCCGCAAGATGCTCGTGGCCACCGGCAACGACGTGCGCGTGATGTCCATCAAGCTCGCCGACCGGCTGCACAACATGCGCACCCTGGGGGTGATGCGCCCGGAGAAGCAGGCGCGCATCGCCAAGGTGACCCGCGATGTGCTGATCCCGCTGGCCGAACGGCTCGGGGTGCAGGCGCTCAAGAGCGAGCTGGAGGACCTGGTCTTCGCGATCCTCCACCCCGAAGAGCACGCGCGCACCCGGGAGATGATCCAGGAGCACGCCCGGCGCACCGACCCGCTCACCGAGATCGCCGCCTCCGTACGGAGGGTGCTGCGCGAGGCGGGCATCGCCGCGCAGGTCCTCATCCGGCCGCGCCACACCGTCTCCGTGCACCGGCTGCACATGAAACGCGGCGAGCTGAGCGCCTGCGACTTCGGGCGGCTGCTGATCCTCGTGGAGGACGACGCCGACTGCTACGGGGTGCTGGGCGAGCTGCACACCTGTTTCACGCCGGTGATCTCGGAGTTCAAGGACTTCATCGCGGTACCGAAATTCAACCTGTACCAGTCGCTGCACACCGCCTTCGCCGACGGCAACGGGCGCGTCGCCGAGGTCCTCGTCCGCACCCGGCGCATGCACCGCGTGGCCGAGGCCGGGGTGATCGCGCTCGGCAACCCCTACGTGGCGCCGCAGGGCGAGCAGGAGGGCGCGGGCGGCGACGCGGCGAGCGCGGGCGCTGAAGCGGCGGGCGGCGTGCCGGGAACGGCGACGGAGCGCACCGACCCCACCCGCCCCGGCTGGCTCTCCCGCCTCCTGGAGTGGCAGAGCCACGCCACCGACACCGACACCTTCTGGGCCGAGCTGCGCGACGAGCTGTCCCAGGACCGCGAGATCACCGTCTACTGCGCCTCTCCCGGCCTCGCCTCGGCCCCGAGCGGCGGAGCCCTGCCCCTCCCGGCCGGTGCCTCCTGCGTGGACGCCGCCTACGCCCGCTACGGCGAGGCGGCACACCGCTGCATCGGCGCCCGCGTCAACGGGCGGCTGGCGGCGCTGAGCACGGTCCTGCGCGACGGTGACGCGCTCCAGCTCTTCCTGGAGCCGACGGCGACGGCCGGGCCCTCCGGCCCCTCGCCCGAGTGGCTGGAGCACGCGCGTACGCCCGCGGCGCGCATCGCCATCCGCCACTGGCTGGCCTCCCACCCGGCCGACACCGCGGCGGAGCCGCGCACGGCGGAGACGCCGGAGACGGCGGGGACGGACGGTGGCGCGGGTGAGCCCGTGCCGGAGCCCGTCGGCGCGCGGGGCGGCCCTGGCGCGCCCGGGCCGGGGCCCTGCACGGCGGAGCCCGGCGGCGTCCTGTGCCCCACGGCGGAGGCCCCCGCCGCCGGAACCGGCGCACTACCGGACCCCGGACCCGCGCCCGGCCCGGCGAACGGCACCGGTACTGGCACCGGTACCGCCCTTGGCGCCGACGAGGCCGCGGCACCCCTTCCCGAGAGCCCCGAGCCCGAGTCCGACTCCGGGACCGGCACCGAGACCGAGGCCGCCCCCGTCGTCACCGACCACCCCGACACCGTCGTACGCCTCGCGCGCTGCTGCACACCCGTACCGCGCGACGCCGTCACCGGGTTCACCGTGCGCGGCGGCGCCGTCACGGTGCACCGCGACAACTGCCAGGCCGTGGCCCGTATGCGCTCCGCCGGACGGCGCGCGGTCCCCGTGCGCTGGGAGCAGGGCGCGGCCGGGTGCCGGGTCACGCTCCGCGCCGAGGCGTTCGGCCGCCCCCGGCTGCTCGCCGACCTCACCGAGACCATCGCCTCCCAGGGCGCGGCGGTCGTCTCGGCCGACGTCGAACCGCCGCGCGAACAGCGCGTGCGCCACACGTACACGCTCCAACTCCCCGACGCGACGGGCCTCCCCGCCCTCATGCGCGCCATGCGCCGCGTCCCGGGGGTCTACGACGTCACGCGTGCCGTCCGCCCCGTGACCACCGGCTGAGGCCCCGCACAGCGGACCGCGCCGGGCAAGCGCGGGAGCGGCCGGGACCCGCCATGACCGGGCCGGAATCCATTCGGGTGGGCCGCTGCCGCGCCGCCCCCGCGCGCGGCCGGTCTGCTGATAGCCGTGTGTGCATGGCCATCACACCCCCTGGAGCGGTCCCCCCGGACCGGCCGCCGCGCCCCGCCCCCGTCCGGACCCTGCGGCGCCGCTTCGGCACGGCGGGCGCCGTCGCCGCCACCGCGCTGGCGCTCGTCGCCGCCGATCTCCCGGCCCCCCGCGCCCTGGGCATCGGCGACCGCCTCTTCCCCGAACTGGGCAACCCCGGCTACGACGTGAGCGCGTACGACATCGCCCTGCGCTACGGAGGGGACAACACCAAGCCCCTCGAAGCCCGTACGGTCATCGAGGCGCGCGTGACCTCCCGCTCCCTCTCCCGCGTCAACCTCGACTTCGCGGGCGGCCAGGTGCGTTCCGTACGCGTCAACGGTGACCGCGCGGCGTACACGGGCAGGAACGAGGACCTGGTGCTCACCCCGGAGGACCCGCTGTACCGGGGCCAGACGCTGCGCATCGAGGTCCGGCACACCAGCCCCGCCAAGGGCGTCAAGGGCAGCGGCTGGGTGCGTACGTCGGACGGGCTGGCCATGGCCAACCAGGCGGACGCGGCGCACCGGGTCTTCCCCTGCAACGACCACCCCTCCGACAAGGCGCGCTTCACCTTCCGCGTCACCGCGCCGAGGAAGCTCACCGCGGTCGCGGGCGGCGAACTGACCGGCAAGAGGCGCGAAGGGGCCGCTACCACGTGGACGTACGAATCGGCCCACCCCATGGCGACCGAACTGGCGCAGGTCTCCGTAGGACGCTCCGCCGTCCTGCGCCGCCAGGGGCCGCACGGGCTGCCGGTGCGGGACGTGGTGCCCCGTGGGGACGTGGCGAAGCTGGAGCCGTGGCTCGCGAAGACCCCGGAGCAGATCGCGTGGATGGAGCGCAGGGCGGGCCCGTACCCCTTCGAGAACTACGGGCTGCTGGTTGCCGACGCGCAGACCGGCTTCGAGCTGGAGACCCAGACACTCTCGCTCTTCGAACGGCACCTGTTCACCTCCCCCGACTACCCCTCCTGGTACAAGGAGTCGGTCATGGTGCACGAACTGGCGCACCAGTGGTTCGGCAACAGCGTCTCCCCGCGCACCTGGGGCGACCTGTGGCTCAACGAGGGGCACGCCACCTGGTACGAGTGGGCCTACGCGCAGAAGGCGGGCGGCTTCCCCGTCGAGCGCAGGGTGCGCGCCGCGTACCGGGAGTCGGACGCCTGGCGCGAGAAGTACGGGCCTCCCGCCGCGCTGCGCACCGACACCCCCGACGGCAAGATCGGCATCTTCCGCAGCATCGTCTACGACGGCTCGGCCGTGGTCCTCTACGCCCTGCGCCAGCAGCTCGGCGCGGAGGACTTCGCCCGCCTGGAGCGCCTGTGGGCCTCCCGCCACCGGGACGGCAACGCCGACACCGCCGACTTCATCGCCATGGTCAACGAGGTCGCGGAGCGTGACCTGACAGGCTTCATGAAAGGCTGGCTCTACGGAGAGAAGACCCCGCCGATGCCGGGCCACCCGAAGTGGCGCGCGGCCTGAGCACGGAACGGGCCCCTGGCCCGCGAGGCGGTAAATCCGGGTGACGGGCCGACCGCGCCGTGCGACGATCCTTGACGTCGCGAGGTACGGCGGACGGTTCCGGGGAATCAATCCGGACGGGCATGCGTTGGCCTGGCGCAGACTTTTCTCACCGACACCGACGTAAAGGATCCAATGACCTTCTCCTCCTCCCTTCCGCAGAACGGCGGCCCTGGCCACGAAGACCGGCGCCCCACCGAGAGCACTCGCCGAGCCGATGCCCTGATGGAAGAGGACGTTGCTTGGAGTCACGAGATCGACGGGGAGCGTGACGGCGACCAGTTCGACCGCTCCGAGCGGGCCGCACTGCGGCGCGTGGCCGGACTCTCCACCGAGCTGGAGGACGTCACCGAGGTCGAGTACCGGCAGCTCCGCCTGGAGCGCGTCGTGCTGGTCGGTGTCTGGACCTCCGGCACCTCGCAGGATGCCGAGAACTCCCTCTCCGAGCTGGCGGCCCTCGCCGAGACGGCGGGCGCCCTCGTCCTCGACGGTGTCATCCAGCGCCGCGACAAGCCGGACCCCGCCACGTACATCGGCTCCGGCAAGGCGCAGGAGCTGCGGGACATCGTGCTGGAGAGCGGCGCGGACACCGTCGTGTGCGACGGTGAGCTGAGCCCCGGCCAGCTCATCCACCTCGAAGACGTGGTCAAGGTCAAGGTGGTGGACCGCACCGCGCTGATCCTGGACATCTTCGCGCAGCACGCCAAGTCCCGCGAGGGCAAGGCGCAGGTCGCACTGGCACAGATGCAGTACATGCTGCCCAGGCTCCGTGGCTGGGGTCAGTCGCTGTCCCGTCAGATGGGTGGCGGCGGCTCCGGTTCGGCGGGCGGCGGCATGGCCACGCGTGGTCCCGGTGAGACCAAGATCGAGACGGACCGTCGCCGCATCCGCGAGAAGATGGCGAAGATGCGCCGCGAGATCGCGGAGATGAAGACGGGCCGCGAGATCAAGCGCCAGGAGCGCCGCCGCCACAAGGTGCCCTCCGTCGCCATCGCCGGATACACCAACGCGGGCAAGTCCTCGCTGCTCAACCGCCTCACGGGCGCGGGCGTCCTGGTGGAGAACGCGCTGTTCGCCACCCTGGACCCCACCGTGCGCAAGGCGGAGACCCCCAGCGGGCGGCTGTACACGCTGGCCGACACCGTCGGCTTCGTGCGCCACCTCCCGCACCACCTGGTCGAGGCGTTCCGCTCCACCATGGAGGAGGTCGGCGACGCCGATCTCATCGTGCATGTGGTGGACGGCTCGCACCCGGCGCCCGAGGAGCAGCTCGCCTCGGTCCGCGAGGTGATCCGCGACGTCGGCGCCGCCGACGTCCCCGAGATCGTCGTCGTGAACAAGGCGGACGCCGCCGATCCGCTCGTGCTCCAGCGGCTGCTGCGCGCGGAGAAGCACGCGATGCTCGTCTCCGCGCGCACGGGCCAGGGCATCGAGGAGCTGAAGGCGCTCATCGACGACGAGCTGCCCCGCCCCTCGGTCGAGCTGGAGGTCCTCCTGCCGTACACGAAGGGGAAGCTCGTCTCCCGGGTGCACAACGAGGGCGAGGTGCTCTCCGAGGAGCACACGGGCAACGGCACCCTGCTGAAGGCGCGCGTGCACGAGGAGCTGGCGGCCGAGCTGCGGGCCTACGAACCGCACGTCATCGCCTGACCACCGCGCCCCCGGGCGGGCGCCACCGCTCTCAGCGCGTACGGAAAGGGCCCGCCCCTCGCACGAGGGGCGGGCCCTTCCGCTGTCAGCCGTCAGATGTCACACCTGCCGGTCTCGCCGGCCGGTACGCCTGCCGGAGCGCGGTCAGTTCTTGCCCGCGTACTTCTTGCTGATCGCGTCGAAGACGGCCTTGGAGGACGCGCCCAGGCGCGGACCCGCGAGCCAGGTGGCGGGCTGCGGCCCGATCGAGTTGACCGAGACCAGCTCGGGCTTGCCGCCCGCGCCCTCCATGAACCAGCCGCCGCCGGAGGAACCGCCGGTCATGGTGCAGCCGATGCGGTACATCGCGGGCTGGGCCGGGTCGATGGTGAGCTTGCCGGGCTTGTCCGTGCAGTTGTACATCTTCGAGCCGTCGTACGGCGGCGCCGCCGGGTAGCCGTACGAGCTGAGCCCGGAGAAGCGGCTGACCACCGGGGCGTCGAAGTTGACCTCCACGGCGTTGCCGACGGTCTCCTCCAGCGACTTGCCCGTCTGCTGCTCCGGCTTCACGTGCAGGACGGCGAAGTCCTGCTGCGCGCCGCCACCGCCCGAGTGGGCGCCCTTCTCGATCCAGTAGCCCGTGGTCTGCGCCCACTCGCCCCACCACTGGCCGTACGGGGCGATCTCCTGCGGCTGCGCGTTCTGGAGCTGCGCGGGGGAGAGGCCCTTGTCGTTGTAGGCGGGCACGAACATGATGTTGCGCAGCCAGCCGCCGCTGCCGCCCGAGTGCACACAGTGCCCTGCGGTGGCGACGAGGTTGGACTTGCCCGGGTTGCGGGGGTCCTTGACGACGGTGCCGGAGCAGACCATCGGGCCGTCGGGGGTGTCCATGAAGACCTTGCCAGCGGGGGCCGCGTTGCGCGTGTACGGGGTCTGCACGCCCTTGGCCTTCACTGCGCTGGGCTCTGGGTCGGTGCCGGTCTCGGCCGAGGTGCTCTCGATGTCGGCCGGGACCTGCTTCTCGTTGTCCTCGGCCTCCTTCATGCGGCCGGGCTTCCAGTGGTCCTTGATGTAGGGATTGACGAAGTCGGACGCTTCACGCACCCACTGGTCCTTGTCCCAGTTCTTCCACTCGCCGTTGCGCCACTTGTCCAGGTCCTTGAGGGACGTGGGCAGGTCGTCCGGCAGCTTGTCCGGCAGCCCGAGCTGGTCCTTGTCCTTGGCCGCCGTGTCGGCGGAGGAGCCCGCCGACGGCTTCGCCTGGGCGTCGGTGGTGTCGTCCTCGCCGGACTGGCAGGCGGTGACGGTGAGGGTGAGCGCGGCGGCGAGCGCGGTCATGGCGACCACCGGCCTCCGGCGCCTCGGCCGTATCGATGACATGGAAGGAATCCCCCTGTTGTGGATCATCGAGATGGATCGATCATCGTGCTCTGTGCGTACGCGTGGCACAACGAGGTGCACGAGTGACGCACGGGGTGTACGTGTGGCGCACGAAGTGTGCGAGTGACGCACGGGACGTACGCGTAACGCACGGAACGTACGCGTGACGTACGAGGTGTACGCGTGGCACACGGGCGCGGCGGGATGCTCTGCGGCTCCTCCCGCCGTGCCCGGCGGATGCGTGCCGCGCGTCAGTTCTTCTTGCTGACGGCGGTGTAGACGCCCTTCGCCTCGGTGCCCAGCCGCGGTCCCGCCAGCCAGCCGCCCGTGACCGGGCCGATGGAGGTGACGGACAGGAGCTGGGAGCCGCTCGGGCTCAGCCAGCCGCCGCCGGAGGAACCGCCGGTCATGGTGCAGCCGACGCGGTACATGGTGGGCTGGTTGGCGTCGAGCGTGACGCGTCCCGGCTTGCCCTCGCAGTTGTACATCTTCGAGCCGTCGAAGGGCGGCGCGGCCGGGTAGCCGGTCGGGGTGAGGGTGGGGATCGACTTCACCCGGGGCGTGTTGAAGTTGACCGACACGGCCTCGCCGACGGTCTCCTCCAGTGACTTGCCGCCGCTCCTGTCCTCCGGCTGGACCTTCATCACGGCGAAGTCCTGCGGCGCGCCCCCGCCGCCCATGGAGGAACCGTTCTCGATCCAGTGGTCGGTGGTCTGCGCGTGCTTGGCCCACCAGACGCCGTGCGGCGCCACGTCCTGCTGCTGCGCCGTCTCCAGCTGGGCGTTGGACAGGCCCTTGCTGTTGTAGTGCGGCACGAAGACGACGTTACGGAACCAGCCGCCCTCCTTGCCCGCGTGCACACAGTGCCCAGCGGTGGCGACGAGGTTGGACCTGCCCGGGTTCCCGGGGTCCTTCACGACGGTGCCGGAGCAGACCATGGAGCCCTTCGGGGTGTCCATGAAGACCTTGCCGACGGGGGCCGCGCCCCGCGTGTACGGGGTCTTGACCGCCTTCGCCGGGATCTTGGCGGGAGTGGGGTCGGTGACGCCCTCGTCCTCGCCGGTGCCGTTGTCGCCGCCGCTCCGGCTGTCGTCGATGTCCGAGTCGTCGACCTTGCGGTCCTTCTCGTCGGCACGGTCGTTCTCGTCGGCGTCCTTCATCCGGTCCGGGTCCCAGAGGTCCTCGATGATCGGATTGATGAAGTCCTTGGCCTCACGGAGCCACTGGTCCTTGTCCCAGTTCTTCCACTCGCCGTTACGCCACTTGTCGAGGTCTTCGAGGGAGGTGGGCAGGTCCTCGGGCAGCTTGTCCGGCAGCCCCAGCTCCTCCCGCTTCTCCTTGTCGGGCGTGCTGGCCCCCGCCTCGGCACTGGCCTTGGCGTCGGCCGACCCCTCGTCCGGGCCACACCCGGTGGCAGTCACCACCAGCGCTGCGACGGCCGCTGCGGCGGCGAGCGCCGGACGTCGACGTCGCGCGGATCTGGCTATGGGTGGCATCTGCGGATTCCCCCTGAACTGGATCGTTTCGCCTGTGTACTTGTCATGCACCACGCCGGAGCGAGCGGCCACCACTATGCCCGGTGGGGGAGGGGACGGGTGCACCAGGGTCCATGGTTCCGCCCGGTACTCGCCAGAGATCTTCACTTCCGGCCGTGATCCCGGGGCCGTCACTTCGTTGGTACGGACGGGGGACACCGGCCCGCTCAAAGCGCGCCGACCGAGACCAGAGGAGACCGCCGTGAACGCGCGCCCCGGATCCGAGGACACCCCGAGGGACCCGGTCCGTAAACGACTCGCCCGTCTCATCGAGCCTGCCGTGCCCCGGCAGTCCCGGCGCACGGTGAGCGACTACGACACGGACACGGACTTGGACTTGGACGCGGACATGGGCACGGTCACGGACCACCCCCTCCCGGACGGCGCCGGTTCCCCGGCGCACGCGGACCCTCTGACACATGCGGCCCCTCTGTCGCATACGAACCCCGTGCCGCATACGAACCCCGTGCCTCACACGAACCCCGTGCCGCAGGTGACCCCTGTGCCGCACGCGAACCCGTCCGGCCACGCCGACCCTCTGGAGCACCCCGAACCCGCCGTCGCCGCCGACGCCGCCGCCACCGAGAACCTGCTGCGGTGCTGGGTGCGCGAGAACGACCTGCCACGGCCCGCTTCCGGCGCCCCCCTGCGCATCCCGCTCGACGCCTGCGGCACCGCCGTGCTCGTGCCGGTGCTCCACTGGTCGGTCACGGGATGGCACCGCTTCGGTTCCCCGCTGCTGGAGGGCGCCCCTCCGGAGGCCGCCCCCGTGGACGCCGTCACCCTCGCGGCACTGATCGGCCGGGAGGCGGCACACCGGGGGCGCTCGGCGGGAGAGGCAGGGGAGGAACGGGCGCACGTGGACCGGGGCGCGCACGGCACCCGCGTCGACAACCCCATCGAGAGCGCCGCCCTCGTGGGCCGGGTCGCCGACTCGCTCCAGCGCACCGTGGACTTCCTCACCGCGCGCAGGGCGTCCCCGCACGCCCCCTCCGGGACCGGACGCTTCCTCGACGCGGAACAGTCGCTCCTGCTGGGGCATCCCCTGCACCCGACGCCCAAGAGCCGCGAGGGGCTGTCCGACGAGGGCGTACGCGCGTACTCGCCCGAACTGCGCGCCGCCTTCCCGCTGCACTGGTTCGCTGTCTCCCGCTCCCTGCTCGCCCACGACTCCGCCTGGACCGAGCGCGGCAGAACGGTTCCCGCCGACCGGCTCGCCACGAGGCTCGCAGGCGAGGAGGTGGCGGCCCGGCTGCCCGAGGGCACAGCGCCGCTGCCGCTGCACCCCTGGCAGGCGCGGGAGCTGCGGCACCGGCCCGCCGTCGCCGCGCTCCTGGCGGAGGGGCTGCTGCACGACCTGGGCGAGGCGGGCGGCCCCTGGCACCCCACCTCCTCCATCCGCACCGTGGCACGTCCCGAAGGGCCCGCGATGCTGAAGCTGTCGCTGGGCGTGCGGATCACCAACTCCCGCCGCGAGAACCTCCGCAAGGAGGCGCTGCGCGGGGTCGAGGTGCACCGGCTGCTGCGTTCGGGGCTGGCCACCCAGTGGCACGCGGCCCACCCCGGCTTCGACATCGTCCGCGACCCGGCCTGGCTGGGCGTCGACGGCCCTGACGGCGAGCCGCTGCCAGGACTGGACACCGTCGTCCGGCACCACCCCTTCGCGCCCGGTGACGACGCCGTGTGCCTCGCCTCCCTCACCTCGCCCCGCCCCTGGCCGCCCGCCCCTTCGGGCGCGGGCACAGATGCGGGCACGGGCGAGGCCCGGCCCGGCGCGCTGCGCTCGCGGCTGACCGATGTGGCCGAGCGCCTGGCGTCCCGTACGGGACGGTCCGTCGCCGCCGTCTCGGCGGAGTGGTTCCTGCGCTATCTGGACGCCGTCGTACGCCCCGTCCTGTGGCTCGACGCGCACGCCGGGATCGCCCTGGAGGCGCACCAGCAGAACACCCTGGTGCTGCTCGACGCGGACGGCTGGCCCAGGGGCGGCCGTTACCGCGACAACCAGGGCTACTACTTCCGTACGTCACGGCGCGAGGCGCTGGAGCGGCGGCTGCCCGGAGCGCGGCTCGGCGTCGCCAGCGAGTCCTTCGTGGACGACGACGTCACGGACGAACGCTTCGCCTACTACCTCGGCATCAACAACGTCCTCGGCCTCATCGGCGCCTTCGGCGCCCAGTGGCTCGCGGACGAGCGACTGCTCCTGGCCGCGCTCCGCCGCTTCCTGGAGAAGGAGGCGCGCGGCGTCGACGGCGCGCCCGTATCGCCGCTGCCCGCGCTGCTGCTCGACTCCCCGAGCCTGCGCTGCAAGGCCAACCTCCTCACCCGGCTGCACGGCTTGGACGAACTCGTCGGCCCCGTGGACACACAGTCCGTCTACGTGGACGTCACCAATCCGCTGATCCACTGACCCCGCTACGAGCACCGAGAGGAGGCGTCGTCATGCAGCACTCGCGCGAGCACCCCTTCGCGCAGCCCGAGTCCGCGGGGCCCGGTCCCCGCCCCGGCCCGGATCCCGAGTCCGGTCCCGGGCCCGCCGCCGACTCGCCGCACTCCAGCAGTGACGACACCCTCGACCTCCATCTCCCCGGCGAACTCACCGCGCTGCTCGCCGCGAGCGACAGCGCGGCGGAGACCCCGGTTCCGGTTCCGGCCCCGTCCCCTCCGGAGGAGGGCGTCCTCGCCGGGCACTCGCGCCCGTCGAGCGCCGATCCCGCTCTGCTCGACTCCGTGGACACCTGGCCCGCCACGCACACCCCCGTGGGAGCGCTGCAACTGGTCCCCGTCCGGCTCGCCCGCGACCTCCCCCTGCTCGCCGCCTGGATGAACGACCCTGCCGTGGCCGCCTTCTGGGAGCTGTCGGGCCCGGCGGAGACCACGGCCGCGCATGTACGGGCCCAACTGGAGGGCGACGGCCGCAGCGTGCCGTGCCTCGGCGTCCTGGACGGCACCCCCATGAGCTACTGGGAGATCTACCGCGCCGACCTCGACCCGGTCGCCCGCTACTGCCAGGCGCGGCCCCAGGACACGGGCCTCCATCTGCTGATCGGCGGTGTCGCCGACCGGGGGCGCGGCGTCGGCACGGCGCTGCTGCGCGCCGTCGCCGACCTCGTGCTCGATCAGCGCCCCGGCTGCGGCCGGGTGCTGGCCGAGCCCGACCTGCGCAACACCGCCTCCATCTCCGCGTTCCTGAGCGCGGGCTTCCGCTTCTCCGCCGAGGTCGAGCTGCCCGAGAAACGGGCGGCCCTGATGGTCCGCGACCGCGAGCTGCGCACCGCCCTCTGAACGCCACCGGGTCCCTCCGCTCCACCCCCCACGCGCCTTCTTCGAACCCGATCCCGAACAAGGAGCCAATGTGGTGTCACAACCCTCCGTGGCAGGAAGCCCCCACGAACAGGACAGTCCCGTACCGCTGCACGTCCCCCCTGGCCTGGACCCGGACAACTGGGCCCGCGCGGGCAGGAGGCTGCTCGTCAAGATGCTCGCCGAGTTCGCCTACGAGGGGATCATCGAGCCCGAGCGGGAACCCGGGACGCCCCCCGCAGCCAACCCCCACCCCGCCCCCGGCCCGGATTCCGGTTCCGGCCGCCCCGGCGCCGCCCCCGCCCCTGGCCCCGCCTACGCCGCGTACCGCCTCCCCGTCGGAGCTGACCTCACCTTCCGCTTCCTGGCCCGTCGCGGCGCCTACGGCCACTGGACCATCGCTCCCGACTCCCTCACCCCCCGCGACACCGGCGCCCTCGACTTCCTCGCCAGAGCCCACGACACGGTCCTCGGCCTCAGCGGGGACACCTTGGGGCACCTCATCCGCGAGCTGACCGCGACCCTCACGGCCGACGTGCACCTCGCCTCCCGCGAACTGCCCGCCGCCCGGCTCGCCGACCTCGGCTACGCGGACCTGGAGGGCCACCAGACCGGCCACCCCTGGCTCGTCGCCAGCAAGGGCAGGCTCGGCTTCTCCGCCTCCGACGCCACGCTCTGGGCGCCCGAGGGACGCCGCCACCAGCGCCTCCCGTGGATCGCCGTACGCCGCTCGCTCGCCGTCTACAGCGGCGTGCCCTCGCTCGCCGAACCGCACCGCCTCTACGGGCGAGAACTCAGCCCGGACGCCCTCCTCGGCTTCCAGGAGACCCTGCGCGCGCGGGGGCTCTCCGGCGCCGACTACCTCTTCCTCCCCGTCCACCCCTGGCAGTGGGACGAGACCATCGCCCCCCTCTTCGCCCCCGCCCTCGCGGCCGACGACATCGTCCCACTGGGCACGGACGGCGATCTGCGGCTGCCCCAGCAGTCCATCCGCACCTTCCTCAACACCTCGCGCCCCGACCGTCACACGGTCAAGCTCCCCCTGTCGGTCCTCAACACCCTGGTGTGGCGGGGGCTGCCGACGGAGCGGACCGTCGCCGCGCCCGCCGTCACCCGCTGGGTGCAGGGACTGCGCGACGCGGACGCCTACCTGTCCGAGGAGTGCCGGGTGATCCTCCTCGGCGAGGTCGCCTCGATCACCGTGCGCCACCCGCTCTACGACGCGCTGCCGCAGGTCCCGTACCAGTACAGGGAGCTGCTCGGCTGCATCTGGCGCGAGCCGCTCTGCCGGTTCCTCGACCCGGGGGAGCGCGCCCGTACGCTCGCCTCCCTCATCCACACCGACGCACAGGGGCGGGCCTTCACCGCTGAGCTGGTCGAGCGCTCGGGGCTGGAGCCGCGCGTGTGGCTGCGCCATCTGTTCGCGGCGCTGCTGCCCCCGCTGCTGCACTTCCTCTACCGCTACGGCACCGTCTTCTCCCCGCACGGCGAGAACGCCATCGTCGTCTTCGACGAGCGCGACGTGCCCGTGCGCCTGGCGATAAAGGACTTCGTGGACGACGTCAACGTCTCGGCGCGGCCCGTCCCGGAACTGGCTGACATGCCGGACGAGGTGCGTGCCGTGCTGCTGAGCGAGCCGCCCGGGTTCCTCACCCAGTTCCTCCACTCGGGCCTGTTCGTCGGCGTCTTCCGCCATCTCGGCCCGCTGTGCGAGGAGCAACTCGGCGTGCCGGAGGGGGATTTCTGGTCACTCGTACGGGCGGAGATCGACCGCTACCAGGAGCGCTTCCCCGAGCTGAAGCCCCGCTTCGAGACCTTCGACCTGCTGCCCCCGCGCATCGACAGGCTCTGCCTCAACCGCAACCGCCTCCACCTCGACGGCTACCGCGACCGCCCGCAGCGCCCGCACGCCGCCGTCCACGGCGAGGTGCCCAACCCGCTGCACGGGCCGTGACCTGACGTTACGCGTCGGTCCCGCCCCCACCGGGGGCCCGTTCCGTTCCTTCCCGGCCGCCCCGGCCCCGGTCTGTCATGCGCCTGACCTGGGCCGTGGCCGGGGAAGGACGGGTTGTCAGTGGCGGCGCGTAAGGTGTCGGACCTATGAGCAAGCCCGCCCTCACCGAACTCCTCCATGCCGCCGTCACCTCTGTCGGAGGCACGGAGCGCCCCGGCCAGGTGGCCATGGCGCAAGCCGTCGCCGAGGCCGTCGAGGACGGCACCCACCTGCTCATCCAGGCGGGCACCGGCACCGGAAAATCCCTCGGCTATCTGGTCCCGGCCCTGGCGCACGGCGAGCGCGTCGTCGTCGCCACGGCCACCCTCGCCCTCCAGCGCCAGCTCGTCGAGCGCGATCTGCCCCGCACGGTCGACGCGCTGCACCCACTGCTGCGCCGCCGCCCCGAGTTCGCCATGCTCAAGGGCCGGTCCAACTACCTGTGCCTGCACCGCCTCCACGAGGGCGTGCCCCAGGAGGAAGAGGACGGCCTCTTTGACCCCTTCGAGGCCGCCGCGCCCACCTCACGGCTCGGCAAGGACCTGCTGCGGCTGCGGGACTGGTCGGACGAGACGGAGACCGGCGATCGCGACGACATGACGCCCGGCGTCTCGGACCGCGCCTGGTCCCAGGTCTCGGTCTCGGCCCGCGAGTGCCTGGGCGCCACGAAGTGCGCCTACGGCGCCGAGTGCTTCGCCGAGGCGGCCCGCGAGCGCGCCAAGCTCGCCGAGGTGATCGTCACCAACCACGCCCTCCTCGCCATCGACGCCATCGAGGGCGCCCCCGTGCTCCCCGGGCACGAGGTCCTGATCGTCGACGAGGCGCACGAGCTGGTCTCCAGGGTGACCGGTGTCGCCACCGGCGAGCTGACCCCGGGTGGCGTCAACCGCGCGGTGCGCCGCTGCGCCAAGCTCGTCGACGAGAAGGCGGCCGATCAGCTCCAGACCGCCTCCGAGACCTTTGAGCGGCTGATGGAGCTGGCCCTGCCGGGGCGCCTGGAGGAGGTCCCCGAGGACCTGGGGTACGCGCTGATGGCCCTGCGCGACGCCGCGCGGGCCTGCATCACGGCGCTGGGCAACACGCGGGACAAGTCCGTCCAGGACGAGGACGCCGTCCGCAAGCAGGCCATGGCCTCCATCGAGAACATCCACGACGTGGCCGAGCGCATCGTGGAGGGCTCGGAGTACGACGTGATCTGGTACGAGCGCCATGACCGCTACGGCGCCTCCCTGCGCGTCGCGCCCCTCTCCGTCTCGGGCCTGCTGCGCGAGAACCTCTTCGAGGACCGCTCCGTCGTCCTCACCTCGGCCACGCTCAAGCTGGGCGGCGATTTCTACGGCGTGGGGGCCTCCCTCGGCCTGCGGCCCGAGGGCGCTCGGGACGAGGCGGACGCGGTGGACCAGCCGGGCGGCGTCGCCGCTGCGGGCGGGAGCACGGACGCCGCCTCCGGGGCACCCGGGGCGTCCGGGGTCTCCGGAACGGAGGGGGAGACGGAGCCCGGCGCTGATGGCGCGAGCGGCTCAGACGGCTCCTCCGGCGGCCCGGCGGCCACGGAGGAGACGGGCCCGCGCTGGCGAGGGCTCGATGTCGGCTCCCCGTTCGACTACCGCAAGCAGGGCATCCTGTATGTGGCCAAGCACCTCTCGCCCCCCGGCCGCGAGGGCTCGCGCGGGGACATGATGGACGAGCTGGCCGAACTGGTGGAGGCCGCGGGCGGACGGACGCTCGGGCTCTTCTCCTCCATGCGCGGCGCCCAGGCGGCGGCCGAGGAGCTGCGGGGCAGGCTGGATGTACCCATCCTCCTCCAGGGCGAGGAGACGCTGGGCGAGCTGATCCGGCGCTTCGCGGACGACCCGGAGACGTGTCTGTTCGGCACTCTGTCGCTGTGGCAGGGCGTGGACGTGCCGGGCGCGAGCTGCCAACTGGTCGTCATGGACCGCATCCCCTTCCCCCGGCCCGACGATCCGCTGATGAGCGCACGCCAGAAGGCGGTGGAGGAGGCGGGCGGAAACGGCTTCATGGCCGTGGCGGCCACCCATGCCGCGCTGCTGATGGCCCAGGGCTCGGGCCGGCTCGTGCGCGCGATGGGCGATCGCGGCGTGGTCGCGGTGCTGGACCCCCGGCTGGAGCGGGCGCGCTATGGAGGCTTCCTGCGCGCCTCCATGCCGGACTTCTGGTACACGACGGACCGCAACCAGGTCCGCCGCTCCCTCGCCGCGATCGACGCGGCGGCCAAGAAGGCGTAGCACCCCGGAGAGGCCAAGCGGGGCCCGGACACACACCGGGCCCCGGGTCCCGCGCCGGAACCCCGGACACGCGCCGGGCCCCCGGATGCACAGCGGGGCCGCCGGTCCCGGCGCAGAGGGAACCGGCGGCCCGTCCAGGGGTGACGGGGGTGCTCAGACCCGCCGCAGCACCGCGACCACCTTGCCGAGGATCGTCGCGTCGTCGCCCGGGATCGGCTGATACGCGGCGTTGTGCGGCAGCAGCCACACATGGCCGTCCTCGCGCTTGAAGCGCTTCACGGTGGCCTCGCCGTCCAGCATGGCGGCGACGATGTCACCGTTCTCCGCGACGGGCTGGCGGCGGACGGTCACCCAGTCGCCGTCGCAGATCGCGGCGTCGACCATCGAATCGCCCACGACCTTCAGCACGAACAGCTCGCCGTCCCCGACCAGCTGGCGGGGCAGCGGGAAGACGTCCTCCACGGACTCCTCGGCGAGGATCGGCCCGCCCGCGGCGATGCGGCCGACCAGCGGCACGTACGACGCGGAGGGCTTGCCCGTGGTGTCGGCCGCTGCCTGGGTGCTGGGTGCGTCGGAGCCACGGACCTCGTACGCGCGGGGGCGGTGCGGATCGCGCCGCAGGAAGCCCTTGCGCTCCAGCGCCATGAGCTGATGCGCCACGGACGAGGTGCTGGAGAGCCCGACGGCCTGGCCGATCTCGCGCATGGACGGCGGATAGCCCCGGCGCTGCACGGAATCGCGGATCACCTCGATCACGCGGCGCTGGCGGTCGGTGAGCCCGGAACTGTCGGCCCTGATGCCGGGAGGTCGTCCTGGGAGCGCACGCTTGGTTTGCTGGCCGTCTGGCGACTCTGGGGTCATGGCGTCGTCCATCGCCTGGATCTGGTCGAGCGACTGCGCGGAGCGGTTCTGGGAGGTGATGGTGGCACTGTCTGCGGTGGTGGTCACGTCGGCCCCTCTCGAGCGGTTCTCCCTAGTTGGACAACGGTAGTTGGTTTCGAAAGGTTGCGCCAAACACACGTTCGAGTGAAAATTTCCAGTTCAACGGACTTGATCAGGTCCGCAGGTGTATGGGCCGCCGTCGCCCCGACGCCGGTGCGTCACGGCTGACACGTCCGAGCGTCGCGAAGGGTTCACCCAGTGTCGCAGGCGCGCCCCAGCGCTCCTCTCCGGCCCCGCTTCACGTAGGCTCTGGACTGCCCTCGACGGCGCGACACGCTTAGGCGGCATTGGCGCCCCGGCACCAGATCTAGTGGTTTGATGGGCGCACGCCACCACAAGTTGTGGTCCCCCGTGCTTCACGCGGAGGGACGTCGCCTATGCTGGTGTCAGCTTCGAGGGGCGTGCCGAAGGCGGCCCCTAGAGGCCGTATCAGTCATGCACGGTCAGGGCTTCGATGGCTCAAGGAGGGTGGGGAACCATGCACTGTCCCTTCTGCCGACACCCCGACAGTCGTGTCGTCGACAGCCGCACGACCGACGACGGCGCCGCGATCAGGCGTCGCCGCCAGTGCCCCGACTGCTCCCGCCGCTTCACCACGGTGGAGAACGCGTCACTCATGGTGATCAAGCGGAGCGGGGTCACCGAGCCCTTCAGCAGGGACAAGGTGATCTCCGGCGTCCGCAAGGCGTGCCAGGGGCGGCCGGTCACCGAGGACGCCCTCGCCCAGCTCGGCCAGCGGGTCGAGGAGGCGGTGCGGGCCACGGGGAGCGCCGAGCTGTCCGCTCACGACGTCGGCCTCGCCATACTCGGTCCGCTCAAGGACCTCGACCTCGTGGCCTATCTGCGGTTCGCGTCCGTCTACAAGGCGTTCGAATCGCTGGACGACTTCGAGGCCGCCATCGCGGATCTCCGCGACGCCCCGCCTCCCGCGCAGGAGTACGGGGACCAGGACCCGCAGGACCGCGGCGACGGCGCCGCGGGCGCGGGCCCGGGGGTTCCTGCCCCCAAGAGCGCCGTCGACTGACGACTGCCGACTGCGCCGAAGACCTTCAGACACGACCGGAGCCCCGCACGGTGCTCCGGCGATCAGACAGACATCGTGCCCCGGGAAGAATCGGGGCACATCGGGGCGTTATGCCCGGTACAGGGAGGCGGAATGACAGAGACGACGAGCGGCCCGGCACGCGGCTCCCGCGCGAAGGGCAGCAAGGCGAGCAAGGGGCTGCGCATCGAGCGCATCCACACCACGCCCGGAGTGCACCCGTACGACGAGGTGGTCTGGGAGCGCCGGGACGTCGTCATGACCAATTGGCGCGACGGCTCGGTCAACTTCGAGCAGCGTGGCGTCGAGTTCCCCGACTTCTGGTCGGTGAACGCGGTCAATATCGTCACCAGCAAGTACTTCCGCGGGGCCGTCGGCACCCCGCAGCGCGAGAGCAGCCTCCGGCAGCTCATCGACCGCGTCGTGAAGACCTACCGCGGCGCGGGCGAGGAGAACGGTTACTTCGCCTCCGAGGCGGACGCCGAGATCTTCGAGCACGAGCTGGCCTACGCCGTGCTCCACCAGATCTTCGCCTTCAACTCCCCGGTCTGGTTCAACGTGGGGACCAAGCAGCCGCAGCAGGTCAGCGCCTGTTTCATCCTCTCCGTCGACGACTCCATGGAGTCGATCCTCGACTGGTACAAGGAAGAGGGGATGATCTTCAAGGGCGGCTCGGGTGCCGGTCTCAACCTCTCCCGTATCCGTTCCTCCAAGGAACTGCTCTCCTCGGGCGGCAACGCCTCGGGCCCCGTCTCCTTCATGCGCGGCGCCGACGCCTCCGCCGGAACGATCAAGTCGGGCGGCGCCACCCGCCGCGCGGCCAAGATGGTCGTCCTGGACGTGGACCATCCCGACATCGAGGCGTTCATCGAGACGAAGGTCAAGGAGGAGGAGAAGATCCGCGCCCTGCGCGACGCGGGCTTCGACATGGACCTGGGCGGCGACGACATCACGTCCGTCCAGTACCAGAACGCCAACAACTCGGTCCGCGTGAACGACGAGTTCATGAAGGCCGTCGAGTCCGGCTCCAAGTTCGCCCTGCGCGGCCGGATGACCGGTGAGCCCGTCGAGGAGGTGGACGCCAAGCACCTCTTCCGCAAGATGGCCGAGGCCGCCCACGTCTGCGCCGACCCCGGCATCCAGTACGACGACATCATCAACCACTGGCACACCTCGCCGGAGACGGGCCGGATCACCGCGTCCAACCCGTGCAGCGAGTACATGCACCTGGACAACTCGTCCTGCAACCTCGCCTCGCTCAACCTCATGAAGTTCCTGCGGGACGACGACAAGGGCAACCAGTCCTTCGAGGCCGAGCGCTTCGCCAAGGTCGTCGAGCTGGTCATCACGGCGATGGACATCTCCATCTGCTTCGCCGACTTCCCGACCGAGAAGATCGGCGAGACCACCCGCGCCTTCCGCCAGCTCGGCATCGGCTACGCGAACCTGGGCGCCCTGCTCATGGCGACCGGCCACGCCTACGACTCGGACGGCGGCCGCGCCCTGGCGGGCTCCATCACCTCGCTGATGACCGGCACCTCCTACAAGCGCTCCGCCGAGCTGGCCGGGGTCGTCGGCCCGTACGAGGGTTACGCGCGCAACGCCGACGCGCACAAGCGCGTCATGCAGCAGCACGCCGACGCCAACGCCGAGGCCAAGCGCATGGACGACCTGGACAGCCCGGTCTGGGCGGCGGCGACCGAGGCGTGGCAGGACGTGCTGCGGCTCGGCAAGAAGAGCGGCTTCCGCAACGCGCAGGCGTCCGTGCTGGCCCCGACCGGCACCATCGGCCTGATGATGGACTGCGACACCACCGGCGTCGAGCCCGACCTGGCCCTGGTGAAGTTCAAGAAGCTCGTCGGCGGCGGCTCCATGCAGATCGTGAACAACACGGTCCCCAAGGCGCTGAAGCGGCTCGGCTACCAGCCGGAGCAGATCGAGGCGGTCGTCGAGTACATCGCCGAGAACGGCAACGTCGTGGACGCGCCCGGGCTGCGCCCTGAGCACTACGAGGTCTTCGACTGCGCCATGGGCGAGCGTTCCATCTCGCCGATGGGCCACGTCCGGATGATGGCGGCGGCCCAGCCGTTCCTGTCCGGCGCCATCTCCAAGACCGTGAACATGCCCGCCAGCTCCACGGTCGAGGACGTCGAGGAGATCTACCTCCAGGGGTGGAAGCTCGGCACCAAGGCGCTCGCGGTCTACGTCGAGAACTCCAAGGTCGGCCAGCCCCTCTCCGCCAAGCAGAAGGAGGAGAAGAAGGAGCCGGAGGTCGAGAAGGTCATCGAGTACCGTCCCGTCCGCCGCCGCCTCCCCAAGGGCCGTCCCGGCATCACCACCTCCTTCACGGTGGGCGGCGCCGAGGGCTACATGACGGCGAACTCCTACCCGGACGACGGGCTCGGCGAGGTCTTCCTCAAGATGTCCAAGCAGGGCTCGACCCTTGCGGGCATGATGGACGCCTTCTCGATCGCCGTCTCGGTCGGCCTCCAGTACGGGGTGCCGCTGGAGACGTACGTCTCGAAGTTCACCAACATGCGCTTCGAGCCCGCGGGCATGACGGACGACCCGGACGTGCGGATGGCGCAGTCGATCGTCGACTACATCTTCCGCCGCCTGGCGCTGGACTTCCTGCCCTTCGAGACCCGCTCGGCCCTCGGCATCCACTCGGCCGCCGAGCGTCAGCGCCACCTGGAGACCGGCTCGTACGAGCCGTCCGAGGACGAGCTGGACGTGGAGGGCCTGGCCCAGTCTGCGCCCAAGGCGGAGACGGTCAAGGAGGCCAAGGAGAAGGCGAAGGCCGAGGCAGGGGCCGAGGCGGCGGCGGAGCCGCAGGCCGCGACTCCGGCACCGGTCGAGGCGCACAACTCGACCGAACTGCTGGAGATGCAGCTCGGGCTGAACGCCGACGCCCCGCTCTGCTTCTCCTGCGGCACGAAGATGCGCCGCGCGGGAAGCTGCTACCTCTGCGAGGGCTGCGGGTCCACGAGCGGGTGCAGCTGACGGGTGACGCGTAGCGCCTGATGCCTGACGTCCGGTGCCTGTCATGTGACGTGTGACGGGCAGGCGGGCTGAACCACCGACGAAGCGGTGGCCGAGTGATCGGCCACCGCTTCGTCGTGTGCGGGGCCTGGACGCCTTGTCCGGGGTGCGTCCGGCGGGGGTGCCGGGGGCCGTTGAGGACGTGGGTCCCGTCAGTCGCGTCGGGCTTCCGGGTGCTGCCACAGGCGGCCGAGGTGGCCGTCCAGCACGCCCAGCGCCTCCTCGGGTGTCAGGTGCCCGATCAGCACGTGCGCGGTGAGTCCGTCGGCCAGGGCCAGCAGCGTGTGCGCCTCCCGCGCCTCCCGCGCGTACCGCGCTTCCCGTGTGTGCCGCTGGTCCGATCCCTGCCCCGCCCGGGCGGAGGACTCCGTTCCGGGGACGGGGCCCGAGTCGCCCGAACCGTCGACGGCCTCCCCGATGAGGCGTACGAGGACGGCGTGCAGCCCCGCGTAGTTGTCCCGCAGCACCCCCGCCAGTGACGGGGTCACGGCGGCCTGCGCGAGGAAGGCCAGCCACACCCGCGCCTGCGCGCGGTGCTCCTCCCGGACGAGGGCGACCTCGGTGACGGTGTGACCGAGGGTGCTGCGCGCCGACTGCGCCGGGGACTCCACGACGCGGGCGCGGACGCGGGCGCCGACCAGTTCGCCGATGTGCGTCAGCGCGAAGACCAGCATCTCCTCCTTGGTACGGAAGCACCGCTGGACCGCTCCCATGGACACGTCCGCGCGGGCGGCGACGTCGCGCAGGGTGACGCCCTCCAGGCCGCGCTCGTCGGCGAGCAGGCAGACGGCGTCGGCGATCCGGAGGCGGCGGCCTTCGTGGTCGATCTGTCGTGGCATGGGGCGGGCCCGCTCCTTTTCCAGTTGTCCGGTTCTCCGGTTTATCCGATGCGCTCGTATCGGATAACAGGTTACGGTGCCCTCGTTCCGATGCGCTCGCATCGGAACGGAGCCGAACCGAACGGGAGGAGCGGGCCATGAGCGAACGGGAGCAGGTCACGGGCGAGGAGCGAGCGGGCGAGGAGGGCGCGGGCGAGCGGCTGTGGGAGTGCGATGCCACTGCTCTCGCCGCGGCCGTCCGCGAGGGCCGGGTGACGGCGGCGGAGGTGATGGAGAGCCACCTCGCGCGCATCGCCGAGGTGAACCCGCGCGTCAACGCCGTCACCCAGCCGCTCGCCGCGCCGGCCAGGGAGGAGGCGGCGGCGCTCGACGCGCGCCGCGCGGCGGGGGAGGCGCTCGGGCCGCTCGCCGGAGTGCCGTTCACGGTCAAGGAGACCACCGGCATCGAGGGCGTCCCCACGACCTTCGGCGCGGTGCGTTTCAAGGACCACGTGGCCCGGGAGGACGCCCCCGGTGTGGCACGGCTGCGCGCCGCCGGCGCCGTCCCCGTAGGCCACACGAACATGCCCACCCTGATCCTGGCCGGTGTCCACACGCGCAGCGAGCTGTACGGGGACACCCTCAACCCCTGGGACGCGCGCGTGACCCCGGGCGGCACCAGCGGCGGCGACGCCGCCGCCGTCGCCAGCGGAATGGCACCCCTGGGGCTCGGCAACGACTCCGGCGGCTCGGTCCGTCTCCCTGCCGTCTTCTGCGGCGCGACGGGGCTCAAACCCACGACCGGCCGCATTCCCGCCGACCACCGCATCGGCCCCGACGACCCGCCGTTCGCCTCCCAGACGCTGGTCGTCGACGGCCCTCTCGCCCGTACGGTCGGGGACCTCCGCGCCGCCTTCGAGGCGCTGGCGGGCCCCGGCGCCGATCCGCGCGACCCCCGGGCGGTGCCCGTGCCGACCCGGCTGGCGCCCCTCGCGTGGCCCCCGCGCGTCGGCGTGCTCGCCGACCCCGGCGGCATGGGCGTGCACCCCGACGTCCGCGCGGCCGTCGACGCGGCGGCCGGGGCGCTCTCGGACGCGGGATACGCGGTCGAGGAGGTCGCGGACGTGCCGCGGCTGGAGGAGACGCTGGACGCGTACGGCAGGCTGGTGATGACCGAGTTCAGCGGGACCTGGCCCGTCGTCAGGACGCTCCTGGGGGAGGAGGGGCACCGTTACATCGAGCTGGGCATGGCCCGTACGCGGCCCGTCGAACTGGCGGAGTACCTCCGGCTCGTCGGACTCCGGCTGAACATCCAGCGGGACTGGGCGCGGTTCCAGGAGGAGTACCCGCTGCTGCTGGCGCCGGTGTTCACCGAGCCGCCCATGGAGCCGGGGCTGGAGTCGCGCGACGAGGAGGGGCACCGCAGGGTCACCACGGCGCTGCGGCTGTGCGCGGCGACCAGCTTCGTTGGGGTGCCCGCCGTGGCGCTCCCCGGCGGCGTCTTCGGCGGGCTGCCCCAAGGCGTCCAGGTGATCGGGCGGAACTTCCGCGAGGACCTGTGCCTGGACGCCGCCGCCGAAATCGAACGGCGCGTCGGACGGGTGTGGGGCGGTGCGTCGAGCGTCGTGCTGGGCGGCTGACGCCGGTTTCGCCGAAGTTGTCGCGGTAGGGAATCCGAAGTTGTCCCTCCGGGTGCCGAGTTGGGCCTGAGCCCGTACGGCGCGTCACCGGTATGGCCGTACCATGGCGCGGTGCTGGTCAAGTGGATGCGCTGTTCCGTCGTGGACCGTCGGGGTTTTGAACGGGGTCAGCGGAAGTGGGCGGGGCTGCTCGGCGAGCCTGGATTCCGGGGGCAGGGCGGCGGCTGGAGCCGTGCCCGCGAAGGGGTGGTGCACCTCTTCGGCTTCTGGGAGAGCAGGGCCTTCTACGACTCCTTCATGGCGCGCTCGCACGACCGCCTGCACGCCGCGCAGATCGGCACCTACAAGGACATGAGGGTGCGGCTCTTCGAGTACCGCTTCGACGTGAAGACCGGATTCACACCGGTCTTCACGGACGCCGACCTGCTCCGCGTCGCGCACTGCCGGGTGCGCAGCGACCGCATCGAGCACTACACCCTCATGCAGGAGAAGGTGTGGAATCCGGCGATGGCCGGATCACCCGGCATGCTGCGCGGCGTGTTCGCGCAGGCGCACACCGAGGACGAGTTCATGGTGCTGTCGATGTGGGACTCGGCCGCCGAGCACGGCAAATACCGCACCGAGCGGGTGGAGCGGCTCGCGCTGCGCGCCCAGACGGGCGCGGACGTGACGGCGATAGCCGGGGACGTGATCGACCTCGAACCGTCCTGGACCGTATGACCCTAGAGTGAGGCTTATGTCGCGTCCCCATCGTATTGTCCTCATCCGGCACGGAGAGTCGGAGGGGAACTTCGACGACACCATCTACGAGCGCGTCCCGGACCACGCCCTCGCCCTCACCGAGCGCGGCCTGCGCCAGGCCGAGGCCGCGGGCGAGCGGCTGCGGAAGGTGTTCGGGCAGGAGCGCGTCTCCGCCTACGTCTCACCGTACCGCCGCACCCACGAGACGCTCGCCGCCCTCGGGCTCGACCCCGGGCTGATGCGGGTCCGGGAGGAGCCCCGGCTGCGCGAGCAGGACTGGGGCAACTGGCAGGACCGGGACGACGTGAAGAAGCAGAAGGCGTACCGCGACGCCTACGGCCACTTCTTCTACCGCTTCGCGCAGGGCGAGTCCGGCGCCGACGTCTACGACCGCGTGGGCGCCTTCCTGGAGAGCCTCTGGCGCAGCTTCCAGGCGCCGGACCACCCGCCCAACGTGCTGCTGGTCACCCACGGGCTGACGATGCGGCTCTTCTGCATGCGGTGGCTGCACTGGACCGTCGCGGAGTTCGAGTCGCTGTCCAACCCCGGCAACGGCGAGATGCGCTGCCTGGAACTCGGCGCCGACGGGCGCTACGAGCTGGACCGCCCGTTCGAGCAGTGGTGCACGCCACGTCCCTACGGAGTGTGCGGGTAGGGGCCCTGGGGGCCGGCCTCCGGTTAGAGTCGCGGATCATGAGCGCTGAACCCCATGACCTCGCACACGGCAAGCGGGTCTCCGGCGCCCTCGCCAGCCTGCGCGGGCTGGCGGTGGGCGACGCTCTCGGCTCGCAGTTCTTCGTCCCCGGCAACCGTCCCCTCCTGAAGCGGCGCGAACTGCCGCCCGCCGTCTGGCAGTGGACCGACGACACCGAGATGGCCTGCTCGGTGGTCGAGGTGCTGGCCGGGCACGGCCGGATCGACCAGGACGCACTGGCCTCGGCCTTCGCCGAGCACCATGACTTCGACCGCGGGTACGGGCCCGCAGTGAACCGGATGCTGCGGCTGATCCGGCAGGAGAACGGCGACTGGCGGGAACTCGCCTCGGCGCTCTTCGACGGGCGCGGCTCGTGGGGGAACGGCGCGGCGATGCGCGTCGCGCCCCTCGGCGCCTGGTACGCGGGCGACCCGGAGAGCGCGCTGCGCGAGGCCGAACGCTCCGCGTTCGTGACCCATCAGCACCGTGAGGCGGTCACCGGCACGATGGCGGTGGCCGCGGCGGCTTCGCTGGTGGCCGGTGCGGCGGGAAGTACGGGGGGCACGGGGAGCGCGGGGGGTGCGGAGGACGCCGGGGAGCCCCTGACGGGGGCGCTGCTGCTGGAACGGGTGCGGGACCTGGTGCCCCGCAGCGCTGTCCAGGCCGGGATCCGCCGTGCGCGGGACATGCTCGACTACGGCGACGTCGGCACGGTCGCCGCCGTGCTGGGCTGCGGGCGACGCACGAGCGCGCACGACACGGTGCCCTTCACCCTGTGGGCCGTGGCGCGGCACCTCGGTGACTACGAGGGGGCGTTCTGGGCCACGGCCCAGGCGGGCGGCGACGTCGACACGACGTGCGCGATCGTCGGCGGCGTCATCGCCTCGGCCGGGCCCGCAGGGGCCCCGCCGCGCGCCTGGGCGCGCTCCACGGAACGGCTTCCGTCGTGGATGCGGACGGGACGCGACGTCACCGGTGACGGTGTCCCCGACGAGGCCGTCCCTGGCGACGGCCCCACGCCCCGGCCCGGGGGAGCGGGCCCGTCGTCGGCCTGACGCGGCCCGTGTGCCGGTCTGACGTGGTGCGCGCGTCGGCTGACGCGGTGCGTGCCTCGGGCTGACGTGGTGCGCGCGCGTCGGCCTGACGTGGTCGTGTCACTGATGCGTCACAGCTCCCCTCCGGCTCCGCGGAAGCGCTGGAACAGCGCCTACGGTGTCGCCTAGTCCGCGACTCTGATCATCGATCGTCGCGGCGGGGAGGGGACCATGTCCGACGATTCGCAGAAGAAGCCCGGCGAGGAACAACGCCCGGAGGCGGAGACCGGGTCAGACCGGCCGGATGCCGCCACGGGCCGGGCCGGTGACGGTCCGGCCGAGCGCCGGAACGGAGCCGGTGACGAAGCACGCGGCCAAGGAGACGGCCGCGAAGCCGCACCGGAGCAGGAGCCCGCCCCGGAACAGGGACCCGCCCCGGAACTGGGACCCGCGCCGGTACAGGAACCGGAGCCGGAGCCCAGGCCGAACCCGGCGCCGCCCGAGGACGCCGCTCCCACGGTGCAGCCCCGTGGCCCCGCCCATACGCCCCACACGCCCCACCCGGCCCACACGGCTCACTCGGCCCGACCTCCCTACCCGGGCCCTTACGGCCCGCCGGTCTACGAGCCGCCCCCGCCGCCCGCCTGGGTGCAGGCCATCCAGCCGGACGGACCCGTCGCACCCATGCGCACGGCGACCGCCTGGTCCGTCGTCGCCACCGGCCTGCTCACCGGCCTGCTCCTCGGCGACGGGGTGGGCGTCAACCTGGTGATCATCGCCATTCCCGCCGTCCTCGCCGCTTTCTTCGCCGCGCAGACGGCGGGACGTCGCCCGCGTCCGTGGACCCTCATATGGAGCGTGGGCGCGGTGGCCATGCTGGTCGTCCCCGCGCTGCGGGACGCCACCTGGCCCAGCCTGCTCGCCGTACTCGGTGCCCTGGCTCTCGGCTCGCTCGCGCTCCACGGGAGCGGGGACACCTGGCGTGGCGCGCTGCTGGGAGCCGTCGGCCTGATCGGAGCCGTGCCTTCGGGGGTGAGCTGGGGGTGGAAGGGCGTACGGCAGCGGGCCGGGGGCTCCCGTGACCGGTGGTGGCCCGTGGTGCGTACGGCCGCCGTCGCGGTCGCGCTGCTGGTGGTCTTCGGCGCGCTGTTCGCCGGCGCGGACGCCGCGTTCGCCGACCTCCTCGGGGGCCTGATCCCGGAACTGTCCGTCGTGGACGGCCCGTTGCGGTTCCTGCTCTTCGTCGTCGGCGTGCTGGGCGCCCTCGCCGCCGCCCGTACGGCAGTGGCCCCCTACCGCTGGGACCGCATCGAGACGACACCGGGCCGGGCACGGGGGCGCGTGGAGTGGGCGCTTCCGCTCATCGTGCTGAACGTGCTGTTCGCCGCCTTCAACCTCGTCCAGCTCACCGTCCTCTTCGGCGGCTACGACAAGGTGCTCAGCGAGACCGGTCTGAGCTATGCGGAGTACGCGCGTCAGGGCTTCTGGCAGCTTCTCTGGGCAACGCTCCTCACTCTTGTGGTGATCGCCTTCGCGCTGCGCTGGGCTCCTCGCGGCAGGCAGAGCGACGGAGCCCTGGTGCGGGGCGTGCTGGGCACGTTGTGCCTGCTGACGCTCGTCGTGGTCGTCTCGGCCCTGCGGCGCATGGACCTGTACGTCGACGCCTACGGCCTGACCCGGCTGCGTCTCTCGGTGTTCGGGATGGAGCTGCTGCTCGGGGTCGTCATCGTGCTGATCATGGTCGCCGGAGTCCGTGGTGCGGTCTCGTCATCGGGTGGCAGGGGAGCCGGATGGCTGCCCCGCGCGGTGCTGGCGAGCGGGGGTGTCGCGGTGCTGTCCTTCGGGCTCCTGTCGCCGGACGGGCTGATCGCGGACCAGAACGTGAAGCGGTACGAGCGCACCGGCAAGATCGACCTGGTGTACCTCCAGGGCCTCTCCGCCGACGCCGTCCCGGCCCTCGACCGGCTCCCCGAACCGCAGCGCTCCTGCGCCCTCCGGGAGATCTCCTTCGACCTGAAGGCCGAGGACGACGAGCCCTGGTACGCGACGAGTTACGGCGAGTCCCGTGCCCGCGCCGCCCTCGTCGACCGGCCGCTGCGGCTCGGCGACGGTCCGTGCGGCCGGTCCGACGAGTACGGGGGCGACTCCGGAGGCGAGCACGAATTCGACGAGGGGCCGGAGCCGGGCATCCGCTGAGGGGAGCTGAGGGGAGGGGCGGGCCGCGGGCGCTGGGGGAGCACCGGGGGGCTGGGGGAGGGGGTGAGAGGGCCGCGGGCCCGTCCCTCCCCGGCCCGTCCCGTTTTCGCTCGCCCCGGCCCTGACCGCGCGGGATACGGCGGCTACTCTTGTTGTTGCCATGCCGTACGAACCCCCAACCCACCGCGTCGAACGTTCCCTCCGCGCCACCACGGGAGCGAAGATCGTCGCCGGAGTCGACGAAGTCGGCCGTGGAGCGTGGGCCGGGCCCGTCACGGTGTGCGCGGCCGTCACCGGACTGCGCAGGCCCCCTGAAGGTCTCACCGACTCCAAGCTGCTCAGCGTCAAGCGGCGCAACGAGCTCGCGGAGCTGCTGAACGGATGGGTCACCGCGCACGCTCTCGGTCACGCCTCCTCGGAGGAGATCGACGAGCTGGGGATGACGGCCTCGCTGCGACTGGCCGCTGTACGGGCGCTGGAGGCCCTGCCCGTACGGCCGGACGCGGTGATCCTCGACGGCAAACACGACTACCTCGGAGCTCCGTGGCGGGTACGGACGGTGATCAAAGGCGACCAGTCCTGCGTCGCCGTGGCCGCCGCTTCCGTGATCGCCAAGGTGCACCGGGACGCGCTGATGGCCGAACTCGCCCCGGAGCACGCCGAGTTCGCCTTCGAGGAGAACGCCGGATACCCATCTCCGGTGCACCGGGCAGCGCTGGAGGAGCGGGGTCCCACTCCGCACCACCGGCTGTCCTGGGCCTTCATGGACGCGCTGCCCCGCTGGCAGCACCTGAAGCGCACCAGGTGCGATCCGGCGGAACAGATCGGCCTTTTCTGATCGAGTTCTGATCGAGCTGGGCGGGAAGCGCGGGTTCCGATTCGAACCCGCTGAAGCGTGCCGCACCAGCGTTTGATAGACATCACTTCATGCCTCTCACCCCTGAGGAGCCACAGATTCACGAGAGTGTCCCGGGCCCGCGCAACGCAGCGGGAACCACCCGAACTCCGCAGGCATCCCGCCCCGCAGCACCCCTTCCCGGACCCCGCCCCTCGGCCCGTCCCGCTCCGCCGCGAGCGGACAGCAAGGGGCCCACTCCGGGGCGGCCCGGCACCGCACGCGCGGGCGCTCCGCCGACGCAGCGCTCCACTCCGGCGCCCGCTGCCGCCACCGCCCAGATCCAGCTGGCCGCCGCCACCGACGCGACCGCCGTGGAGTCCGCCGACGAGGCCGTCGACAAGCTCCTCGACGACGGCCGTGCCCCCGGCGACATCCTGGTGATCACCACGGGCGAGGAGCACCCCTGGGCCCAGCACGAGCTCTCCTTCGGCGAGGACGCCTACTGGCGCCAACTGGCCGAAGGCGAGGACGTCTTCTGCGCCCACGCCTCCGCCCTGGGACGTATCGGCCGCCGCGCAGTGGTGGTGCTCGCCGTCAACGGCGGCACCGACTCCGAGGTCGCTGTGGCGCTGCCCGCCGCGCTGGAGAAGGCGGAGACCCAGTTGATCGTCTGCGGCGACCCGCAGCGCCTGCGCTCCCTCCTCTGACCCACCCGGCCCGCACCGCCAGCCTCCCCGGCGCCCCGGCCCGGCCCGGCTCGCGGGGCGGAGCCGCCGGGCGGGGAGCGGCGCGGGTTTCACGCGGCACCGGGAGCGTGCGTCCAGGTGACGCCGTTCCCGTGGCCCGGAGCGCGGCTCCACGTGACGCGTTCCCGTCGCGGGAGCGTGCCCCGTGACTTCAGCCGCGCGGTCCGGCACCGGGCCGTGCGGCTCTTGGCCTTCGCGTACGGTCCGCGTGCCGTCCCTGTCCGTCCGCTACGGGACCGTACGGAACGGAATGGCACGCCGGACCGGATCGGGCCGGACCGGACGGTACCGGTCCCAGACCGGACGGACAGGCACGGGACCGTACGGTCAGAGCGCCACGGCCCTCGCCGGTATCTCCGCCACGCCGTCCGCCTCGCGATGCGGGGTGGCCCCGTGCCGCGGGGCGGGCGGTCGCGCGGCCACGGTCGCGAACGTGGCGCGGGGCCGTCGTCCCCCGCGGTCCTCCCCCAGCACCTGCCAGCCGCTCCGGGTCAGCGTGATGTAAGCGCCGCATCGCAGGCCGTGCAGGGTGCACGCGTCCCGCAACCCCCACATCCAGGCACCGTCCACCTCCGTCCAGCGGGGCTCCCCGTCGCGGCAGTAGAGCAGCACTGCCGTGCGGACGGGCGAGCGGCGGCGCAGGTCGTGCGGGATCACCCGTCTCAGGTGTTCGAGCAGCGCGTTCCGGAACTCCCAGCCGTCCGGGTTCGCGCTGCGCTGCGTGAACGAAGCGCTGGCCGTGAGCCGTTCACCGGGCCCGATCACCGCGACCACGGCGGTCCAGGGCCGCGGCAGGTGACGCTCGTAGAGACCGGTGACGATCTCGCGGGGACTGCGCAGCAGGGGGATCCCCGCGGCGGACCATTCCGCGGTCTCCAGGGTGCGGCCCAGTCGGGAAGCGGAATCGGTGGAGGGCGGCGGAGCAAAGCCGAAGGTCACGTTCCTCCCCTCGTCCGGCGTACCGTACTGAATTCTCTCCGGCTCACTCCCTCCACGGCAATGCTCAGGGGTCAAAAGATCAGCCCTGCACAGCGAGGACCAGCGGCAACACCCCTTCCGCGCCTGCCTGACGGAGCATCCTGGCCGCCACCGCCAGCGTCCACCCGGTCTCCGTGAAGTCGTCCACCAGCAGCACGGGGCCGCCCCCCTCCGCCACCGCGGCGGCCAGCCCGGGCGGAACCGTCAGCGCGCCGTGCAGCGCACGGAGCCGTTGCGCGCTGTTGCTGCGCGGCGTCGTGAGGGGCGGGGCGTCCTCGGCGTAGGCCACGGTGCCGAGCAGCGGCATGCGGCCGACCTCCGCGATCCGTTCCCCGAGGGACCGCACCAGCCCGGGCCGTGTACGCGAATCGACCGTCACCACGCCGACGGGCCGTGCCACCGCGTCCGGAGCGCCGGATGCCCACCCTCCGGGCCCCTTCGCCCAGTCGGCCAGGACGGTCACCGCCGCGTCGAGCACATCGCCGGGCACCGGCCCGTCACCGGATTGCGGCGAGAGCAGCGGGCGGAGCCGGTTGCCCCACCCGATGTCCGAGAGACGCCCCAGCGCGCGGCCCGTTCCGGCCTGCTGACCAGCGGGGATGCGCCCCTTCAGATCGACCCCGATCGCGGGCAGCCCGGTGGGCCACATCCGCCGGGGCTCGACCTCCACGCCCGGCCTGCCCAGCTCCCCGCGAGCGGCCTCCAGGGTCGTCCCCGCGACATCGGCGGTGAAGCGCGCCCCCGCGCAGTTGTCGCAGCGCCCGCAAGGCGCCGCCTCCTCGTCGTCCAGCTGGCGCCGCAGGAACTCCATCCGGCAGCCGGTGGTCGTCGCGTACTCCCGCATGGCCTGCTGCTCGGCCTCACGCTGCCGTGCCACCCACGCGTAGCGCTCGCCGTCGTAGGACCACGGCTGCCCCGTCGCGGTCCAGCCGCCCTTGACGCGGCGCACGGCCCCGTCGACATCCAGGACCTTGAGCATCATCTCCAGCCGGGAGCGGCGCAGTTCCACCAGCGGTTCCAGGGCGGGGAGCGAGAGCGGGCGGTCCGCCGTGGCCAGGACGTCCAGGGTTCGCCGCACCTGCTCCTCGGGGGGAAAGGCGAGTGAGGCGAAGTACTTCCAGATCGCCTCGTCCTCGGGGCCGGGCAGCAGCAGCACCTCTGCGTGCTCCACGCCACGGCCCGCACGGCCGACCTGCTGGTAGTAGGCGATGGGGGAGGAGGGAGAGCCGAGGTGGATGACGAAACCGAGGTCGGGCTTGTCGAACCCCATGCCGAGTGCCGAGGTGGCGACCAGTGCCTTGACGCGGTTCGCCAGGAGGTCGGCCTCCGCCGCTTCGCGGTCGGCGTTCTCGGTTTTTCCCGTGTAGGAGGAGACGGTGTGGCCCTGGTGGCGCAGGAACGCCGTCACCTCCTCGGCCGCCGCGACCGTGAGCGTGTAGATGATCCCGGAGCCCGGGAGCTTCTCCAACTGGTCCGCGAGCCAGGCCATGCGGCGGGCGGCGTCCGGCAGCCGCAGCACGCTGAGGCTGAGGCTCTCCCGGTCCAGCGGCCCGCGCAGCACCAGCGCCTCCGTGCGCGTCGTCTCAGCTCCTTCTCTTCCTCCCGGTTCTCCCGCCCGGCCGCCGGTGCCGAGCTGTTCGGCGACATCGGCCGTCACCCGTGAGTTGGCCGTCGCCGTCGTGGCGAGCACGGGCACTCCCGCAGGCAGCTCGGCGAGCATGGTGCGCAGACGGCGGTAGTCGGGCCGGAAATCATGGCCCCAGTCGGAGATGCAGTGCGCCTCGTCCACCACGAGCAGGCCGGTCGCCGCCGCGAGCGCGGGCAGCACCTGATCGCGGAAATCCGGGTTGTTGAGCCGTTCGGGGCTGACGAGCAGCACATCGACCTCGCCCGAGGCGACTTCCGCCTGGATCGTCTCCCACTCCTCCGTGTTCGCGGAGTTGATCGTGCGTGCGCGGATGCCCGCACGTGCCGCCGCCTCCACCTGGTTGCGCATGAGCGCGAGCAGCGGCGAGATGATCACGGTCGGTCCGCTGCCCTGCCCCCGCAGCAGCGCAGTCGCCACGAAGTACACGGCGGACTTGCCCCAGCCGGTGCGCTGCACCACCAGCGCACGCCGCCGGTCGGCGACGAGCGCTTCGATCGCCCGCCACTGATCCTCTCGCAGGCGGGCGGTACCGGAGTCGTCACCGACGAGGCGGGACAGGACGGCGTCCGCGGCCTGGCGCAAATCTGTGTCGCTCATGCCCCCATGCAACCGGATGCCGCGGACATCAGGCGAACGCGCCCCTGTGGATAACCACGTATTAATACGACTAACTCCGCGTGCTGTGGACAACGCTCGACGCGGACCGCCGCTCACGGGCCACGGTCGAGTCATGACACAGCGCGACAACGAGCACGAATCTCGACGTGAGCACGGCCTCTCCCGGGCAACGGGCGGACGAGAGGGGAAGCCAGGTCCCGGTCGGAGCCCGGACGGGGCGGGTGCGGGCGGAGGCGAGCCGACGAGGCCGGCCCCGGCCCCGGGCTCCGGCACCCGACGCCACCGCGCGGGGCACAAGGACGCCTCAGCCTCCGCACATCCCGCAGATCCTGCGCCGAGCAGTACGCCCGCGGGCCCTCACCCGCCTCATGGGCACCACATTTCATCGACCCCTGACGCGCCTCCCCGGCCCGCGGACTCCGACCGTCCCGCGCACAGCGCGCACCGCACGGACCCCGTGCCGGGCAACGTGGCGGAAGTCGCCCTGCGCGGCCCGGCTCAACTCGCCGACGCACTGCCCTACCTCCTCGGGTTCCACCCGGACGACTCCGTCGTCGTGGTCGCCCTGCACGGCGAGCGCGGGCGCTTCGGCGGACGCATCCGGATCGGCATCCCGGCGAGGCCGGAGGAGTGGCCCGCCCTCGCGGACCAGGTCGCGGCCTGCCTTGAGACGAGTTGCACCTCCCGGGGCGAGCGGCCGGACGGCGCGCTCCTCTTTCTGTGCCAGGACCCGGCCGTGGGAGAGACGGCCGGTGCGGTGATGGAGCGCCTGCGCCCGCTGGCCCAGCGGCTGCGCACCGCCTGCGGTGAGCGCGAGATGCCCGTCTACGAAGCGCTGTGTCTCGCCGACGGGCGCTACCGCTCCTACTGCTGCCCCGATCCGCACTGCTGCCCGCCGGAAGGCAACCCCATCGCGATGTCCGGCACCTCGCCCATGGCAGCCGCGGCTGCCTATACCGGCCTCCGGGTGCGCGGCTCGCTGCGGGACATGGAAGCGCGTCTCACGGCGCTCGGTCCGCCTGAGGCCAGCCACCAGCAACGGGAACTGGACGCCGCGGGAGCGGCCCTCGTCCCGCGGATGCTCGTGTGCGAGGGGCGCCGAGCCGTACGCGCCGAGACGCTCGCACTGGCCGGGCGGCTCATGGAGCGCTTCCGCGACACCGTGCCCGATGCCGAGCACTGGCCGACAGCCGACGCGCATGACGACGGCCTTCTCTCGGACACCGAGGCCGCGACGATGATTCTCGGCCTCCAGGACCGCAAGACACGCGATCAGGCGGCGACGTGGATGGAGGGGTTGGACGTCGCTCCCGCGCTGCGGCTGTGGCGGGCGCTCGCCCGGCGCTGCGTCGGGCCCTACATCGAACACGCAGCGGCCCCGCTCACCCTGGCGGGCTGGGTCGCCTGGTCCGGAGGCGATGAGACGACGGCACGCGTCGCCCTGGGCCGCGCCCTGCACACGGATCCGGAATACGTCTTCGCCCAGTTGCTCCAGCGTGCCTGCAACGACGGCCTGGATCCGGAACCTCTCCGTCGCGGTATGCGGGCCGAGCGGGCCGCCAGGCTCGCCGCGCAGAACCGGGCACGATCCGGTTCCGGGCCCAGGACCAGCCCGTGACCCGGGGCAGCGCCGGCCGTTCTGCTCCATGGCGGACGGCGGTCGTCGCACACCGCACATGTCCCACACTTCCGGCCCCGGCCGGTTGGAGAAGAGGAAGCGGAGGAACGCGTATGTCCCCGGCCCCACGGCCAACGCCACCCCGTCCCGTCGTCCCGCAACCAGGCGCCCCACCAGCGCTGCCGGCCGTGCGGAACCCCCGGGCCCCGCACCCCGCCCCTGTCCCCACCGGTCCTGGCCAGAACACGCCTGACGGATCCGGCAAGGCACCATCGCCAGGTGCCCGGGCAGGAGCACGGCCTGTGGCGCCACCACCCAGGCCCGAGTACCAGCCCGCGCACACCTCCCTCATCGGCGTCTCCGCGCCCTCGCTCGTGATCAGCGCCGATCACGGCCAGTTGACCGGCGCGGGCATGGAGGGGTTCTTCCACGTCGGCCGCAGAGTGATCGCACGCTGCCAACTGCGCGTCGACGGCCGGGAACCTTCACCCGTCCAAGGCCGGATGATCGACGCGGGCCAGGCCCGGTTCGTCGCCGCCGCACGCACGGCGACGTCGCCCGGGCCCGATCCGGAGATCCTCGTCGAACGGCTGCGCTCCGCTGAGGGGACCGAACGCATCACGCTCCGCAGCGCGGCGGCGGGCACAGTGCGGTTCCCCGTCGAAGTACGGCTCGGAACGGATCTCGCCGAATTGGGCGCCGTCGCGGCCGGGGCGCGGAGTCCCGAACTCCCCGCCGACGTCCATGGGCCGGGTCTGTCCTGGTCCTCGGGGAGCCTCCGGGCGACCGTCACGGCCGACCCCGCCCCCGACACCGCCCTGGCCTCGGCCGGACTGCTCCGCTGGGAGTGGGAGCTGGCTCCCGGTGCCACCCGCACCGTACTGCTCACCGCACGGCTGGAGCCGTCACGTTCCGGAAGGGAGCCTCTTCGGGCGGCACAGGGGCCGGCCGGCCTGGCACGGCGTTCGGAGAGACCCCCTCGCCCATGGGGCGCGGCCGGGGCGGAGGGAGACGACGGCAGAGTGCGCGAACTGTTCCGCACCTCTCTCGACGATCTGGGCGGCCTACTGCTTCGTGACGCCGCCTGTCCGCCGGACCTCCATCTGGCCGCGGGAGCGCCATGGCGCTGCTCACTCGCCCCTGCGGAGACCCTGCGGGCAGCGAGGATGCTCCTTCCGCTCGGCACCCGCCTCGCGGCCGGGACCCTCCGCACCCTCGCGCGAACCCAGCTCACGGCGCCCGGTCCGGAACAGGGCAGGATCCCGGGCCCGCTCCGCAACGCGGGCCCCCACGCTCCCCCTCGCTGTACGGGGACCGAGGCCACCCTGCTCTTTCCCGCCGTCCTCGCCGAGGCGTGGCGCTGGGGCCTGCCCGCGCGCGAACTGGAACTGCTGCTTCCTGCGGCCAGGCGCTGCCTCGGATGGCTGCGCGCACACACGAAGGCGGGCGGATATCTGCCCGACCCCGCCCCGGAGGGCCCGTTCCGCTGCGAAACACAGGCGCACGCGCACAGAGCGGCGCTGCTCGGCGCCGACCTGCTGGAGGCTCAGGATGCCGACGAGGGAGAGGAGTTGCGCGAGTGGGCGGCGGCGCTGAGGGAGCGGTTCAGGCAGGACTTCTGGCACGAGAACAGAGGCGGTGGCCGACCGCTGTCGCTCCTCGCCGCCGACGGCGCCACCACGCCGTATCTCGGCTCCACCGCCGCAGAGCTGCTGGACACCGGGCTCACCGTCGGCGGACTCCAGGCCGAAGGACTGCTCGACAAGGCGCAGACCCAGCAACTGGCCCGTCTCCTGGGCGGCCCTTCCCTCGACTCCGGGTGGGGCCTGCGCAGCCTCGGAGCGAAGGAACCCCGCCACAATCCCTTCGGCCACCGCAGCGGAGCGGTCCGGGTCGAGGAGACGGTGACGGCCGTGGCGGGCCTGGCGAACGCGGGGCACGAGAACGAGGCGGGGGCGCTGCTCCGAGGCGTGGTGGACGCGGCGGAGACCTTCGGATTCCGGTTGCCGGAGATGTACGCGGCGGAGCAGCGCACCGAGGGCAGCGTGCCGCTGCCGCATCCGTCCGCCTGTCGTCCTGCGGCTGTCGCCGCCGCCGGGACGGTACGGCTGCTCACCACGCTGGCGGGCGTGCGCCCCGATGTCCCGGCGGGGACGGTGGCGGTGCGCCCACTGTCCACGGCGCCGCTGGGGGCGGTCCGGTTCACGGGGCTGAGGGTGGCGGGGGAGCCGTTCGCCGTACGGGTCAGCAGACTCGGCCTCGGCCTGGTCGAGGAGGTGGCGGAGGGGCTGCACCTGCGGGGATGAGTGTTTCCGCGCCGGCCCCGGGCCGGCGCCTCGGTAAGGAGCGCGATGCCACGACGGACGCACAAGGGGAGGGCAGAAGAGTGGCGAAAGAGGTGGCAGAAGAGGTGGAGAAGGTGCGGGAGAACGGACTGTTTATCGTCAGGGAGACGACTATGATCGCGCCATGCCCTACGATCCGTCGGCCTTCCCGCCCTTCGCCGTCACCGTCGATCTGGTCGTGCTCACGGTACGCAGGCATGCGCTGTGCGCCCTGGCCGTCCGGCGTGGCGAGTCGCCCTACCAGGGGCGATGGGCGTTGCCCGGGGGGTTCGTACGGGCGGACGAGGATCTCTCGACGGCGGCGGCACGCGAACTCACCGAGGAGACAGGGCTGCGCGCCCACGATCCGGTCGGCCAGAATCCTGTCGCGCATCTCGAACAGCTCGCGACGTACGGCGATCCGCAGCGGGATCCGCGCATGCGCGTGGTCAGTGTCGCCCACCTCGCGCTCGCCCCTGACCTGCCGTCACCCACAGCGGGCGGCGATGCGCACAGCGCGCGCTGGGCCCCCGTCGAGACCCTGCTCGGGGTCAACGACGGACTGGCCCGTGACGCCGACCAGGCCGCGCCGCTCGCCTTCGACCATGACCAGATCCTCGCCGACGGGGTGGAGCGGGCGCGTTCGAAGATCGAGTATTCCTCGCTCGCCACCGCCTTCTGCCCGCCCGAGTTCACGGTGGGGGAGCTGCGGAGGGTGTACGAGGCGGTATGGGGTGTGGCCCTCGACCCCCGGAACTTCCACAGGAAGGTGACGGGAACCCCGGGGTTCCTGGTGCCGACCGGGGGGACGACGACCCGTCAGGGCGGTCGGCCCGCGCAGTTGTTCACCGCGGGAGGCGCGACACTGCTCAACCCGCCGATGCTCCGCCCCGAGGTCTGACGGCCGGGTCCCAGGGCCGGACCCCGGCCGGGGCCGCCGATGTCCGGGAGGCGCGACCAGGGAATGGGTCCGCTGGAGGGGAGGAGAGGCGAGGGGCGGGGCGCGTCGCGTAGAAAGTCGGACATATCGCGTTATCTTTCATGGGTGCATCCCCCATGTGTTCTGCGGGAGAAGCGATGATCCAGGCCATCGGACTCACCAGCGTGCCCCGCCGCCACGAGCAGCCGGCTGTCGACGATCTCACCTTCGAGGCGCGCGCCGGACGCGTCACCGTGCTGCTCGGGCCCGAGGGTGCGGGCAAGACGAGCGCGCTGCGGATGATGCTCCAACTCGACCCGGGCCGTGGCGTGGCCCTCTTCCGCGGGCGCCCCATGCACCGGATCCCGTATCCGGCACGCGAGATCGGTGTGCTCCTCGGCGACGTCCCGGGCCACCCGTCGCGCACGGCGCGCGGGCACCTGCGCATGCTGACCGCGGTCGCGGGAGTTCCGGTGGGCCGGGCCGACGATGTGCTCGACGTGGTCGGTCTGAGCGGGTTGGCCGACCAGAAGCTCGGGGCGTTCTCGCTCGGGATGGACCGTCGGCTGGGCGTCGCCGCGGCGCTCCTCGCGGACCCGCACACCCTCGTCCTCGACGAACCCGCCCACGGGCTCTCGCCCCGGGAGGCGGGCTGGCTGCACGGCCTGCTGCGCGGCTACGCGGAGCAGGGGGGAGCCGTGCTCGTCACCTCCCGCGACCCACGGGAGGCCGCACGGCTCGCCCACCGCGTGGTCACCCTGGACGAGGGCCGTCTCGTGGCGGACCAGGAGGTCGCTGACTTCGCCCGTACACGGTTGCGCCCTCGCGTGGCCGTTCACACCCCGCATGCCGAGCGGCTGGCCACGGTCCTCTCGCAGGAGGCGCGCCGGGCGGACCGTACGACCGGGGCGGGCGGACGCATGGAGGTGGTGCGCGAGGGCGGGAGTCGCATCTCCGTCTACGGCAGCACCTGTGCCGAGGTGGGGGAGGCCGCATACCGGCACGGGATTCTCGTGCACCAGCTCGCCGACGAGATCGGCGACGCCGGGGACGTCTCGCCCACACCGCTCCTGGCCAGGGCCGACGGTCGCCACGCGCGAGGGGCCGTGCCCGTGAACCTGGCGGCCTCCGCGACTCCCGCGACCCCCGAAGCCCCGGCGGCCTCGGGGCCTCGGGAGGCCGAGGTGCCGGTTCCCAGCAGGCCGATCGTGCCTCACGCCGTGTCCGCGGTCCTCTCGTCCTTGGTCGACCGTCCCTCGGCCTCCCCCGACTCGGGTCACCGCGCCGCACGAGGCACTGCTGTCGCCCCCCGCCCCGGCGCCGTCGCCGCCGACACCGGCCGGTCCCCGGGCGGTAACTCCCCCTCCGACGACGGCCGGGCCTCCGCCTCACCGGAAACTCTCGAGGCCCCCGAGGCCCCCGAGGCCCCCGAGGAGCGAGGGGCGGGGTCCCCGGCCAGAGAAGGCTTCCCGTCGCGGCCCAGGGCGGGCTCGTCCGGTCAGCTGGTTCAGCTCCCGCCGCGTACCCCGGCTGTGCCCCGCCCGGGCCCCGTGGCGCCCCTCCGCTACGAGCTGCGCCGTCTCTTCGGTGTGCGTATCACCTGGGTCGTCCTCGCGATGGCGCTCGTGACGGCCTGGGCGTCGGCGATGCTCCTCGCCCGCACCGGAAGCGGTGCGGACGGCGCTTCTCCCGCGTTCGCGGGCGGGGCCCTCGCGCCGGTCTTCCGGCTGCTCATCGGCTGGCCCGCCGTGACCGGCTTCTTCCTTCCACCCTCGGCACTCGCGGCGGGCGTGCTCGGGGCGCTCGCCTTCGGGCACGAGTTCCGCTACCCGGCCCTGGCCCCCGCGCAGGCCCCGGTCCCGCGCCGCCTGGGCATGCTCGTCGCCAAACTCGGCGTGTCCGCGGCGACCGCGGCCCTGCTGTGCGTGGTGACCGCCGTCGTCAACGCGGCGACGCTCACCCTCGCCTTCGGCCGCGACGTTCTCGCTCCCGCTTCCGGCCCGGTCGCCCCCGTCCACTTCGCGGGCGCGGTCGGCTGGGAGGTCCAGGCCATGGCGATCGTCGCCCTCGCCGTCGGATGCGCGTGGGCGGGGCTGCTGGCCGCCGGGGTCTTCCGTTCCGTCACCGCGGGGGTCCTCGCGGTAGCGGCGGTGCCGTTGCTGGTCGCCCCCGGGATGCGGACGCTGCTCAGCGGACCGGCGGGCAGATCCCTCGACGGGCTGCCCGAGCGGCTGGAGGCGGCGGTTCTCGTGCCGGTGCCCCCAGGGCTGGAGCACTGGATGGTGATCGCACTGCACTTCGCCTCACAACCCGTCGGAAGGGCGCTCGCGTTGTCGCTGACCGCACTGTTGTGCGCGTACGTCTTCACGTCGCTGCGCAGCAGAGCGCGCTGACCCCGGCCCGTCCCCTCCCGGAGAGCCCATCGAGGCCCCGTCCCCGCCCGGTGCCGGGAACCGACGACCGCCGTGCCGCGTCTTCCGCACCCCGCCCCCGGCGCGCCGGGGAAATCCCCAACCGCCGCGTAGAACAACGGAGATGAAAAGAGTGTCCATTTCTTTCCGATAAGGCGTCAATTGTGAGGAAGTCAGCGATCACCCTTTCGTGTGCTTTTCACCAAAGCCCTCAAGGCGGTCCTGAGCGCCGCCGACAAAGGATGCGTGACTACCCTTGCGCACACCATGATGACCGCGGCCCGCTCGGCCGAAGCCGGATTCGCCGGTCCTGGCGAGCTGGACCGCTACGCGTACCCCGAGTCCTCCGGAGCGGCACGCACGACCACCAACGCCCCTGCCTGGGAAGGTCCGGAAGCCGACATGAGCCGGGTCGGCCGTCGCGCCGCTGGCAGCCGCGGGCGTGGCCTGCACGGCCAACTCGTCCAGCAGCTCGGCCAGATGATCGTCTCCGGCGACCTGGGCGCCGACCGTCCGCTCGTGCCCGAGGAGATCGGGCAGCGCTTCGAAGTCTCGCGCACCGTCGTCCGTGAGTCCCTCCGCGTGCTTGAGGCCAAGGGCCTCGTCAGCGCCCGTCCCAACGTCGGCACCCGCGTCCGCCCCGTCAGCGACTGGAACCTCCTCGACCCCGACATCATCGAGTGGCGGGCCTTCGGACCGCAGCGGGAGGACCAGCGCCGTGAACTGAGCGAGCTGCGCTGCACGATCGAGCCCCTCGCCGCCCGGCTCGCCGTGGGCCAGGGCCGGGAGGAGGTGCAGCAGCGCCTCGCCGACATGGTCGAGATCATGACCCACGCCCTCGCGCAGGGTGACACGATCACCTTCTCCCGCGCGGACGCCGAATTCCACGGACTGCTGGTGCAGTCGGCAGGCAATCGCATGCTCGAGCACCTCGCGGGAATCGTTTCCTCGGCCCTCCAGGTCTCCGGCGGCCCCGCCACCGGCTGCGAGCGGCCCACGGAGGCGTCCGTCGCGCACCACCGCCGGGTCGTCGAGGCACTCGGCGCGGGGGAAGCCAACGCCGCCGAGTCCGCGATGCGCCAGCTCCTCTCGACGGGGCCCGACGGCGAGGCTCGCCCGGCCGCGCAGCAGGGTGCTCCGAGCGGCGCCGATCATGTGGTCCCCGCGCCGCGCGAGCACTGAGGCCACGAGGACCGCTGGCCGGCCATGGCGTAAGGCGCGCGTTGTGCGGCCACCCCCGCACCCCCGCCTTGGCGCCGGCCGGTTCGTCACCGGGTCAACTCGCCGCACGGGCAACCCCCGTTCCGGCGAACCCGGCGACGCCTCCCGTGGCCGTCAGCGCATACGGCCGTGCCGTCGGACGTCCGGCGACACGGCCGTATCCATGCCGGAGCGCCCCGTTCCGTGCCCGGCCCTGACCCTGGCCCTGATCCAGGCGCTCGGCCCGTGCGCCGGGCTCACCCACCGGTCGGCGCGCCTGGTCCGCCCACCGGCCCGGACCGGCGCACCCCGGTCACCGGGCCCGCCCGCCCCGCCCACCGCGTCGCCGGACCACCTCGCCGGCCTGCCGGGCACCCCGCCACGATGCCTCTGGGGGAGACGGGCCCGCACGAAGCGGCCCCCGCGCGGCGGACCCGCCGGTGTCAGCCCGGTCCGTGTGGGTACCTGAAAGCGCCGGAGAGTTCCGTCCGTCCGCGTGTCCGCACACGCCCGGCACGCCGGAAGCGGCGCGGTGTGAGCGTGCGGCAGACGGGACGGAGGGTGTACGAGCCCAGAAGCAGGGTCAATTCGTCCGGTTCTCACCGCATACACCCGGATACATGGTGTGACTCGGACCACGCGGATGGGGCGTAACGCTTCTCGCTCCAGCGCGATGACTCAAAGAGGTGACAGCCGAGGAGGGAATACGGACACCGTGCGTGGCGCTCACGCAAGGCACCGTTTTCCACCACTGCTCAGCCCGCGCCGTCGGTCTCTCCGCCGGCGGTCCGCCGTATCCATCGTTCCGAGAGGTTGTTCGTGTCGGCCAGCACATCCCGTACGCTCCCTGCGGAGATCGCCGAGTCCGAATCTGTGATGGCGCTCATTGAGCGGGGAAAGGCTGAGGGGCAGATCGCCGGCGATGACGTGCGTCGGGCCTTCGAGGCTGACCAGATTCCGCCAACCCAGTGGAAGAACGTTCTGCGCAGCCTCAACCAGATCCTCGACGAGGAGGGTGTGACGCTGATGGTGAGTGCCGCGGAGGCGCCCAAGCGCACCCGTAAGAGCGTCGCAGCGAAGACCCCGGCCAAGCGCACCGCCACCAAGACGGTCGCCGCCAAGCCCGCCACCACCAAGAGGGAAGCTCCGCGCCCCGGAGCCCCGGACACCCGCACCCCCTCCGCTGACGACGTCGCCGGGGACACGGCGGCGGACTCCGGCAGGAAGCCCGCAGCCAAGAAGGCCGCCGCCAAGAAGACGGTGGCGAAGAAGACCACGACGGCTGCCGCCGCCAAGAAGACCGCCGCTCCCAAGAAGACGGCCGCCAAGAAGTCGGTTGTCGACGAGCTGCTCGAAGGCGACGACGAGCTGGTCGAGGAGCTTCCGGCCAAGCCGGCCAACAAGCCGGGTGCCGACGACGGCCCGACGGCCGAGGTCAAGAACGAGAACGAGGGCTTCGTCCTCTCGGACGACGACGAGGACGACGCGCCGGCCCAGCAGGTCGCCGCCGCGGGCGCCACCGCCGACCCGGTCAAGGACTACCTCAAGCAGATCGGCAAGGTCCCGCTGCTCAACGCCGAGCAGGAGGTGGAGCTGGCGAAGCGCATCGAGGCGGGTCTGTTCGCCGAGGACAAGCTGGCCGCCGCCGACAAGCTCGCGCCGAAGCTCAAGCGCGAGCTGGAGATCATCGCCGAGGACGGCCGCCGGGCCAAGAACCACCTGCTGGAGGCCAACCTCCGCCTCGTGGTCTCCCTGGCCAAGCGCTACACAGGGCGCGGCATGCTCTTCCTGGACCTGATCCAGGAGGGCAACCTCGGTCTGATCCGCGCGGTCGAGAAGTTCGACTACACCAAGGGCTACAAGTTCTCGACGTACGCGACGTGGTGGATCCGTCAGGCCATCACCCGCGCGATGGCCGACCAGGCCCGCACCATCCGTATCCCGGTGCACATGGTCGAGGTCATCAACAAGCTTGCGCGCGTCCAGCGCCAGATGCTCCAGGACCTGGGCCGTGAGCCCACCCCGGAGGAGCTGGCCAAGGAACTCGACATGACCCCGGAGAAGGTCGTCGAGGTCCAGAAGTACGGTCGCGAGCCGATCTCCCTGCACACCCCCCTCGGTGAGGACGGCGACAGCGAGTTCGGTGACCTGATCGAGGACTCCGAGGCGGTCGTTCCGGCCGACGCGGTCAGCTTCACCCTCCTCCAGGAGCAGCTGCACTCGGTCCTGGACACGCTCAGCGAGCGTGAGGCGGGCGTGGTCTCGATGCGCTTCGGTCTCACGGACGGCCAGCCGAAGACGCTCGACGAGATCGGCAAGGTCTACGGGGTGACGCGTGAGCGCATCCGTCAGATCGAGTCCAAGACGATGTCGAAGCTGCGCCACCCGTCCCGCTCCCAGGTCCTCCGCGACTACCTGGACTGAGCTCCCGGGCCGCTGAGCCCTGGGCCCGAGCCGCTGAGCCGACGCTGGCTCAGGCTCCGGATCCGGCTCCGGTCAGGAATCGGCCACGGCAGACCGAAGGCCGGTGCCCCCTCACGCAGGGGGCACCGGCCTTCGTCGTGCGCCCCCCGACCGCCCGTCCGCGTGACGCTCCGGATGCGAACACCGCTTCGGCGGATCACGCTGGGTGGTTCCGGAGTCCCGTACGGTCAGGAGGCTGTATGCGTTCCCTTCGTGCCCTCCGCTGCCTCACACCTCTGCTGCTCAGCGGCCTCATGGCCGCCCTGCTCGTGCCCCAGGCTTTCGCCCGTGACCGCGTCATCGTGGGCGGTGATGCGGTACGGGTGGAGGACCACCCCTGGGTGGTCGCCCTCGCCAGCCGTGACCGCTTCGGCAGTGCCCGCTCGGGGCAGTACTGCGGGGGCGCGCTGGTGGGGAAGCGTACGGTCATCACCGCCGCGCACTGCCTCAGCAAGCCCGTTCTGGGGACCGACTACCGCAACGTCAAGGACCTGCGCGTGCTCGCCGGGCGCGGTGACCTCAACAGCAATACGGGCCGCGAGCTGCCGCTCCGCAAGGTCTGGGTCAATCCGGACTACGACAGCCGGACCAACGCGGGCGACATCGCGGTCCTGACCCTCTCCAGGTCCCTGCCCAAGGCGTCCGCGGTGCCCATGGCGAAGGCGGGGAGCCCCTCGTACCGGCCCGGGACCAGGGTCAGGGTCTTCGGCTGGGGAGACACGACCGGGAACGGAAGTTACGCCTCCGGGCTGCGCGCCGCATGGGTGAGCCTGCTGAAGGACACCGTCTGCGCACGCGCTTACCCGGGAAGTTCTGACGGAAAGTTCGACCGGAAATCGATGGTCTGCGCTGGGCTGACCAGGGGCGGCCGGGACGCCTGTCAGGGAGACAGCGGCGGACCGCTGGTCTCCCGGGGTCGCCTGGTGGGCCTGGTCTCCTGGGGCACCGGCTGCGGGGACGCGGGTCGGCCCGGCGTCTATACGAGGGTCTCGGCCGTGCTGGACATGGTCCAGAAGCACGGCGGCGGCTGAAGCGAGGACGCGAATGGGGCCGAAAAGAGCCCCTCGCTCCATGCAGCGGCGGCCGGGCCCGGCAAGGGCGCCGGGCCCAGGGCCGGGTCGGCACACCCCGACCCGGCCTTTTCGTGGCCGCCTCACAGCCCTCTGGGCGCCGGCTGAGGCCCGGAACGCGGCGGCCAGGCGTGATGGGACGAGAACGGGCGGCCATCCCGGTCTGGTGCCGGGAGTGGCCGCCCGTCGCGTCCGGCCCTGGGCCGGTCCGAGCTCGTCGGATGGGACGCGATGCGTCAGGTCAGCGAATCAGTGTTCGTCCTCACCTGCGGTAGCGGGAGTAGCCGTGAGCTTCTCCGTCTCGTCCTGTATCTCCGCGGCGATCTTCTTGAGCTCCGGCTCGAACTTACGGCCGTGGTGGGCGCAGAACAGCAGCTCTCCGCCGCTGAGCAGAACGACGCGCAGGTACGCCTGGGCGTTGCAGCGGTCGCAGCGATCGGCGGCCGTCAACGGGGTCGCGGGGGTCAGAACAGTAGTCACGTCGCCTCTTCTCTAGCTCGACGAGCTGTCGTACCAGGGTCAACATCCAACCAGGCCGAAAACGTTCCCGCTCTCGGCGTTTCCTCAGAAAATTTCTCTGCGAGGCGGCCGGACGTTGCCGGGTGGCGGCGAATGAGCCGTATTACTTGGTTTGCGTTGTATTCACGTTGTTGTCGCGCTTGTCCCGTTCTCCTGGTGAAGCCATCATCACGCTTCGTTCAAGAGGACGTGCCCGGAGCCTAAATGGTTCATGCCTGGATGTGAACGTGATGTACGCGTCACCCAGATGTGTTATCGAACGTATGGACGAGTATGGGCTAGCATAGCGCTCCTGGTGTAGCTGCTGGTGGCCCTAGCTGGGTGGCGTTAACACTCTCTCTCCTGGGCCTCGGTACCCTCTGATCCGGCAATCCAGCCATCACAAGCAGAATTCAGCGAGGAGCGAACCGCGTGACCGCCGAGACGTCCGTGCCTTCCACCGCACTGCTGACCGGGGCAGACCGGGATGGGGGCTCCAACTACACCGCGCGGCACCTGCTCGTCCTCGAAGGACTGGAGGCGGTCCGCAAGCGCCCCGGCATGTATATCGGGTCCACCGACAGCCGGGGCCTGATGCACTGCCTCTGGGAGATCATCGACAACTCGGTCGACGAGGCCCTTGGTGGCTATTGCGACCACATCGAGGTGGTCCTCTACGAAGACGGGTCCGTCGAGGTCAAGGACAACGGGCGCGGCATTCCCGTGGACGTGGAGCCGAAGACCGGCCTCTCGGGCATCGAGGTCGTGATGACCAAGCTCCACGCCGGAGGCAAGTTCGGCGGCGGCTCCTACGCCGCCTCGGGCGGCCTGCACGGCGTCGGTGCCTCCGTGGTCAACGCGCTCTCCTCCCGGCTCGACGTCGAGGTCGACCGCAACGGCCGTACGCACAGCCTCAGCTTCCGCAGGGGCGTTCCCGGGATCTTCACCGAGTCCGGTCCCGAGGCCCCGTTCGATCCCTCGGCCGGGCTCCTCAAGAACAAGAAGGTCCCCAAGAACCGCATGGGTACCCGCGTGCGGTACTGGGCGGACCGGCAGATCTTCCTCAAGGACGCCAAGCTCTCCCTGGAGACGCTGTACGCGCGGGCCCGGCAGACCGCGTTCCTGGTGCCCGGGCTCACGATCGTCGTCCGTGACGAGCGCGGTCTCGACGGCGAGGGGAAGACCGAGGAGACCTTCCGCTACGACGGCGGGATCAGCGAGTTCTGCGAGTACCTGGCGCAGGACAAGCCCGTCTGCGACGTGGTGCGGCTCCAGGGCAAGGGCAGCTTCAAGGAGACCGTGCCGGTCTTGGACGACCGCGGGCACATGATCCCCACCGAGGTGCAGCGGGAGCTGGGTGTCGACATCGCCCTGCGCTGGGGCACGGGCTACGACACCACGGTGAAGTCCTTCGTCAACATCATCGCCACCCCCAAGGGCGGCACCCATGTCTCCGGGTTCGAGCGGTCGGTCGCCAAGACCGTCAACGAGGCGCTGCGGGCCACCAAGCTGCTGCGCGTCGCCGAGGACGACGTCGTCAAGGATGACGCCATGGAGGGCATGACCGCGGTCGTGACGGTGCGGCTGGCCGAGCCGCAGTTCGAGGGGCAGACCAAGGAGGTGTTGGGCACCTCGGCCGCCTCGCGGATCGTCGCGCAGATCGTGGCCAAGGAGCTGAAGGCGTTCCTGACCTCCACCAAGCGGGACGCCAAGCAGCAGGCGAGGTCCGTCCTGGAGAAGGTCGTCGCGGCGGCCCGCACGCGTATCGCGGCCCGGCAGCACAAGGAGGCCCAGCGGCGCAAGACCGCGCTGGAGTCCTCGTCGCTGCCCGCGAAGCTCGCCGACTGCCGCAGCGACGACGTGGACCGCAGCGAGCTGTTCATCGTCGAGGGGGACTCGGCCCTCGGCACGGCGAAGCTGGCCCGGAACTCGGAGTTCCAGGCGCTGCTGCCGATCCGGGGCAAGATTCTCAATGTCCAGAAGTCGTCCGTCTCGGACATGCTCAAGAACGCCGAGTGCGGCTCGATCATCCAGGTCATAGGAGCCGGGTCCGGGCGGACCTTCGACATCGACCAGGCGCGCTACGGCAAGGTGATCTTCCTGGCCGACGCCGATGTGGACGGCGCGCACATCCGCTGTCTGCTGCTGACGCTGTTCCAGCGCTATATGCGGCCGATGGTGGAGCAGGGCCGGGTCTTCTCGGCGGTGCCGCCGCTGCACAGGATCGAGCTGATCAACCCCAAGAAGGGGACCGACAAGTACATCTACACCTACTCCGACAACGAGCTGCGGCAGACTCTGCTGGAGCTGGAGCGCACCAAGACGCGCTACAAGGAGTCGATCCAGCGCTACAAGGGTCTCGGTGAGATGGACGCCGACCAGCTCGCGGAGACGACGATGGACCCGCGGCACCGCACCCTGCGCCGGATCAACATCAGCGATCTGGAGGCGGCCGAGGAAGCGTTCGCCCTGCTGATGGGCAGCGAGGTGGCCCCGCGCAGGGAGTTCATCAGCTCCTCGGCGTCCACGCTGGACCGCTCCCGCATCGACATCTGACCGCCTGCCTCATCCGGCCGCCCGCCTCCACCCCAGGATGGTCCACCCACAGGTGGAGGCAGGCGCGGACAGAGGCCCGTCCGAGGTCCGTCCCCAGGCTGATCCGCCCGGGGTCCTCCACTCCGTAGCGTTGTCGGAGCAGGGGGAGCCGGGCCCACGGCTCCCCGTTCCCGAAGCGGACGGAGGCGCGTGTCATGAAGGGTGCACTCGAATGGGCGGTGGTCCTTGCTGTCGTCGCCCTCGCGGTCGCGCGGCGGATGAGGCCGCAGCGTATGGGCGGGGACGCGCCGGGCCGGCGGGCCGCATCCGTGGTGCGCGGATGGTGTGGTGCGCGTATCAGCACGGTCTTGCGGGCCGCTTCACCTGAAGGGGTGAAGGGTCCGGAATGCCCCGTCTGTGATCTTGCCCCTCTGGCCATCCTGGGGCATGCGCACCGACGACCCCTGGTACGACGCCCTCGCCTCCGGGCCGGGCGAGCACGACACGACCCCCCTCGCCGTAAAGGCGCAACGGCATCAGTACGAGCGACCGCAGCCCTACGAACAACCCCACGAACAGCCCAGTGGGCGGTCATACGCTCAGCGATATGAGCGGGGTGAGCGGGGTGAGCAGACCACGCCGGTCGTCCCCGGTCCCGTCACAGCTCCCGCCCCGGGCCCTGAGCGTGGCCGTGACCAGGCGGGGCGGCACGGGCCGCGCTCCGTCCGGCGGGCCCGCAGAAACGGTCACTTGACGGAGCGGGAGGGCAGCGACAGCGGCGACGGCAGAGGCCCGAGCGGCGACGGGTACGGGGGAGACGGCCCGTACACCGTGTCCGGTCAGGGGACCGCGCACGATCCGGGCGTGGCCGTCTATCTCACCGTCCAGCGCAGTGCCGCCTTCCAGCAGGTGCGCGGTCGCTACCGGCGCTTCGTGTGGCCCGCCACCGCCGCCTTCCTCGTCTGGTACTTCGCGTACGTGATTGCCGCGACGGTGGCGCCGGGGCTGATGGCCCGTCCGGTGTCGGGGGTGCTGAACGTCGCGATGGTGGCGGGGCTCGCGCAGTTCGCGTCCACCTTCCTGCTGACCTGGGCCTACGCCCGGCACGCCCGGCTGCGGCGCGATCAGCTCGCGCTCGAACTGCGGTGGGAGACCCAGGACATGGCACGTCACACGAGCACCACGGGGGAGGAGCGTTGAGCGGCAGCCACCAGACTCTGACGCTGCTGCTCTTCAGCGCCGTCGTCGCCGTCACCCTGGCCATCACGAGCTGGGCCGGACGCAGAAGGCACGGCACGGCCGAGGAGTTCTACGCAGGGGGGCGGCTCTTCTCGCCGATGGAGAACGGATTCGCCATCGCCGGTGACTACATGTCGGCGGCCTCCTTCCTCGGCATCTCCGGCCTCATCGCCCTCTTCGGCTACGACGGCATGCTCTACTCCGTGGGGTTTCTCGTCGCGTGGCTGGTCGTGCTGCTGCTCGTCGCGGAACTCGTGCGCAACTGCGGGCGTTTCACCCTGGCGGACGTCGTCGCGGCCCGCATGCGCGAGCGCCCCGTGCGCATCGCCGCCGGGTTCTCCTCCGTCACCGTCTCGGTGCTCTATCTGGTCGCTCAGATGGTCGGCGCGGGCAGTCTGGTGGCGCTGCTGCTGGGCGGCGGTACGAGCAGTGTGGCCAGCTCCTGGACCGTGGTCGGAGTGGGTGCGCTCATGGTCGTCTATGTCTCGTGCGGCGGCATGCGAGCGACGACCTGGATCCAGATCGTCAAGGCAGTGCTGCTCATGGGCGGCGCGCTCGCCCTCACGGCGCTCGTCCTTGTCCGCTTCGGTGGCGATCCCGGCGCCATGCTGTCCAGCGCCGCCGAACGCAGCGGCCACGGGCGGGACTTCCTCGCGCCGGGACTGCGGTACGGCGGCGATTGGACGCACCGCCTCGACTTCATGAGCCTCGGCCTCGCCCTCGTGCTGGGCACGGCCGGGCTGCCGCACATCCTCTCCCGCTTCTACACGGTGCCGACGGCCCGGGCCGCGCGCCGCTCCGTCGTCTGGTCGGTCGGACTGATCGGCGGCTTCTATCTGATGACCATCGTCCTCGGGTTCGGTGCCGCCGCGCTGGTGGGGCCTGACGCGGTCCGTATGTCCAACGCGGCGGGCAACACCGCCGTGCCGCTGCTGGCCATGGAACTGGGCGGGGGCGCGGGCTCGTCGGGTGGCGCGGCGCTGTTCGCGCTGGTGGCAGCGGTGGCCTTCGCGACGATCCTGGCCGTCGTCGCGGGCATCACGCTGGCGTCCTCGGCCTCCGTCGCGCACGACCTGTACGCCTCGCTGAGCAAGCGCGGCAGGCGTGGCGCGTACCGCGAGGTCGGGGTGGCGCGTGTGGCGTCCGTCGGTATCGGGGCCGTCGCGATCGGGCTGGGACTGCTGGCGCAGGAGCTGAACGTGGCGTTCCTGGTGGGGCTCGCCTTCGCCGTCGCGGCGTCGGCGAACCTGCCGGTGCTGCTGTACGCGCTCTTCTGGCGCCGCTTCACCACGCGGGGTGCTGTCTGGTCGGTCTACGGCGGGCTGGTGCCGGCGATCGCGCTGGTCGTGCTCTCACCCGTCGTCTCCGGCGGGCCCGGTGCGCTGTTCCCCGGGCTCGACTTCGCGCTCTTCCCGCTGGAGAACCCCGGCCTGGTCTCCATCCCGCTCGGCTTCCTCGCGGGCTGGATCGGCACGGTCACCTCGCGGGAGCGCGCCGACGAGGCGCGGTACGCCGAGACGGAGGTGCGGGCGCTGACGGGCGCGGGTGCGGTGTGACGGGTGCGGCGTGCGATGGGCGGCGGTGTGACGGGCGACGTTACGCGGCCCGGGCGGGGAGCCGGTGTGGTCCGGTTCCCCGCCCGGGCCGTCGTCGTGCGGTGGGCATCGAGGCGCGCCGCGTGTCAGCGGTGCAGGCGCCAGCGCGCCCGGCGGCCCGCGGAACCGCTGCGGCTGACGGCCCGTGAGCTGGTACGGAAGGGCTTGCTGAGCAGGCGCCCCGCAGGGCCTGGCGCCTTGCTGGCCGCCCGCGTGCCGAATCCGAGCGAGCGCTGAGTGCCACGCTCCGGATGGCGGGAGAGGCGGGGCAGAAGGAAGGCGAGTACGGCGAGGACGATACAAACGGCGACGATCCCGACGACAATCACAGGGATTCCCTCGTTTCGGGTGGGTTCGGGCCGTTCGGGTACCCATGGGCGCGTCTTCCAGTCCGCGCGTGACGGTGTACGGGGCGCGCGGTGGGGCGCGGAGAACGGAGTGCGGGGCCGCGCCGGGTCCGTGAGGGAAACGGCCAACGGGCCCGGCCCGTCGGCCCCGTGGTCCGTGCCGGTGCCCTTGCCGGTCCGCGGTCTCCGGCGTCAGCCCTCGGTCTCGGCCTCGGTCTCCGGGGGGCGCGGGGGCTGGAGGGCCTGGGGCAGTACCACCGTGAACTCGGCCCCGCCGCCGGGCGCTTCGCCCACGTGCGCGCTGCCGCCGTGCCGCTCGGCGAGCCTGCGCACCAGGGCGAGTCCCAGCCCGCGCTGACGGTGTGCGGGCGGGTCTTTGGTGGACCAGCCCTCCGCGAAGACGAGTTCGCGGCGTTCGAGGGGGACGCCGGGGCCGCTGTCGGCGACCCGCAGCGTCACACCGGTGGCCGCACCGTCCGGGGCCGCGTCCGCCCCCGCCGGCCCATCAGCGGGCCCACCCTCCTCCCCGGGCACCGGCACCGGCACGGGCACCGGCACCGGCACCGGCACGGGGACGCCCGCCTCCGTGACGTCGCACGCGCGCAGCTCCACCTCCACCCACGGTTCGTGGCCGTGGTCGCGCGCTCCTGCCGCCGCGTCCAGCGCGTTGTCGACGAGGTTGCCGACCACGGAGGCCAGCTCGCGCGGGTCCACCAGACGGTCGGGCAGCGCGCTGTCCGGCGCGATCCGCAGGGCGACCCCGCGCTCCGCCGCGACCGTCGCCTTGCCCACCAGCAGCGCTGCCAGCAGCGGGTCGTGCACGCGCTCCGCGATCTGCTCCGCCGTCGCCCTGCGCACCCCGACGGCCTCGCTGAGGTAGTCCAGCGCCTCGTCGTGCAGGCCGAGTTCGAGCAGGCCGAGCAGGATGTGCATCCGGTTGGCGTGCTCGTGGTCCTGGGCGCGCAGGGCGTCGATGAGGCCGCGGGAGCCGTCGAGTTCGCGGCCGAGGAGTTCCAGTTCGGTGCGGTCGCGGAGGGTGGCGACGGCGCCGCCGTCGTCGGTCGGCATCCGGTTCGCGAGCAGCACCCGGCCGCCCCTGACGGCCAGCAGGTCCGTGCCCGTCGCGCGCCCCGCCAGCACGTCCGCCGTACGGCCGTGCCCCAGGGCCTCCTCCAGGGGCCGCCCGGTGTCCTCGGGACGCAGCTCCAGCAGCCGTTGGGCCTCGTCGTTGACGAGCCGGATCCTGCCCCGGTGGTCCAGCGCGACGACGCCCTCGCGGATGCCGTGCAGCATCGCCTCGCGCTCGGCCAGCAGGGCGGAGATATCGGAGAACGCCAGGTCATGGGTCTGCCGCTGGAGCCTGCGCGAGACGAGGAGCGCCGCGAGGACGCCGACTCCGAGCGCGCCTCCCGCGTACGCCAGCAGTTCCGGCACCTGGCCCAGCAGCCGATCGCGGACGCTGTCGTACGCGATGCCGACGGACACCGCGCCGACCACCTCGCCGTCCGCGTCGCGCAGCGGCACCTTGCCGCGCGCGGAGCGTCCGAGGGTGCCCTTGTCGATCTGCCGGACCTCCTGTCCTGCGAGCGCGCGGCTGGGGTCGGTGGAAACGGGTTCGCCGACGCGTTCCGGTTCGGCGTGCGACCACCGGATGCCGCGTTCGTCCACCACGACGACGTAGCCCGCGCCCGTCGCCTTGCGGATGCGTTCCGCTTTGCGCTGTACGGGGCCGTCTGGCGAGGGCCCGGGGGAGGACGTCAGGTCGTGGGCGAGGCCGGGCTGTACGGCGGTCGTCTGCGCGATGGCCAGGGCGCGGTCCATCGCCTGGTCGTCCAGTTCGGAGCTGAGGGGGGCGAGGAAGAGGCCGGTGGCGACGGCGGTCACGCCCGTGGCGATGGCGAGCTGCATCAGCAGCACCTGCGAGAAGACGCGCTGCGGCCACCGGATCCGGGGCAGCCGGGCGGTCCTGGCCCACCGGAGCAGCCGGTTCCACCGGAGCGGCTGCCGCGTCACCCGCGCCGCCCGGAAACGGTGCGGGCCACGGCCCGGCGGCCGGGAAGTCGGCGCTGCGTACTGGCGACGGGGACGGCGACGGGGGCGGGCCCGTCCGAGGCTGAAGCGGTCACGGGCTTCCTCACGGAGGCGGTGGGGAGGGGCGAGGGGGCAAGGGGAGGGGGGCGGGCGCCCCGGGCGGCGTACAGGGACGTGCCGTGCGCTGTGAGAGGACGTGAGCGGTGTAGAGGTCTCGTGGGTGCGGGGAACCGTAACCCTCAGACCGGGGGCCGCGCTGTGACCTGGCCCGCTACCAGGGTGATGTCCTCGACGTGCATACGTTCCGGAGCCCCGGGCGCGGCGCCGCAGGCCGCGGGCACGGGCAGACCGTCGTCCATGGCGGCCACGGCGACCCGCCAGACGCGCCCGTCGGTGTGTCCGACGGTGACGTTCCAGCGCGGCGCGTCGCCCCGCGTCCGCAGCACGGTGAGCGCGTCCGCACTGGGCTCGCCCGCGTGCTCCCGTACGGCGAGGTCGGCCGCCTGCCCCGGCCTGTCCCAGGCCGAGCGCCCCCGGCAGCCCTCGGTCACCACCCGCCCGTCGCGTACGGCGCCGAGGACGCCCTTGACGGTACGGGCGCTGGCACGGGCGTACGCGTATCCGTACGGCAGCACCAGCAGCGTCGGCGCGAAGCGGTGGCCGCCGATGTGGGTGATCTCCCAGACGTCGCCCAGGCCCGAGGCCGCCAGCTCGGCGGCCAGGGGGCGGCCCAGCAGGGCGCAGCAGCGGTCGCGCTTGCCGTTGGTGCACACGAGGGCCAGGGGATCGCCGGTGTACGGGGCCCACAGGCCGCCGTGCTCCCCGGCGGAGAGGGCCGCGAAGTCCAGTCCGCGCAGGGCCGCCGCCATGTCCACGCCCACCCCCTTGCCTGTGTCGATGCCCGTGTCCGTGCCCGTCTCCGCGTCCGCGTCCGTCTCCTCCGCCGCCCCCGGCCCGTCGGCGCGCGTACGGGCACCCGCGCCGTGCTGTCCGACGAGGGCCGTCCGCACCCAGGAGTTGCCGGGGGAGGTGTGGGCGAGGAAGACCCGGCGCCGGCCGCCCGGCCGGTCGGCGTGCCGGCCCGGTCGCCGGATGAGCGCCACCCGCGCCCCGTGCGCCCCCGCCGCCGCTTCGAGCCCGCCGCCCAGCGTGGGGTCGAGACGGCTCTCGGTGAGCGCTTTGCCGCCCCACGGGCCCGGTTGTTCGATCAGCAGCCAGGTGCGGGCTGTGGCGGCGGTCGCCGCCACCGGTTCGGCGAGGTCCCGGGAGGCGGTCGCGCACGTACTCACGCAGGTGAGCCTAACCTCCGCGACCCCGCTTCCTCCGCGATCCGGGACGGGGGTGTCGCGGCGTCGTCCCCGGTCAGACGTGCGGCCCGGAGCACAGCGCGCTGCCCGTTCCGCTACGATCGACAGCCGTTCCAGCGGCGAGGAACAGAGGAACAGCAGCCAGGGGCAGTAGCGAGGAGAGGCACTTTGGCCACACGGCGGATTCCGGTCATCGTCCTTGCGGGATTCCTCGGCTCGGGCAAGACCACCTTGCTGAACCACCTGCTCCGGAACAGCCGCGGCACCCGTATCGGTGCGATCGTCAACGACTTCGGCAGCATCGAGATCGACGCGATGACCGTGGCGGGACAGGTCGACTCCATGGTGTCGCTCGGCGACGGCTGCCTGTGCTGCGCCGTCGACACCAGCGACATGGACGAGGTGCTGGAGCGCCTGGCCCGGCCCTCGGTCGGCATGGACGTCGTCGTCGTGGAGGCGAGCGGGCTGGCCGAGCCGGAGACGCTGATCCGCATGATCCTCGCGAGCGGGAGCGAGCACATCGTCTACGGCGGGCTGGTCGAGGTCGTCGACGCGGCGGAGTTCCACAGCACCCGTGAGCGCCATCCGGAACTGGACCGTCACGTACGCGCCGCCGATCTGGTGGTGCTGAACAAGGCGGACCGGATCGCCGACGAGGAGCGCCGCGCCCTCTCGGAGACGCTGGAGGAGCTGAGTCCGGGGACGCCCGTGGTCTCCGCCGCTTACGGGCGCGTCGACCCCGCGCTGCTCTTCGAACCGGCGCGGCGCGAGCGTCCTCCCGTGGAGCAGCTTTCCTTCGACGAGCTGCTCTACGGGGCCGTCGACGAGGAAGCGGAAGCAGAAGCGGAAGCGTCCGGGGAGGGGACCGGTCACGTCGACCACTCCGGGCACCTGCACGCGGCGTACGAGAGCGTGGAGTTCAGCTCGGCCGCACCGATGGACCCCCGCCGTCTGCTGGCCTTCCTCGACAGCCGCCCCTCCGGCCTCTACCGGATCAAGGGCTTTGTCGACTTCGGCGCGGCCGACCCGGGCCGCAAGTACACGGTGCACGCCGTCGGCGGCTTCCTGCGGTTCGCCCCCTCGGAGTGGGAGCGGGACGAGGAGCGGCTGACGCAGCTCGTGATGATCGGCTCCGGCGTGGACGCGGAGGCGCTGCGGAAGGAGCTGGCGCTGTGCGCGGACGTGGGCACGGAGGCTGACGGCGCCGATCCCCAGGCGATGTGGGGCGTCCTGCGCTACGTCGACACGGAGCCCGTCGAAGCACCGGACCCACAGGGCGAGGACCCGTACGGCGGCACGGGCCCCGGCGCCGACGGAGAGGACGCCGCGCCGGACACCGACGCGCCGGACGCGGACGACGACGTGCCCTCCATCGCGGACCCGGACGACCCGTCCTCCTACTGACTGCTGATACCGGCCCGTCGCCGAACCGGCCCCGGCCCCCGGAGCACCGCGCCCGCACAGGCCGCCCCCGCACGCGTCGGGGGCGCACCCGAACAGCGCGCCCCCGGCCCCGTCACGCGTGCGAACCCGCCCCGCGCGACCCCGTCACATCACCGGCCCGTCACATCACCGGCCCCGGCCCCCGCCCCGGCCCCGGCCCGCGACCGGAACCCGGACCGGAGGCCCGGACGGGACTACACCGGTCCCGCCACCACGGCCACCGCCTTGGCCAGCGGCATGCCCGAGCCGTCGCGGCGCGGGTCCACCTCGGGCAGCTCCACGGGGACGCCGGCCTTCGAGGCGGCCCGCGCGGGAGTGGGCCCCGCCCAGGCCAGGGTCAGGCAGTCCTCGCCCTTCAGGAACCGCTGGCACCGCACCCCGCCCGTGGCCCGGCCCTTCCTCGGGTACTGGTCGAAGGGCGTCAGCTTGGCCGTGGCCTCCGTGAGCCCGGCGAAGGCGCCGCGCGAACCGGCGACGGTGAAGACCATCGCGTCCGCGGCGGGGTCCACGGCGGTGAAGGAGATGACCTTGGCCTCGCCGGTCAGCTTGATGCCGGTCATGCCGCCCGCCGCGCGGCCCTGCGGCCTGACCTGGCCCGCCTGATAGCGCAGAAGCTGCGCCTCGTCGGTGATGAAGACCAGGTCCTCCTCGCCCGTGCGCAGCTCGACGGCGCCGACGATGCGATCGCCGTCCTTGAGGGTGATGACCTCCAACTCCTCCTTGTGGGACGGATAGTCGGGCACCACCCGCTTGACCACGCCCTGCTCGGTGCCGATGGCCAGGCCGGGAGAGGACTCGTCGAGCGTGGTGAGGCAGACGACCTTCTCGTCCGCCTCCAGGGTGAGGAACTCCGCGATCTGCGCCCCGCCCGACAGGTTCGGGGACGCGGCGCTCTCGGGGAGCTGGGGCAGGTCCACGACGGTCAGCCGCAGCAGCCGTCCGGCCGAGGTCACCGCGCCGACCTCGCCGCGCGTGGTCGCGGGGACGGCCGAGACGATCACATCGTGCTTCACGCGCTTGGCCGCCTCGTCGAAGGACGGCTCGCCGTTCGCCGTGCGCGCCAGCAGGCCCGTCGAGGAGAGGAGCACCCGGCACGGGTCGTCCGAGACCTCCAGCGGCACGGACGCCACCGGGGCTCCGGCGGACTCCAGCAGCTCGGTGCGGCGCGGCGTCGCGTACTTCTTGGAGACGGCGGCCAGCTCGGAGGAGACCAGCTTGCGCAGCTCCGCGTCCGAGTCGAGGATGCGGGTCAGCTCCTCGATCTCGGCCTTGAGGCGGTCGCGCTCGCTTTCCAGCTCCAGGCGGTCGAACTTCGTGAGCCGCCGCAGCGGGGTGTCCAGGATGTACTGCGTCTGGATCTCGCTGAGCCCGAAGCGGGAGATCAGGGACGCCTTGGCCTCGGCCGCGTTCTCACTCGACCGGATGATCCTGATGACCTCGTCGATGTCGAGCAGCGCGACCAGCAGGCCCTCGACCAGGTGCAGCCGGTCCCGCCGCTTGGTGCGCCGGAACTCGCTGCGCCGCCGCACCACCTGGAAGCGGTGGTCTACATAGACCTCCAGCAGCTCCTTGAGGCCCAGCGTGAGCGGCTGGCCGTCCACCAGCGCGACGTTGTTGATGCCGAAGGACTCCTCCATCGGCGTCAGCTTGTAGAGCTGCTCCAGCACGGCCTCGGGGTGGAAGCCGTTCTTGATCTCGATCACGAGGCGCAGTCCGTGCTCGCGGTCGGTGAGGTCCTTGACGTCCGCGATGCCCTGGAGCTTCTTCGCGTTGACCAGGTCTTTGATCTTGGAGACGACCTTCTCGGGGCCGACGGTGAAGGGCAGCTCGGTGACGACCAGGCCCTTGCGGCGGGGCGTGACCTGCTCCACCGTCGCCGTGGCGCGCATCTTGAAGGAGCCACGGCCGTTCGCGTACGCGTCCTTGATGCCCTCGACGCCGACGATCCGGCCGCCCGTGGGCAGGTCGGGCCCCGGCACGAAGCGCATCAGCGTCTCCAGATCGGCGCCCGGGTGCTTGATCAGATGCCGTGCCGCGGCGATGACTTCGCCGAGGTTGTGCGGCGCCATGTTCGTCGCCATGCCGACGGCGATGCCCGAGGCGCCGTTCACCAGCAGGTTCGGATACGCGGCCGGGAGGGCTACCGGCTCCTCCTCGCTGCCGTCGTAGTTGGGCGCGAAATCGACCGTCTCCTCGTCGATCGACTCGACCATCAGACCGGCGGCGGGCGCCGAGCGGCACTCGGTGTACCGCATGGCGGCGGGAGGGTCGTCGTTGCCCAGCGAACCGAAGTTGCCGTGGCCGTCGACCAGCGGGAGCCGCATCGAGAAGGACTGGGCCATGCGGACCAGCGCGTCATAGATCGCGGAGTCACCGTGCGGGTGGAGCTTACCCATCACCTCGCCGACGACCCGGGCGCACTTGACGTACGAGCGGTCGGGGCGCAGCCCCATCTCGTGCATCTGGTACAGGATGCGGCGGTGCACCGGCTTCATCCCGTCACGGGCGTCCGGGAGGGCGCGAGAGTAGATGACCGAGTAGGCGTACTCGAGGAAGGAGCCCTGCATCTCATCGACGACGTCGATGTCGAGGATCCGCTCCTCGAAGTCGTCCGGCTGCGGGGTCTTCGTACTGCGGCGGGCCATCGCGGCTGCGGCTCCTTCGGTACGTACGGGCTAGGGGGTGTGAGGACACCCGCTGTGGGCCTGGCGGATACGACGCCGACCATTGTGGACCGCGCCGCTGACAACGGGCTCCCCGACCCGGCGGTGACGGGTGGGAGAGCCCAGTTCATGGGCGTACGGTACGGGAACTTCGCACCTTGTCCGTGCGGTTGCATACAGTGACAGAACCGCTTCACACGACGCGACACGAACTCCCGCGAGCGAAGGGACTCCAGGCACATGGGTCACATGGCCACGCCCCCGCCTGCCACCGGCGGGCTGACAGCGACCGAGCACCGGCTGGCCAACGGCCTGCGCGTGGTGCTCTCCGAGGACCATCTCACCCCGGTCGCCGCTGTCTGCCTCTGGTACGACGTCGGTTCCCGCCACGAGGTGAGGGGCCGCACAGGGCTGGCCCACCTCTTCGAACACCTCATGTTCCAAGGCTCGGCCCAGGTGACGGGCAACGGTCACTTCGAGCTTGTCCAGGGCGCCGGCGGCTCGCTGAACGGCACCACCAGCTTCGAGCGCACCAACTATTTCGAGACCATGCCGGCGCACGAGCTGGAGCTGGCGCTCTGGCTGGAGGCCGACCGCATGGGCTCCCTGCTCACGGCGCTGGACGAGGAATCGCTGGAGAACCAGCGTGACGTCGTCAAGAACGAGCGCCGCCAGCGGTACGACAACGTGCCTTACGGCACCGCCTTCGAGAAGCTGGCCGCCATGGTCTATCCCGAGGGCCACCCTTACCACCACACCCCGATCGGTTCCATGGCCGATCTGGACGCGGCCTCCCTGGAGGACGCGCGCGCCTTCTTCCGTACGTACTACGCGCCGAACAACGCCGTGCTCTCCGTCGTAGGGGACATCGATCCGGAGCAGACGCTGGCCTGGATCGAGAAGTACTTCGGCTCCATCCCCGGCCACGAGGGCAAGCAGCCGCCGCGCGACGGCTCCCTCCCCGAGACGCTGGGCGGGGACCAGCGGCAGGTGGTCGAGGAGGAGGTGCCCTCGCGCGCGCTGATGGCGGCCTACCGCCTGCCGCACGACGGCACCCGCGAGTGCGACGCGGCCGACCTCGCGCTGACCGTCCTCGGCGGCGGCGAGTCCTCCCGCCTGCACAACCGCCTGGTGCGGCGCGACAGGCTGGCCGTCGGCGCGGGCTTCGGGCTGCTGCGGCTGGCCGGGGCGCCCTCGCTGGGCTGGCTGGACGTCAAGGCGTCGAGCGGCGTGGAGATCTCCGCCATCGAGACGGCGGTGGACGAGGAGCTGAGCCGCTTCGCGCAGGAGGGGCCGACGCCAGAGGAGATGGAGCGGGCACAGGCCCAGCTCGAGCGCGAGTGGCTGGACCGGCTCGCGACGGTCGGCGGGCGCGCCGACGAACTGTGCCGGTTCGCCGTGCTGTTCGGCGATCCCCAGCTCGCGCTGAGCGCCGTGGGCCGCGTCCTGGAGGTCACGCCGGAGGAGGTGCGGTCCGTGGCGGCGGCGCGGCTGCAAAGGGACAACCGCGCCGCGCTGGTCTACGAGCCGACCGCGCCCGCCACCGAGAACGCCGAGAACGCCGAGAACGAGAACGCCGAGGACGGACAGGACGAGGAGCCCGGCCAGTGAGCGACACCGCGACCACCCCCGCAGAGAGGCCAGGCCCGAGCATGGATCTCCACCCCCAGCCCCGGGGCGGCAGCCCCAGGCCCTGGGCCTTCCCCGCGCCCGAGCGCGGCACGCTGCCCAACGGGCTCACGGTGCTGCGCTGCCACCGCCCGGGCCAGCAGGTCGTCGCCGTGGAGGTCAACCTCCTGGCCCCCCTGGAGGCCGAGCCCGAGGGCCTTGACGGCGTGGCCACGATCATGGCCCGCGCCCTGTCCGAGGGCACGGACAAGCACGACGCCGAGGAGTTCGCCTACGAGCTGGAGCGCTGCGGCGCCACCCTGGACGCGCACGCCGACCACCCGGGCGTGCGCGTCTCCCTGGAGGTCCCCGCCTCCCGGCTGCCCAAGGCGCTCGGTCTGCTCGCCGACGCGCTGCGCGCACCGGCCTTCCCCGACGGCGAGGTCGAGCGGCTGGTCAACAACCGGCTGGACGAGATCCCGCACGAGCTGGCCAACCCGGCCCGCCGCGCGGCCAAGGAGCTCTCCCACCAGCTGTTCCCCGCCGCCTCCCGCATGTCCCGGCCGCGCCAGGGCACCGAGGAGTCGGTCGCCCGTATCGATGCCGCCTCGGTCCGTGCCTTCTACGAGGCACATGTGCGCCCCGCGACGGCCACCGCCGTCGTCGTCGGCGACCTCGAAGGCGTCGATCTGGACGAGGCGCTGGCCGACTCCCTCGGCACCTGGACCGGATCGACGGCCGAGCCCCGCCCCGTGCCGCCGGTCACCGCGGACGACACGGGCCGCGTGATCATCGTGGACCGTCCGGGCGCCGTGCAGACGCAGTTGCTGATCGGCCGCATCGGCGCGGACAAGCACGACCGCGTCTGGCCCGCGCAGGTGCTGGGCACGTACTGCCTCGGCGGCACCCTCACCTCCCGGCTGGACCGCGTGCTGCGCGAGGAGAAGGGCTACACCTACGGGGTGCGCGCCTTCGGCCAGGTGCTGCGCTCAGCGCCCGAGGGCACGGGCGCCGCCATGCTCGCCATCTCCGGCTCGGTCGCCACCGAGGTGACGGGGCCCGCGCTGGAGGACCTGTGGCAGGTTCTGCGCACCCTGGCGGCCGAGGGCCTCACGGACGAGGAGCGGGACGTCGCCGTGCAGAACCTCGTGGGCGTCGCCCCGCTGCGCTACGAGACGGCCGCCGCCGTCGCGGGCACCCTCGCCGATCAGGTCGAGCAGTATCTGCCGGACGACTTCCAGGCGCGGATGTACGCGCGGCTGGCCGAGACGGGCACCGTGGAGGCCACGGCGGCCGTCGTGAACGCCTTCCCGGCCGACCGCCTGGTCACCGTCCTGGTGGGTGACGCCTCGCAGATCGCGGAGCCGGTGCGGGCGCTGGGCATCGGCGAGGTGAGCGTGGTCTCCGGGACCTGAGGCGCCGCGCCGCCCGGCGCTACGCCGCCGGAGCCGCCCGGAATGTGATGGAGGGCCCGTGAACAGTCGGCCGACTGTTCACGGGCCCTCCACATGTCGCGGCGTCATGTCCGTTTTCCCTGTCTGATTTGGCCGGTGTTGCCCCGGTGTTGGGTGTGGCATGCGCGACAAAAGACGGGATCTGTTTGGCGCCGTGCTGATGCCCGTCTTAGCGTCGTGGCCGCTGTTCGTCAGAAGTGACCGCGCCGCGGCCGACGGACAGTGATCGCCGAGTCCCCGTACGGCGCGAGCCAGGGGAGCCGGGGACCCACACGTCCCTTGGGGTGAATCGGACGCCTCCCGTACGAGGCGCCCGTAGGAGACCTTCCTGCTCCGAACCCGTCAGCTAACCCGGTAGGCGAGAAGGAAGGAAAGGAGTCACGCCAGATCATGGCGTTCATCCGTGCCACCGGTAAGCATCGTGGGCAGAGTCGTGCCCGTCGCCGTGCGGGCGTCAACGCCGCAGGCATAGCGGGCCTCGCCGCTGTCGGCGTCGTGGGCTCCGTCGCGTCCCCGGCGCTCGCCGCCAACGACGAGGCGTCCACCGTCACCGACACCGGTCTGACCCAGGCCATCGACCTGGGCGGTTCCCTCGCCGCGACCGTCGGCGACCAGGCCGAGGCCCAGCAGGCCGAGGCCGAGCGCGCCAGGGCCGAGGCCGCCGCCAAGAAGGCCGCGGCCGAGGCGAAGAAGCGTGCCGACGAGGCCAAGCGCAAGGCGGCGGCCGAGAAGGCGGAGCGCGAGCGCGAGGCCAAGGAGGCCAAGGAGCGCGCGGCCCGCAAGGCGGAGGCCAAGCGCGCCGCGCTCAACGGCTACGTCGCCCCCGTCGACAACTCCTACGTCTCCACCGGCTACCAGACCGGCGGCGGCATGTGGTCCTCCGGCAGCCACACCGGCATCGACTTCCACGCGGCCCAGGGCACCCCGGTCAAGTCCGTCGCGGCCGGTGAGGTCGTGGAGGCGGGCGACGGCGGCGCCTACGGCAACAACATCGTGATCAAGCACAAGGACGGCACGTACACGCAGTACGGCCACCTGTCGTCCATCGGCGTCTCGGTCGGCCAGTCCGTCACCTCGGGCCAGCAGATCGCCCTCTCCGGCTCCACCGGCAACTCCTCGGGCCCGCACCTCCACTTCGAGGCCCGTACGGGCCCCGACTACGGCTCGGACATGGACCCGGTCGCCTATCTGCGCCAGCACGGCGTCAAGATCTGACCGAATCCGAATCTGAATCCGGCGCCGCACCCGACGCCCAATCCGGTGCCGCACCCGACTCCGCGCGGCATCCGTGAGTATCAGGACCCCCGGCCGACACATGGCCGGGGGTCCTTTTCACGCCGTATTCACGTGAGGGGAACTCTCGCCATCGGAAATTCGACGTGGCTGCAATACAGTTCGAGTCATGCGAATTTCCGCGCACGCGGTCTGCACGGCAATCCGCGACGACATCGTCAGCGGGGCATTTCCGCCCGGCGCCCGGCTCACCGAGGAACTCCTCGCGCGGCGTTACGGAGTCTCGCGGGTCCCCGTGCGCGAGGCGCTGCGCACGCTGGAGTCCGAGGGTTTCGTGCTGACGCGCAGGCACGCGGGCGCCTGCGTGGCCGAGCCGACGGAGCAGGAGGCGGCGGATCTGCTGGAGATCCGCGCGGTGCTGGAGCCGCTGGGCGCGGCGCGCGCGGCGCAGCGGCGCACCGAGGCACACCTCAAGGTGCTGCGCGGTCTCGTGCGCCTCGGCCAGCAGCGCGTGGACCGCGGCCACCTCTCCGACCTGCGCTCCCTGGGCGACTGGTTCCACGAGACGCTGGCCCAGGCGTCCGGCAGCCCCAGCCTGACGACGCTGCTCACCCAGCTCCGGCGCAAGATCACGTGGGTGTACGCGGTGGACGTGCCCGCGCAGGCCGCCACCGTCTGGCAGGAGTACGGCGCCATCGTCGACGCGGTGGCGCGTGGCGACGCCGAGCGGGCCCGCGCGCTGACGGCCCAGCACGTGGAGCGTTCCGCGGTGCTCCACAGGCTGCGCCGCCCGGTACCGAAAGGGGTCGCGCGCAAAGCGGCCGTGAGGAGTACGAAACCTTCCGTAAACACGGCGCGCGATTCTCTTTAACACTCCCCGTATACAAAGAAGAGGAGGAATTCACAGGCGTGTGCCCGTGAATTCCTCCTGCTCTTTTCCTGCCACTGAGGGCAGAGAATCAGACGGTGCGAATCAGACGGTCTCCGGGAGTTCTTCGAGGCCCTCGGAGACGAGCTTCGCCAGACGGTCGAGCGCGGATTCCGCGTCATCCGCCTCGGAAGCCAGCACGATCTCCTCGCCGCCCTCCGCGCCGAGACCCAGCACGCCCAGCATGGAAGCGGCGTTGACCGGCGTGCCGTCCTCGCCCTTCTTCACGGTGACCGGGACGCCCGCAGCAGCCGCGGCGCGGCAGAAGATCGAGGCGGGGCGGGCGTGCAGGCCCTCGGCCCAGCCGACGGTGACGCGGCGCTCAACCATGGTGAAGCCCTTCGAATCGTGACGCTTGTGAACTGTTGTCTAGACCAGTCTCGCACGCGGTGCGAGCTGCTCCCGTGCCCCCTCAGCCTGCACTGTCGCACGTACGGGCGCGAGCCCGGCTCACAGGTCCTACCCTGACCCCATGCAGAGCCCGTCGGAGCGCGCTTACCCCACCCACTGGGAGGCCGACGTCGTCCTGCGCGACGGCGGCACGGCCCGGATCAGGCCCATCGCACCGGACGACGCCGAGCGGCTGGTGAGCTTCTACGAACGGGTCTCCGACGAGTCGAAGTACTACCGCTTCTTCGCGCCCTACCCCCGGCTCTCCGACCGCGACGTGCACCGCTTCACCCACCACGACTACGTCGACCGCGTCGGCCTGGCCGCCACCGTCGGCGGCGAGTTCATCGGCCTCGTCCGCTACGACCGCATCGACGGCACCGGACGCCCCGCCTCCGCGCCAGCGGACGAGGCCGAGGTCGCCTTCCTCGTGCGCGACGACCACCAGGGCCGCGGCGTGGCCTCCGCGCTGCTGGAGCACATCGGGGCCGTGGCCCAGGAGCGGGACATCCGCCGCTTCAGCGCCGAGGTGCTGCCGGCGAACAACAAGATGATCAAGGTGTTCACCGACGCGGGCTACTCCCAGAAGCGCAGCTTCGAGGACGGCTCCGTCCACCTCACCTTCGACCTCGAACCGACCGAGCGCTCCCTCGCCGTGATGCGCGCCCGCGAGCAGCGCGCCGAGGCCCACTCGGTGGGACGGCTGCTCGCACCCGGCTGTGTCGCCGTCATCGGCGCGGGCCGCAACCCGGGCGGCGCGGGCCGCGCCGTCCTGGAGAGCCTGCGCGCCGCCGGGTACGCGGGCCGCACGTACGCGGTCAACACCGCGCTGCCCGAGGGGCGTACGGAGCTCGGCGGCGTCCCCGCGTACCGCTCGGTGGGCGAGCTGCCCGAGTCCGTCGACCTCGCCGTCGTCGCCGTGCCCGCCGCCACCGTCACCCAGGTCGTCAAGGACTGCGGCGAGCACGGTACCCAGGGTCTGGTCGTGCTCTCCGCCGACTTCGGGCGCGACGAGCAGCGCGAACTGGTGCGGCTGGCCCGCTCGTACGGGATGCGCATCATCGGACCCAACGCCTTCGGGCTGATGAACACCGCGCCCGACGTCCGGCTCAACGCGAGCCTCTCGCCCGAGCTGCCCCGGCGCGGCGGCATCGGCCTGTTCACCCAGTCGGGCGCCATCGGCATCGCGCTGCTCACCGGGCTGCACCGGCGCGGCATGGGCCTCTCCTCCTTCGTCTCGGCGGGCAACAGAGCGGACGTCTCGGGGAACGACGTGCTCCAGTTCTGGGACGACGACCCCGGCACCGGCGTCGCGCTGCTCTACCTCGAATCCATCGGCAACCCCCGCAAGTTCACCCGCCTCGCCAAGCGCACCGCGGCGCGCAAGCCCGTCGTCGTGGTCAAGGGCGCCAGGCACAGCGGCAGCGCGCCCCCGCCGGGACACGCGGCGCCCGCCTCCCGCACCCCCGACGCGACCGTCACCTCGCTGCTGCGCCAGGCCGGAGTGATCATGGTCGAGACGGTCACCGAACTGCTCGACGCGGGCATCCTCCTGGTCAGCCAGCCCCTCCCCGCTGGGCCCCGCGTCGCCATCCTCGGCAACGCGGAGTCCCTCGCGCTCCTCACCTACGACGCCTGCCTGACGGACGACCTGCGCCCGCTGCCCGTCCGCGACCTGACGACGTCCGCCACCCCCGACGACTTCCGCCGCGCCCTGTCCGACGCGCTCGCCGACCCCGGCACGGACACGGTCGTGGTCACGGCCATCCCCTGGGTCGGGGACACGCCCGTGGGGGAGCTGGCCGACGCGCTGCGCGAGACGGCCGAGGGCGCGGACAAGCCCGTCGCTGTGGTCCACCTCGCCATCGAGGGCCTCGACGCGGCACTCGCGGAGCGCGGCATCCCCAGCTACCCGGCGGCCGAACGCGCGGCGCGCGCCCTGTCCGAGGCGGTGCGGTACGCGCGCTGGCGCGAGGAGGCGGCGGCGCCGGGGCGGGTGCCGGAGTACGAGGTGGACGAGGCCGCGGCGTCCGCGCTCATCGCCCGCGCGGCGGCCCGGAGCGCGGCACCGGCCGCGCGGGACGATGCGGGCCCCGGGGCCGGCGCCGCTTCCGGTTCGGGGCCGCGCCCTGGTTCCGAACCGGGCTCCGGTTCGGACGCAGATCCCGGCTCGGGTACGGTCTCCGGCTCCGCTTCCGTCGCGGTCCCCGGTTCGGGGGCGGCCTCCGCCTCCGAACCCGTCGCGGGTTCCGGTACGGCCCCCGCCCCCGTCGCGGGCGCCGGTTCCAGCGAGGACCCCGCCGCCCCCCACGCCGTCCCCGCCGACGACGCCCTCCCCGCCGCCGGACCCCGCGAGGCCCGGCCCACCACCGTGTCGGCCACCACCGAGGAGCGGCACCGCAGCGTGCCCCTCGGCGCGGAGGACGCCGCCGCGCTGCTGGCGTACTACGGCGTCGCCGTCCACCCCACGAGCCCCGCGCCCACCCCGGACGACGCGGCGGCTGCCGCACGGCACCTCGGCTACCCCGTCGCGCTCAAGACCACGGCGCCGCACTTGCGCCACCGCGCCGACCTGGGCGGCGTTCGGCTCGACATCGCGGGCGAGGACGGGCTGCGCCGCGCCTACGCCGAGCTGACCGAAGCGCTCGGCAAGCCGGAGGAACTGCGCCCCGTCGTCCAGGCCATGGCGCCGCGCGGCGTGGACACCGTGATCCGCGCGGCCGTCGACCCGGCCATCGGCGCCGTGCTCTCCTTCGGCCTCGCCGGGCCGCCCTCCGAACTGCTCGGCGACACCGCGCACCGGCTCGTCCCGGTCACCGACAAGGAGGCGGCGGAGCTGATACGGACCATCCGCACCGCCCCCATCCTGTTCGGCTGGCGCGGCGCGCAGCCCGTCGACACGGGCGCGCTGGAAGAGCTGCTGCTGCGCGTCTCACGGCTGCTGGACGACCATCCCGAGATCGTCACCGTCGACCTGGAACCCGTGGTCGTCGCCCCGCGCGGCCTCACCGTCCTCGGCGCCTCGGTCCGCGTGGCCGAGCCGCAGCGCCGCAGCGACCAGGGGCCACGCCGCCTGCCCGCCTACTGAGGCCCCGTGGCCCCGTAGGATGGCACTCATGGCGAAGACCGGTACGACGACCAAGGGGCTGCGCTCGGCGATCGAGCGCAGCGGATACTACCCGGCTCTCGTGGCCGAGGCCGTCGAGGCCGCGGTGGGCGGCGAGCCCGTGGCCTCCTACCTCGTGCACCAGGAGACGACGTTCGACTCCAACGAGGTACGCCGCCATGTCACGGTCCTCGTACTGACCGGCAACCGCTTCATCGTCAGCCATACCGACGAGCAGCCGGCCGACGGCACCTCGCCCTCGCCGTACGCGACGACGTCCACCGAGTCGGTGAAGGTGTCGCGCATTTCCTCGGTGGTCCTCTCCCGCGTCGTGGCCAACCCCGAGTCGTACACCCCGGGCACCCTGCCCCGCGAGGTCGTGCTGACCATCGGCTGGGGCGCCGTCTCCCGCCTCGATCTGGAGCCCGCCACCTGCGGTGACCCCAACTGCGAGGCCGACCACGGCTACACGGGCTCGACCACGGCCGACGACCTCTCGCTGCGCGTCAGCGAGGCGGCCGACGGCCCCGACACCGTCCGCCAGACCCTTGCCTTCGCCCAGGCGCTCTCGGAGGCGACGGCCGCCTCCACCAGCGCCGGGCCGCCCCAGTGAGACGAGGGGACACCCCACCGGACATGGCACAGCCCGCCACAGCAGGTCACCCCTGGCCCGACAAGCCCGACAAGCCCGGCGATCACGACGAGCCCGCACCGCTCGACCCCCGCACGGCCCCCGTGCCCCGCTACGGCGCGGGCTCCCTCGCCGATCTGCTGCCCGCGGTCACCGCGGGGCAGGGCGTGCCCGGGATGACGGCCGGGCTGTCACTCGCCCCGGCCGACCGGGTCTGCGTCTTCCTCGTGGACGGCATGGGCTGGGAGATCCTGCGGCAGCACCCGGACGAGGCGCCCTTCCTCACCTCGCTGCTCCCCGGCTCCGTCAACGGCACCGGCACCCCCCTCACCTCGGGCTTCCCCTCGACCACGGCGGCCTCGCTCGCCTCCGTCGGCACGGGCCTGGCCCCCGGCGTGCACGGCCTGCCCGGCTACACGGCGCTGAACCCGGCCACCGGCGAGCTGATGAACCAGTTGCGCTGGCAGCCGTGGACGGACCCGCACGCGTGGCAGCCGTATCCCACGGTCTTCCAGCTCGCCGACGCCGCCGGGATCGAGACCTGCCAGGTGTCGGCGCCGCACTTCCAGCACACCCCGCTGACGCAGATCGCGCTGTCGGGCGGCACCTTCTACGGCAGGCTCAGCGGCGAGGACCGCATGGACCTGGCGGCCGAACGGCTCGGTGCGGCCGACCGCTCGCTCGTCTACACCTACTACGCCGACCTCGACGGCAACGGCCACCGGCACGGCGTCGACTCTGACGCCTGGCGCGGCCAGCTCATGTACGTCGACCGGCTCGCGCAGCGGCTGGCCGAGCAGCTTCCGCCGCGCTCCGCGCTCTACATCACCGCCGACCACGGCATGGTGGACGTCCCCGACACCCCCGAGGCCCGCTTCGACGTGGACGCGGACTGGGAGCTGAACGCGGGCATCTCGCGGCTCGGCGGCGAGGGCCGGATGCGGCACCTGTACGCGGTTCCCGGCGCCGCCAGGGACGTGCACACGGTCTGGCGCGAGGTGCTGGCCGACCAGGCGTGGGTGGCGACGCGCGAGGAGGCCGTCGCGCTCGGCTGGTTCGGGCCGCACGTGGACGACCGCGTGCACGCGCGCCTCGGCGACGTGGTCGTCGCCATGAGCGGCGACGCCGCCGTCGTGGCGACCGAGCGGGAGCCCAAGGAGTCGGCGCTCGTCGGCATGCACGGCTCGGCGACGGCCGCGGAACAGCTCGTCCCGCTGCTCGAAGTCCGTACGTAGGCGCCCTCGTCCCCA
>NZ_BAAGSO010000054.1:0-50129 GCF_054782395.1 Streptomyces daliensis | reverse complement strand
CCCCCCCCCACGCTGCGAAAGGCCGAAGTCCCCATGCCAGAGCTGGTGTTCTTCTCCGGAACCATGGACTGCGGGAAGAGCACGCTCGCGCTCCAGATCGAGCACAACCGCTCGGCGCGCGGGCTCCAGGGGATGATCTTCACCCGGAACGACCGCGCGGGGGAGGGACGGCTCTCCTCCCGGCTCGGCCTGGTCACCGAGGCCGTCGAGGCGGGCGAGACGCTGGACTTCCACGCCCACCTGGTCAAACACCTCACGGCGGGCGGCCGTACGGACTACGTGATCGTGGACGAGGCCCAGTTCCTCGCCCCGGAGCAGGTGGACCAGCTCGCCCGCGTCGTCGACGACCTGGGCATGGACGTCTTCGCCTTCGGCATCACCACGGACTTCCGCACCAAGCTCTTCCCCGGCTCGCAGCGGCTGATGGAGCTGGCCGACCGCATCGAGGTGCTCCAGGTCGAGGCCCTGTGCTGGTGCGGCGCCCGCGCCACGCACAACGCCCGCACCGTGGGCGGCAGGATGGTGGTCGAGGGCGCGCAGGTCGTCGTCGGCGACGTGGGGGAGCCCAGGGGCGAGGTCGGCTACGAGGTGCTGTGCCGCCGCCACCACAGGCGCAGGCTCACGGCCGTGACAGCGGGCGCGGGCGCGCTCTCTCCCGACGTGCTGCCGGTCGACGCACCAGGGCCGCAGTCAGGGCCGCAGGCGGGACCGCCGCTCGGCTCGTCGCCCCTCAACGGCCGGATGTCCTCCGCACCTTCGCGGCCACGCTGACGGTGCGGGCGGGGGCATCGGGCCCTGGCGCCCCGGCACCCGGGCGACGCTGACGCCCCCCGCTCCCGCTCCCGCCCCCGCCCCGCCCCGTCACGCCTGCCGCTGGATGACGCTGAACCGGGCGCCCTCCGGATCGGTGACCGTCGCCACCCGCCCGTACGCCGAGTCGCGCGGCCCCTCCAACACGCGCCCCCCGAGGCCCTGCACCCGGCGCGCCGCCTTCTCCGCGTCCTCGACCGCGAAGTACGTCTTCCAGTGCGGCCCCCGGTCGCGCGGCAGCGCCTGCCCGACCCCGTGGACCCCCGCGACGGGCTCGCCGTCCAGGCACAGCGTCAGATGGTCGAGGCTCCCGGTGCGCGCGGCCTCCGTCGCGTCCACGTCAAAGCCGAAGACGTCGGGGTAGAACTTGCCCGCGGGCCAGGTCTCCCGGCAGACCAGCTCGTACCAGACGGGGACGCCCGGCGTGTCCCTCTCCGCCGTCCCCAGGCCCAGATGGGCCTCCGCCTGCCATACCCCGAAGGCGGCGCCCACCGGGTCCGAGGCCATCGCCACCCGGCCCGCGTCCTCCGCGTCCAGCGGGCCGACGGCCACGGTGCCGCCGCACTGCCGGATCAGCGAGGCCGTCACATCGGCGTTCTCCGTCGCCAGATACGGGATCCACTCGACGCGGAACCGTCGCCCCGGTGCCATCTCCCCCAGCCCCGCGACCTCGCGCCCGTCGAGGAGGGCGCGGGCGTAGGGCCCCCACTGCTGCGGCCCCGAGCGGAACTCCCAGCCGAACAGGGCCTGGTAGAACTCCTGCGCCGCGGCCAGCCCGCGCACCATCAGGCTCGCCCAGCAGGGCGTGCCGCGTGTATGTCCTGTGTAGCCGTGCCGAGTCACTGCCCCGGTCATCTCTGTCTCTCTCCTCAAGACCATCATCGATGCGGTCGTGCGGTGGAACCGCCGTGACTTTCCTTCGGTTTTGTACCGGATCGATGCTCGCACCACCCGCGGCGCGACGCTCCCGTCCGCGCCGCGCGCCGCTGCATCGGCTGCGAACATCCACCACGTCCGTCGCGAACACCCGCTGTGAACCCGATACACGCGCCTCCGGCATCCGGGTACCCCCTGTGCCGCGATACGGGCGGCGGCACGGGCATGGGACCGCGGCATGGGCACGCGCACGGGACCGCGGTACGGGCGCACGCACGGGTCCGCGCACGCGGTGGGGTGCCGCTGCGCGAGGATGGCGCCATGACAGCCATCATCTCCGCATCCGCACTCGCGAGCGACCTCGCGGAAGGCTCCGTTCCCGTGCTTCTCGACGCCAGGTGGAAGCTCGGCGGCCCGCCCGGCAGGGAGGAGTACGAGAAGGGCCACCTCCCCGGCGCCGTCTACGTCGACCTGGAGACCGAACTCGCGGCCCCCGCGCGCGAGGGCACGGGGCGTCACCCGCTGCCCGGTCTGGAGACGTTCACCGCGGCGATGCGCCGTGCCGGGGTCACCCAGGAGGGTCCCGTCGTCGTGTACGACGGCGGCCAGGGGTGGGGCGCCGCGCGCGCGTGGTGGCTGCTGCGCTGGGCGGGCCATCCCGACGTACGGGTGCTGGACGGCGGACTGGCCGCCTGGCAGGGCCCCGTGACGACCGAGGTCCCCGACCCGCCCGAGGGCGACTTCGACCCGGTCCCCGGCTCCCTGCCGCTGCTCGACGCCGACGGGGCCGCCGCGCTGGCCCGTACGGGGCTGCTGCTGGACGCGCGCGCGGGGGAGCGGTACCGGGGCGAGGTGGAGCCCATCGACCCCGTCGGCGGTCACATCCCGGGCGCCGTCTCCGCGCCCACCACGGAGAACGTGACCGAGGACGGCACCTTCCGCTCACCGGAGGAGCTGCGACGCCGCTTCACCGGCCTCGGCGCGGACGCCGACACGGACGCGGGTCCGGAGGTCGGCGTCTACTGCGGCTCCGGCGTCTCGGCCGCGCACGAGGTGCTGGCCCTGGCCGTCGCGGGCTTCGACGCGGCGCTGTACGTGGGCTCCTGGAGCGAGTGGACGGCCGACGGCGCGCGTCCCGTCGCCACGGGCCCGCAGCCGGGCTGACCTGACCCCGGACCTGACGGCCCGGACACGCGACCGCGCGCGGCCCCGAGCCCTCACGGGCCGGAACCGCGCGCGGTCGCCGTCGCTCGCGGCGCTACGGGCGCGGGCTAGTCCTAGTCCTAGTCCTTCTTGCGCCGGGTGCCGAAGACGATCTCGTCCCAGCTCGGCACCGCGGCCCGCCGCCCCGGACGGACGCCGTCCGCCTCGGCCTGGCGGTCCGTGTTGCCCTTCAGCCGGTCCCGGTGCGCGCTGACCGAGCGCGGCATGAGCACGTCCGCGTAGGCGGAACCCGCGCTCGCCGCCGGAGCCGGGGGCTCCACGGTCTGCTCCTCCTCTTCCGGCTCCTCCTCGGCGTCCTGGACCTGCTCGCTCTCCGGCGCGGAGGGAGGCGGCCCTGCGGCGGGCGCCGACGGGGCGGGCGATGAGGGGCCCGTGGGCTGCTGCTCAGGGACGATCATGTCCCCGCGGAAGTTCGGCACCGCCTCCAGCAGGCTCGTCAGCGAGTCCGGCCCGTCCTCGGCGCCCGCACCGGGCCCGTCGTCCCCTTCGTCGTCGGAGAAGCCGGGGGAGAGCGCGGCGGGCTCCAGCTCGCCTCGGTGGTCCCCGCGCTCGCCGCGGTCGCGCGGCAGCCGCGCGATCCGCGGGACGAACGGGAAGCTGGGCTCCGGCGTGTCGTCCGTCTCCCCGATGAGGGCCCGCGCCTCGTCGTCCACGGCCTGTACGAGCCGCCGGGGCGGGTCGTACGTCCACGTGGCCGAGTGCGGCTGGCCCGCGACGCGGTAGGCGAGCAGCACCTCCCAGGTGCCGTCGTCCCGGCGCCACGAGTCCCAGTGCACGGAGTCCTTGTCGGCGCCGCGCAGCAGCAGCCGCTCGGCGACGGCCTCGCCGAGCTGGGGACCCGCGTTCTCGCCGGGGCGCCGCACGGGCGTCTTGCGCGCCCGCTCGGCCATGAAGGCGCGCTCCGCGAGCACGGGGCCCTCGAAGCGGCGTACGCGGTCGACGGGGATGCCCGCGAGCTGCGCGACTTCCTCGGCGGAGGCACCGGCCCTTATACGGGCCTGGATGTCCCGCGGGCGCAGGTGGCTCTCCACCTCGATCTCGATCTGGCCGAGCCGGGCACGGTCGTTTCGCACGGCGGCCCGCAGCCGCTCGTCGATCGGAAGCGTGTACTCCGTGCTGTCGGCAGCTTTGAGCACCAGCCGTGTGCCGTCGTTGCTGACGGCCACGACACGCAGTTCGGGCATGGGGACCTCCCGGGTGGTGCCTGCCGACGTCACGTGCGTCGCTGCTCCCGCTAGACGAGTGTGGCCTGCCCGGGCGCAGGCTGCCACAACCTTGCCGACTTGCCCGACGATCCGGAACTGTTCCGGGGTCGCCGCCATGGCACGGTTACCACTTCGCAACGCATAGTGACCGACGTAGTCACCTGTGCTGCCTGCGCCGGGCCAGAGCCGAGGCCAGGGCTCGTCACACTACTCCATTAGGGCAGCGGGGTGGACCGGCGCGCCGTCGAAGTTGCCGGACGGTAAGGGAGTTGAGTGCCCGGATGCCCATATGTGCAGCTTAGAGGTGGTGGCGAGCCTCACAGAACCCCCCGAATCGGAACCATTGCCTTCGCCCAATAGTCACCAATCAGTGCACAGTGGATGAAGTGTGCGAGCGAAGGCAGGTAATGGACGAGAAGGACAAAACCGGCACAGCGGACGAGGAGCCGAAGGCGAGGCGAATAGAACTGAGCTTCGCGCAGGTCGCGGGAAGCGCCCTGGCCGCGGTGATCGCCGCGGTGTTCGCGGGGAAGATGGGCGTCTACGGGACGTTCCTCGGCGCCGGCGTGGTGAGCGTCGTCGCCACGACGGGCGGCCCGATCTTCCAGCACTTCTTCCGCCGTACCGGTGAACAGATCAAGGACAAGACCCCGGTGCCGCCCCTCGTGCGCCAGATCACCGTGCGGGAGCGGGACGGCGACCGCGAGGCGACGACGGTGATGACCGTCGAGGATCCCGGTCCGTACAAGGACGAGTCGGAGCCGGTGAAGGAGCCGCTCGCGCCGCCCGGCCCGCCCCCCGATCCGGGCCAGGCGCCAGGCCCTGACCCCGGTCCCGGCTCCGACGCCGATCCGGAGCGGACGCGGCTCCTCCGTACGGACCTGGGCCGCACGGGACACGGCGCGACGGCCGGGCAGGGCGCGGAGGGGGCGCCCGTCGACGACCCGACGCGGCAGCTCAGGCTCGGCGCCGACCGGACCCAGCTGCTCAGGACGGCGGACGTGACGCGCCTGACCGCCGCGGCGCCCGAGGCCGGGGAGGGCACGGCGGAGACGGAGGCGGAGCCCGAGGAGTACACGTACGCCACCACGCACGGCACCCGCTGGCGCGGCTGGAAGCGGACGATGCTCCCCGCGGTCCTCGTCTTCGTCCTCGCCATCGGCGGGATCACGCTGTACGAGCTGCTCTCGGGCGGCAGCGTCTCCGGCGGCAAGGGGACCTCCATCAGCCATGTGTTCGGCTCCGGCGGCTCCTCCGACGGCGACGGCGACGACGGCACGACGCCCACCCCCGGGCCCAGCTCGTCCACCGGTTCGGGTGACGACGGCTCGTCCACCACGGACGGCGACGGCACGGACCCGGGAACCGGCTCGCCCAGCCCGGACACCGGCACGGGCGACGGCACGTCGACCACCCAGGAGCCGACGCCCACGCCGAGCGAGACCACGAAGGGCAGCGGCTCGGACGGTACGGACGGCGACACCGGCCGGACCACGGATCCCGACACCGGTACGAGTGGTGACACCGACCAGTCGACGGGCGACGCCGACGGGCAGTCCGGCACGGGCAGCGGCAGCGGCAGCGGCCAGCAGTCCGAGCCCTCCACCGGATAGCCCCGGCCCTCGGGCCCCCGTCCCCCTGCCCCCGCGCCCCGTGTCCCCGCCCTCAGCGGCGGGAGTACGGGGCGCCGCTCATGCGCCCAGGACCCGGCGCAGGTAGTCGTTGCCGAAGAGGCGGTCCGGGTCGAGCCGGTCGCGCAGCGCGGTGAACTCGGCGAAGCGCGGATACACGTCGGCGAGGTACTCCGCGTCGCGCGAGTGCAGCTTCCCCCAGTGCGGCCGCCCGCCGTGCGCCGTCATGATCCGCTCGGCGGCGGTGAAGTACGCCTCGTGCGGCGTGCCCCGGTACATGTGGACCGCGATGTACGCGGTCTCCCTGCCGCTCGCCGTGGACAGCGGTATGTCGTCGGCGGGCGCCGTCCGTATCTCGACGGGAAAGCTGACCCGGAACCCGGAGCGCGCCACCAGGGTCTTCAGCTCGCGCAGCGCGTCCATGGCCGCCTCGCGCGGCAGCGCGTACTCCATCTCCACGAAGCGCACCCGGCGGGGCGAGGTGAAGACCCGGTAGGGGATGTCGGTGTACGTGCGGGCCGACAGGGCCCTGCTGGAGATCCTGGCGACGGAGGGAACCGTGGCCGGGGCCCGCTTGCCCAGGGAGCAGGCCGCCTGGAAGACGCCGTTGGACAGCAGCTCGTCGTCCACCCAGCCGCGCACCCGGGGCAGCGGGCGCGCCGGTCCGGCGCTGCGGTTGTTGCGCTTGGTGTTGCAGCCGTCCGTGTGCGGGAACCAGTAGAACTCGAAGTGCTCGTTCTCGGCCACGAGTTGATCGAACTCGCTCACGACCTGCGCGAAGGGCATGGGCTCCTCGCGCGCGTGGAGCAGGAAGGCGGGCTCCACGGCGAAGGTGACCTCGCTGATCACGCCCAGCGCCCCGAGCCCCAGCCGCGCGGCGGCGAAGACGTCCGGGTTCTCGTCTGCGGAGCAGCGCGTCACGGAGCCGTCGGCGAGCACCAGCTCCAGGCCCGTGATCTGCGCGGCCAGCGAGGCCGACTCGCGCCCCGTCCCGTGCGTCCCGGTGCTCACGGCGCCCGAGACGGTCTGCTCCATGATGTCGCCCATGTTCGTCAGCGACAGGCCCTGCGCCGCCAGGGCCTCGTTGAGGCGCTTCAGCGGGGTTCCAGCGGCCACGGTGACCGTCCCGGCCGCGCGGTCGACGGACCGGATGCCGGTGAGCCGGTCGGGGCGGATGAGCACGCCGTCCGTCGCGGCCACACCCGTGAAGGAGTGCCCGGAGCCCGCCGCCTTCACGGTGAGCCCGTCCTCCGCGGCCCTGCGCACCACCTCGGCCAGCGCGGCGGTGGTGGAGGGGGCGCTGGTGCGCACGGGGCGGACGGCGACGTTCCGGGCCCAGTTGCGCCAGGTGACCCGGCTGCTCATCGGCTGCACGCTCATCAACGACCGTCCCCTCTCGCCGCCGGTACCGGGCGGAGCCCGGCCAGTTGGTGGGGGATCATACTCACGGCTCACCTGCCCGTGACCGGCAGGACCGCCCACGGCCACCGGCGGGACTCCGCGCGGCCATCGCCGGGACCATGCGCGGCCATCGTCGGGACCACGCGTGGCCACCGTCAGGCTCCCGCGCGGCCGTCCGGCGGAGCGGCCCATGGCCACCCGGCGCACGGACGGGAGCCCGACCGCCGGTTTCCCGTGACGGATGGCAGGATCGGAGATATGTCCGATGCGCTCGAAGCCAGCGACCCCGCGGACCCGCGCGGCCTGGCGGGTCCCCCCGATGTCCGTCCCTACGACGCCCTGCTGCTGCTCTCCTTCGGCGGCCCCGAAGGGCCCGAGGACGTCGTGCCGTTCCTGGAGAACGTCACCCGCGGGCGGGGCATCCCGCGCGAGCGCCTGGAGGAGGTCGGACAGCACTACTTCCTCTTCGGCGGCGTCAGTCCCATCAACCAGCAGAACCGCGAGCTGCTGGACGCCCTCCGCAAGGACTTCGCGGACCACGGAGTGGACCTCCCCGTCTACTGGGGCAACCGCAACTGGGCGCCGTATCTCACCGACACCCTCCGTGAGCTGGCCCGCGAAGGGCGTGAGCGCGTCCTCGTCCTCGCGACGAGCGCCTACGCCTCCTACTCCGGGTGCCGCCAGTACCGCGAGAACCTCGCCGAGGCCCTGGCCACCCTGGAGGCCGAGGGCATCACGCCGCCGCACGTCGACAAGCTGCGGCACTACTTCAACCACCCGGGCTTCGTCGGGCCGATGACCGAGGGCGTGCTCGACGCGCTCGGCCGCCTCCCCGCCGAGGTCCGCGACACCGCGCACCTGGCCTTCACCACCCACTCCATCCCCGTCGCCGCCGCCGACACCTCGGGCCCCGTGGAGGACCACGGCGACGGCGGTGCCTACGTGGCACAGCACTTGGACGTGGCGCGGCTCGTCGCCGACGCGGTACGGGAGCGCACCGGCGTGGAGCGCCCCTGGAAGCTCGTCTACCAGTCCCGCAGCGGCCCCCCGCACGTCCCCTGGCTGGAGCCGGACATCTGCGACCACCTGGAGGAACTGCACGGGCAGGGAGCGCCCGCGGCCGTGATGGTCCCCATCGGCTTCGTCTCCGACCACATGGAGGTCCTCTACGACCTGGACACGGAGGCCACCGACAAGGCCCGCGAGCTGGGCCTGCCCGTGGCCAGGTCCGCGACGGTCGGCGCCGACCCGCGCTTCGCCGCCGCCGTGCGCGAGCTGACGGTGGAGCGGGCCGCGGCCGAGCGCGGCGGCGACCCGCGGCGCTGCGCGCTCGGCGCCCTCGGCCCGAGTCACGACCTGTGCCCCGTCGGCTGCTGCCCCGCGCGCACGCCCAAGCCCGCGGCGGCGGGCGCTGACAGCCCGTACGCGTAACCCCCTTCCCGTTGGCCGCCCGTCACCTCCGGGCGAGCCGCGCGTCGCGTGCCGTGCGCGCACGCGCGGCTCCGGGGCCCCGCGCGGTTGCGCGGGGGCAGCGGGGGAAGGCGGAGGACGGGCGGTCCCGGTGACCCCGGCCGCCCCGCGCGTCCCCTTCGCACCACACGTCCGCCGCCCCTCCCGCCCGCCACGAGCACCACGACAGACCCGCACCGAGCCCGAGCACCGAGCCCGAGCAGTACGACGATCGAGCAAGGAGAGACGTGAGCGACCAGCTCGACCAGTTGAAGGCCGAACTCCTCGAACTCGCCCTGGAGGCGGCCCACCGGGCCGGTGTCCTCCTGCGCGACGGGCGACCCGACGACCTCGGCGTCGCCGCCACCAAGACCAGCGCCGTCGATGTCGTGACCGAGATGGACCTCGCCTCGGAGAAGCTGATCACCGGCTATCTCTCCGAGCGCCGCCCCGACGACGGCTTCCTGGGGGAGGAGGGCGCCTCCTCCGAAGGCAGCAGCGGCGTCCGCTGGGTCATCGACCCGCTCGACGGCACCGTGAACTACCTCTACGGACTGCCCAACTGGGCCGTCTCCATCGCGGCCGAGTACGAGGGCGAGGCGGTGGTCGGCGTCGTCGAGTCACCCCCTCGCGGCGAGACGTTCCGCGCCGCACTGGGCCACGGGGCCTTCCTCAACGCCAAGCCGATCCAGTGCCGCCCCTCGCCGCCGCTGGACCAGGCCCTGATCGGCACGGGCTTCGGCTATCTCGCCGAGCGCCGCGTGGCGCAGGCCGAGACGGTGCGGCAGATCGTCCCGCGCGTCCGCGACATCCGGCGCTCGGGGTCGGCGGCGATCGACCTGTGCGACGTCGGCGCGGGACGGCTCGACGGCTTCTACGAGCGCGGGCTGAACCACTGGGACCTGGCGGCCGGCGACCTCGTCGCACGCGAGGCCGGGGCCCTCACCGGCGGCCGGCCGGGCGAGGCGCCGGGCAACGAGCTGACCGTCGCGGCGTCCCCCGGCGTCTTCGGCTCCCTCCAGCCGCTCCTGGACGACCTGGGCGCCTGGCACGACTGAACGGCTGACGACCGACCACGGCGTCCGGGGCCCCGCCCGTCCCCGGGCTCCGGACCGTACGCGGGCATGCGACCGGGCCCCGGGAGAGATCTCCAGGGGCCCGGCGACGTACGGGATGCGCCGCTCGCGCCGTGCCGGACCCCTTCGGGTCACGGACGGGGCGCGTACGGAGCGGGGAAACGTGAGGTGGGTGGGCCAGGGCCTCGTCGGGGCCCGGGGGCTTCGTCAGGCCGGAGCGGTGGCGCTGCTGCCGACCTGGACGCCGTGCTCGGCGGCGAGGCGGTGCAGATCTTCCAGCTCGGCCTGCTCGACCTCCGCGAGGAAGTCGTCGCCCGACTCGCGCGCGTGGTGCATTTCGGACTCGGTGTTCCTTATGCGTTGCAGCAGCCCTGCGGTGAACGCGTCCATGGTGCGCCCCCTCGTCGTGGGTCGGTGGCACGGGGATGTGCCGAGGGTTCCGGTCGTCCCGGTCACGGCGTGGTCCCTGCTGCGCTGCCCGGAGGCAACTGTGGTGCGGCTGGCGAGGCATGCCGCCTGGAGGGCGTGATCTCGGGTGTGCACTCGTCCTCCCCACCACGAATCTCAGGGAAACCTCAACGCCCCTGAAAAATCCGAGAATCCCCGCGACGGCAGGGCCCTTACAGCCGATTTATCGAGCTTCGGGGCAGGATGGAGGCCGACACCCCCCGTGTGCGGCCGCCCAGGTCATCAGCCGGAACCCCCTGTAAACGGCCGCGCACGCGGTGGCGCCCCCACACCACACCGAGGGAAGGACAGCGCAGTGCGCGTACTCGTCGTCGAGGACGAGCAGCTACTCGCCGATGCCGTGGCGACCGGCCTCCGCCGGGAGGCCATGGCGGTCGACGTGGTCTACGACGGCGCCGCGGCCCAGGAGCGCATCGACATCAACGACTATGACGTCGTCGTGCTCGACCGCGACCTCCCCCTCGTGCACGGTGACGACGTCTGCCGCAAGATCGTCGATCTGGGGATGCCGACCCGGGTGCTCATGCTCACCGCCTCCGGGGACGTCAGCGACCGCGTCGAGGGTCTGGAGATCGGCGCCGACGACTATCTCCCCAAGCCCTTCGCCTTCTCCGAGCTGATCGCCCGGGTCAGGGCACTGGGGCGGCGCACGACCACGGCCCTGCCGCCCGTGCTGGAGCGCGCGGGCATCAAGCTGGACCCCAACCGCCGCGAGGTCTTCCGCGACGGCAAGGAGATCCAGCTAGCGCCCAAGGAGTTCGCCGTCCTGGAGGTGCTCATGCGCGGCGAGGGCACCGTCATCTCGGCGGAGCAGCTGCTGGAGAAGGCGTGGGACGAGAACACGGACCCGTTCACCAACGTCGTCCGGGTCACCGTGATGACGCTGCGCCGCAAGCTCGGCGAGCCTCCGGTGATCGTCACCGTTCCCGGCGCCGGATACCGGATCTGATCGCCATGGCAGCCTCCACCTCGCCCCCCGGGCCCCAGCGGCCCCCGGCCCCCGACGGCCCTCCGGCTGCCGGGCAGACCGCGCAGCCCGCCAACGGGCACACCCAGGTGCGCGCGGCCCCGCCCAAGCCCACCTGGGACCCGCGCGAGCCCTCCCGCCCGTACCCCTGGCTGCGGCCCACGATCCGCATAAGGCTCACGCTGCTCTACGGCGGCATGTTCCTCATCGCGGGCATGGTCCTGCTCACGATCATCTATCTGCTCGCCGCCCAGGCGCTGCACGAGGGCAGCCAGCTCCCCTTCCGCATCCTCAACGCCAACGCGCAGCTCACCTCGGACTCCTGCCCGGGGCTGACGGGCACGCTGCCCAGCGAGGTCTTCATGCAGCGCCTCGCGGACTGCACGGACACCCAGCGCGCCCTCGCCCTGGACCAGCTCCTGCGGCGCTCCCTGCTGGCCCTGCTGGGGCTCGCGGTGGCCGCCTTCGCCTTCGGGTACGTGATGGCGGGCCGCGTGCTGGCGCCGCTCGGCCGCATCACCCGCACAGCGCGCCAGGTCGCTGGCTCGGACCTGCACAAGCGGATCGAGCTGGAGGGCCCGGACGACGAGCTGAAGGAGCTGTCGGACACCTTCGACGAGATGCTGGACCGCCTGGACCGCGCCTTCACGGCCCAGCAGCGCTTCGTCGCCAACGCCTCGCACGAGCTGCGGACGCCGCTGGCGATCAACCGCACACTGCTGGAGGTCCAGCTCGCCGACCCGGACGCGTCCCCCGAGCTGCACCAGCTCGGCAAGACGCTGCTGGCGACGAACGAGCGCAGCGAGCAGCTCGTGGAGGGCCTGCTGCTGCTCGCGCGCAGCGAGAACGAGATCGTGGACCGCAAGCCCGTGGACCTCTCCGAGGTGGCGAACCAGGCTGTCGAGCAGACGCGTGGGGAGGCCCAGACGAAGGGCGTCGAACTGCGCGGTGTCCGGCAGCCCGCCTATGTACAGGGCAACGGGGTACTCCTGGAGCGCGTCGCACTGAACCTGGTGCAGAACGCCGTGCGCTACAACCTGCGGGAGAGCGGATGGGTCTCTGTCAGCACGTACGCGCAGCCGGGGCAGGCGGTCCTGACGGTGGAGAACACCGGGCCCGCCGTCCCCGCCTACGAGATCGACAACCTCTTCGAGCCCTTCAGACGGCTGCGCAGCGACCGCACGGGCAGCGACAAGGGCGTCGGTCTGGGCCTCTCGATCGTCCGCTCCGTGGCCCGCGCGCACGGCGGCACGGTCACGGCGGAGCCTCGCGAAGAAGGGGGGCTCCTGATGCGGGTCTCCTTGCCCGTCTGAGATCATCCGGCTCCGGAAGCCAGGAAACCGGCTCCGGAGGCCCGGAACGGGCCGCGAAAAGTTCGCTCTGTGCGGAATTTTTTCCGGCCCGGGTCCCCTTCGAAAGCCTTGTGATCGATCACACACGCTATTTTCCAGCGGTGTACGCAGGGTGATCGCATAGTGGGAAGAAATCCGGGTAAATCCAGGTTTCCGCAGGTGGAGATCATGGGCAGTACCCGAGATGGTGTGCGCGAAGCGCGACCAGTGGGCGTCTATGGTTCTCCTCGACAGCCGACGCGATCACCTCTTCAGGGGTGCGGTTGGGTGTCGATTGAGTAACAGACCTTGATGTGAGGCAAAATCTCCGCCTCAGGTCGGGCACAAGTCCGGCCTCTCACGCGTTACGTGCGCTGAGACACCGCAGACACCCAGAGGGGGAGAGCGAAATGGCAACGGATTACGACACCCCACGCAAGACCGATGACGATGTCAATGAAGACAGCATCGAGGAGCTGAAGGCCAGGAGGAACGACAAGTCCGCGTCCAACGTCGATGTGGACGAGTTCGAGCAGGCCGAGGGCCTGGAACTCCCCGGCGCGGACCTCTCCAACGAGGAGCTGTCCGTCCGGGTGCTGCCCAGGCAGCAGGACGAGTTCACCTGCATGAGCTGCTTCCTCGTGCACCACCGCTCGCAGCTCGCTGACGAGAAGAACGGCCAGCCGATCTGCCGCGACTGCGCGGCCTGACCGGGAAGCCGTCGGTGGCGGTGGACGACGCACGTGACGACGAGCGGGGCGAGCCCGACCAGCCGTCCTCGCTCGTGCCGGCACAAGAGCGCAGCCGCGGACTCTCGCGGCTGCGCGGACGCCGTGGTGGGGCGGCATCCCGTGGTGGGGCGACAACGGAGAGCAGCTCCCCGGAAGACGCGGGGGACCGGCTCGGCAGGTCCAGCAGGAGCGGGAAGGTGCGCGCCTTCTTCGGCGTCATCGCGGACCGCCTCATCGAGACGGCACCCCGCATCCCCGTACGCGATCTGGAGACGCTGCGCCGCCAGTTCCCCGGGCTCGGGCCCGAGGAGATCGCGGACAAGCTGGTGGCCGGGGCGATGAACAGCTCGGCGACGGTGGGCGCCGGGGTCGGCGCGGCGGCGATGCTCCCCGTACCGCCCGCGATGCCCGCCGAACTCGCGGCGGAGATCGTCGGCGTCGCCTCCGTGGAGCTGAAGCTCATCGCGGAGCTGCACGAGGTCTACGGCCGCAGGGCGCCCGGCACGCTTCCCCAGCGGACCCAGGCGTATCTGGGCGCTTGGACCTCCGAGCGCGGCATCGACATCGGCAAGCCCACCTCGCTGAACGCGGCGCTGGGCGGCCAGATGAAGCGCGAACTGCGTCAGCAGATCATGAAACGCACCTTCCGCAACCTCCCCAGCCTCGCGCCCTTCATGGTCGGCGCCACGGTCGGCGCCGTGATGAACCGGCGCGACACGAAGAAGGTCGCGGACAAGGTCAGGGCGGACCTCAGAGGTACGGCCGTCCCGTGGGAGGCGCTGCCGCAGGGCACCGAGCGCCCCGCCAAGGGCCGCCGCTCCAGCCGGTCCGTCGAGGGCCGCCGCGCCAAGGGCCTGCCGCCCTCCCAGCGCCCGGAGAACTGACTCCTAGGACTGGCCCTCATCCCGGAGCCACCGGCGCCTCACACGCCCGCACAGGGCCCGTACCGCGACGCCGCCCGCACAGAGCGCCCGGCCGCGCGGACCGGGTCCCGCTCTCAGGCAGCCGCTTCGCGCTCCGACGCCAGCGCGCTGATCAGCCGCTCGGGCTCGCGCGTGGAGACGTACACATAGGGCGTCGGGTCGGACGGGTCCGTGACCTCGATCCGGACCGCCGTCGGCACATAGCTGCGCAGCACCATGTGCGCGCGCGGGTCCGCCTTGTACGTGCGCCAGGCCCGGGTCTCCTCGGCGTCCAGCGCGTGCGCCTCGCCCAGCGCCGTGACCGGGATGCGCGCGTCCCCCGCGACCAGCGAACCGGCCACGACGCGCACTCGCACCGAGCCGTACGCGCTGACGAGCACCGCGCACACGGCGGCGCCCGCCACCAGGCCGCCGAGCATCGGCAGCGTGCCGAAGGGCAGCAGGGTCAGCGCCATGGCGACGCCCACCAGGGCGACGAGGAGCCACCAGGAACGGGGCGCGGTGAGACGTTCGTCGTACGGCGTGACCGGAGGAACCATGGCATCAAGCTTGGCACGTCGCCTCGGGGCGCCCGTCACGGCGGTAGGGTCTGCACACGTGAGTGCTGCCCAACCTTCGAAGACCCCTCTGGTACCGCCCGACGACGCCGTCGCGCCGGTCCGCCACCCCGAGGCGCCCGCGCCCGGGGAACTTCTCGGCTCCCACTACGCACAGTGTTTCGGCTGCGGCGGCGAGCAGCCGCACGGCCTGCACCTGGAGGCGCGCGCGGGCGAGGGCGTGAACGTGACGGCGGAGTTCACCGTCAGGACCGCGCACCAGGGAGCGCCGGGACTCGCCCACGGCGGCGTGCTGGCCACGGCCCTGGACGAGACGCTGGGCTCCCTCGGCTGGCTGATGCACGTGATCGCGGTGACGGGACGCCTGGAGACGGAGTTCGTAGCTCCGGTTCCCGTCGATACGGTGCTGCATCTGGACGCCAGGGTGACCGGTGTGCACGGACGGAAGATCTACTGCTCGGCCACGGGCCGTATCGGAGGCCCCGAGGGGCCCGTCGCGGTGCGGGCCGACGCCGTCTTCATCGAGGTGAAGGTCGAGCACTTCCTGGACAACGGGCGGAACGAGGAGATCCAGGCCGCCATGTCCGACCCCGACCAGGTACGCCGCGCCCGCGCCTTCGAGGTGAACCCGTGACCAGAGCCCCCGTCGACGTCCTGCTGCGCCGCCTCGACCCCGAGGTGCCCGTGCCCTCCTACGCGCGCCCCGGCGATGCGGGCTGCGACCTCGTCACGACGGAGCCCGCCGAGCTGGCGCCCGGTGAGCGGACGGTGCTGCCCACGGGCGTCTCGATCGCGCTCCCTGAGGGTTACGCGGCCTTCGTGCACCCCCGTTCCGGGCTCGCAGCGCGCTGCGGAGTATCCCTTCCGAATGCACCTGGAACGGTGGATGCCGGGTACCGTGGAGAGATCAAGGTGATCGTGGCCAATCTCGATCCGCGCGAGTCCGTGCGGTTCGAGCGGTTCGACCGGATCGCCCAACTCGTCGTCCAGCAGGTGGAGAACGTGCGCTTCCACGAGGTGGCGGAGCTGCCCGGCTCGGCGCGGGCCGCAGGGGGATTCGGCTCCACGGGCGGCCACGCGGCAGCCGCACAGCAGCAGAGTGAATACGTTCCGGTCGGTGCCGACCGGCATTCCGACCTGAGAGGACAGTGACGTGTTCGGACGTCGTCGCAAGAAGAGCGAAGAGCCTGAGCCGGGCGCCTCGGACGAGTTCGAGACGGCACAGGGCGCCGAGGACAGCACGGAGGACAGCGCGAAGGCCGCCGCCGACAGCGGCGAGGAGAAGCGCGTGAAGCTGCCGCCCGCTCCCCGCCCCGACGGCCCCTGGGACCTGACCGAGGTCACCGAGCCCAGCACGGGCCGGGTCAACCTCGGCGGCCTGTACGTGCCCGGCGTCGAGGGCATGGAACTGCGGGTCGAGGTCGCGGGCGACGCGATCGTCGCGGCCACCATCGTCCTCCAGGACAGCGCTGTCCAGCTCCAGGCGTTCGCGGCGCCCAAGCGCGAGGGCATCTGGGACGAGGTGCGCGAGGAGATCGCCTCGGGCATCACCCAGCAGGGTGGCGTCATCGACGAGACCGAGGGCCCGCTCGGCTGGGAGCTGCGCGCCCAGGTGCCGGTGCAGCTTCCCGACGGCACGAACGGCGTGCAGGTCGTGCGCTTCATCGGCGTGGACGGCCCGCGCTGGTTCCTGCGCGGGGTCATCTCGGGCCAGGGCGCGGTGAACCCGAAGACCGCGGGGCTGCTGGAGCAGATCTTCCGCGACACGGTCATCGTGCGCGGTGAAGCGCCGATGGCGCCCCGTGACCCGATCGTCCTGAAGCTCCCGGACGACGCGCAGATGGTGCCCGACGGTGTCCAGCAGGAGACCGTCGAGGAGGGCTCCCGCTTCGCGGGCGGCCTCGACAAGCTCCAGCGCGGCCCGGAGATCTCCGAGGTCCGCTGACCGCCGGGAACGTAGGACCACATGCCGCTGGGCGGCTCCCTCCAGGGGAGCCGCCCAGCGGCTTTTGTGTGGGCCCTGCCACTCCCCTCGTATGAGGACCGTCAAGAGCGCCCATCCGCGCGTATGGGGGGCGTCAATGAACGGCGCGTGTGCCCTGAACAGGGGTTCTCCTGGGTGACGTCAGCAACTACGACATCACCTAGGAGTCCGCGATGGCCGATCTGGCCTTCGTCGCCACCACGGTCGCGGTGTTCGCGCTCGTGGTCCTCATCGCCAAGGGAGTGGACAAGCTGTGAGTGCCGAGAACGTCGTCGGCCTCGTCGTGGCCGTCGCCCTGCTGGGCTACCTCGCCCTCGCCCTGGTCTTCCCGGAGAGGTTCTGAGCGGCCCTCATGAACCCCGTCACCGCGAATGTGCTCCAGGTGTCCGCGCTCGTCGCCGCGCTCGCCCTGGCGCACCGCCCGTTCGGCGACTACATGGCCGCCGTCTACAGTTCCCCCCGCCATCTGCGCGTCGAGCGCTGGATCTACCGCTGCGTCGGCGCCGACCCCGAAGCGCAGATGCGCTGGCCCGCCTATCTGCGCGGCGTGCTGGCCTTTTCGCTGGTCGGCGTGCTGTTCCTGTACGCGGTGCAGCGCTTCCAGGACGTGTTGCCGCTGTCACTGGGCTTCGCGCCCATCTCGCCCGACCAGGCGTTCAACACCGCCGCCTCCTTCGTCTCCAACACCAACTGGCAGTCGTACGCGGGCGAGTCGGCCATGGGCCATCTCGCCCAGACGGCCGGGCTCGCGGTGCAGAACTTCGTTTCGGCCGCCGTCGGCATGGCCGTCGCCGTCGCGCTCGTGCGCGGCTTCGCCCGCGCCCGCACCGGTGAACTGGGCAACTTCTGGGCCGACCTGACGCGCGGCGTCGTGCGCGTGCTGCTGCCCGTCGCCTTCGTCGCCGCCATCGTGCTGGTGGCCACGGGCGCCGTGCAGAACTTCGCCGGGCCCCACGAGATCTCCACCGTCTCCGGCGGCACCCAGCACCTCACCGGCGGTGCCGTGGCCTCCCAGGAGGCCATCAAGGAGCTGGGCACCAACGGCGGCGGCTTCTACAACGCCAACTCGGCGCACCCCTTCGAGAACCCCAACGGCTTCTCCAACCTGCTGGAGATCTTCCTCATCCTGCTGATCCCGTTCTCGCTGCCGCGCACCTTCGGCAAGATGGTCGGCAGCGTGAGGCAGGGCTACGCGATCGTCGCGGCCATGGGCGTCATCTGGTTCGCCGGGGTCGTCGCGGTGACCGTCGCGGAGTACGCGCACCCCGGCACGGCGGCCCAGCTCGCGGGCGGCGCCATGGAGGGCAAGGAACAGCGCTTCGGCGAGGGTTCCTCCTCACTGTTCGCCGTCTCGACGACGATGACGTCGACGGGGGCCGTCAACTCCTTCCACGACTCCTTCACCGCGTTCGGCGGCGGCGTCACCCTGCTGGGGATGATGCTGGGCGAGATCGCGCCCGGAGGGGTCGGCTCCGGGCTCTACGGGATGCTCGTCATGGCCGTGATCGCGGTCTTCGTCGCCGGGCTGATGGTGGGCCGTACGCCCGAGTACCTGGGCAAGAAGCTCGGCACCCGCGAGATCAAGTTCGCGGCCTGCTACCTCCTCGTCACGCCCGCGCTCGCCCTCGGCGGCACGGCGCTCGCCATGGCACTGCCCGACGGCGAGAAGGCGATGACCAACGTCGGCCCGCACGGCTTCTCCGAGGTGCTCTACGCCTATGTGTCGGGCTCCAACAACAACGGCAGCGCCTTCGCCGGGTTCGGCGCCGACACCCCGTTCTTCAACACCACCATCGGGCTGTGCATGCTGCTCGGCCGCTTCCTGCCGATGGTGTTCGTGCTGGCCCTGGCCGGGTCCCTGGCCCGGCAGACGCCCGTGCCCGCCACCGCGGGGACGCTGCGCACCGAGAAACCCCTGTTCACCGGGCTGCTGGTCGGGGCTGTCCTGATCATCACCGGTCTCACCTTCTTCCCGGCCCTCGCGCTCGGGCCGCTCGCGGAAGGACTCTCCTGATGAGCACCACGACCCCCGTACGTCCCGCACCGGAGGACGCGCACGAGGCGCCCCCTTCGGCCGGAGGCCGGCGCGGCCCCGGCGGAGCCGTCGGCGGCGGGCTGTTCGACCCGGGGCAACTGCTGCGGTCGCTGCCCGACGCGCTGCGCAAGCTCGACCCGCGCGTGATGGTGAAGTCGCCCGTCATGTTCGTGGTCGAGGTCGGCTCGGTCGTCACGACCGGGCTGGCGATCGCGGACCCGGGCGACTGGTTCGGCTGGGTCATCACGGCCTGGCTGTGGCTGACGGTGCTGTTCGCCAACCTCGCCGAGGCCGTGGCCGAGGGCCGCGGCAAGGCGCAGGCCGACACGCTGCGCCGGGCCAGGACCGACGCGGTCGCGCGCCGACTCACGGGCGGGGCCGAGGGCGGCTCCGGCACGGGGAGCGGTTCCGGCGCCGCTCCCGGTGACGGCGCCGAGGAGACCGTCGCGGGCACCGAACTGCGCGTCGGCGACCTCGTGGTGTGCGAGGCGGGCGACATCGTCCCCGGCGACGGCGACGTCGTCGAGGGCGTCGCCTCCGTCGACGAGTCCGCGATCACGGGCGAGTCGGCCCCCGTCGTCCGCGAGTCGGGCGGCGACCGCTCGGCCGTCACGGGCGGCACGAAGGTGCTCTCGGACCGGATCGTCGTACGGATCACCACGCGGCCAGGCGAGACGTTCATCGACCGGATGATCTCCCTGGTGGAGGGCGCCGCGCGGCAGAAGACGCCGAACGAGATCGCGCTGAACATCCTGCTGGCCTCGCTCACCGTCATCTTCCTGATGGCCGTGGTCACCCTCCAGCCCTTCGCGGTCTACGCGGGCGCCGAGCAGTCCCTCGTCGTCCTCGCGGCGCTGCTCGTCTGCCTGATCCCCACCACGATCGGCGCGCTGCTCTCGGCCATCGGCATCGCGGGCATGGACCGGCTCGTGCAACGCAACGTGCTGGCCACCTCGGGCCGCGCCGTCGAGGCGGCGGGCGACGTGTCCACGCTGCTGCTGGACAAGACAGGAACCATCACGCTCGGCAACCGCAGGGCAGCCGCCTTCGTGCCCGTACGCGGCGCCACGGCCGCCGAGACCGCCGACGCGGCCCAGCTCTCCTCGCTGGCCGACGAGACCCCGGAGGGGCGCTCCGTCGTCGTGCTGGCCAAGGAGGAGTACGGGCTGCGCGAGCGTCACCAGGGCGAGCTGGAGCACGCCGAGTGGGTGCCCTTCACGGCGCAGACCCGCATGTCGGGCGTGGACCTGGACGGCGTCAAGGTCCGCAAGGGCGCTGCCGGTTCGGTCATCGCGTGGGTCACCGAGCGCGGCGGCACCGTCGCGGAGGACGCACGGGCGCTCGCCGAGGAGATCGCCGAGGCGGGCGGCACCCCGCTGCTGGTCGCCCGCGAGGACGCGGACGGCGCGCGGGTGCTGGGCGTCATCCACCTCAAGGACGTGGTCAAGGACGGGATGCGCGAGCGCTTCACCGAACTGCGCGGCATGGGCATCCGCACCGTCATGATCACGGGGGACAACCCGCTGACGGCGAAGGCCATAGCCCAGGAGGCCGGTGTGGACGACTTCCTCGCCGAGGCCACCCCCGAGGACAAGATGGCCCTCATCAAGCGGGAGCAGTCCGGCGGCAGGCTCGTCGCGATGACGGGCGACGGGACGAACGACGCGCCCGCGCTCGCGCAGGCGGACGTCGGCGTCGCCATGAACACCGGCACCTCGGCCGCCAAGGAGGCCGGGAACATGGTGGACCTGGACTCCGACCCGACCAAGCTCATCGAGATCGTGGAGATCGGCAAGCAACTGCTGATCACCCGGGGCGCGCTGACGACGTTCTCCATCGCCAACGACGTCGCCAAATACTTCGCGATCATCCCCGCGATGTTCGCCGTCGCCTATCCGGGCCTGGACACGCTCAACATCATGCGGCTCGCCTCGCCCGAGTCCGCGATCCTCTCCGCCGTGATCTTCAACGCGCTGGTCATCGTCGCGCTCGTGCCCCTCGCCCTGCGCGGGGTGCGCTACCGGCCGAGCAGCGCTGACCGGCTGCTGCGGCGCAACCTCGCCGTCTACGGGCTCGGCGGCCTCGTCGCCCCGTTCGTCGGCATCAAGCTCATCGACCTGCTCATCACGCTGATCCCGGGTGTGGGGTGACCGAAGTGAACGTCTCCGTGAGGAACTCCGCACGGCTGGGCTGGGCCGCGCTGCGCGCGCTGCTCGTACTGACCGTCGTCTGCGGACTGCTGTACCCGCTGGCCGTCACGGGGGTGGCGCAGGCCGCCTTCCACGACAAGGCCAACGGCTCCGTCGTCGAGGAGGACGGCAAGCAGGTCGGCTCCGCGCTGATCGGCCAGTCCTGGAACAAGGGCGGGAAGAAGGACGGGAAGCCGGACCCGAAGTGGTTCCAGCCCCGCCCATCCCATAGCGGCTACGACCCCCTGGCCACCGGGTCCAGCCAGCTCGGCGCCGACGACCCGACCCTGGTGAAGGCGGTCAGGAAGGCGAAGGCCGAGGTCGCCCGCTTCAACGGCGTCCCCGCCTCCGAGGTGCCCAAGGACGCGGTCACCGGCTCGGCTTCCGCGATCGACCCGCACATCTCGCCCGCCTACGCGCGCATCCAGACCGACCGCGTGGCCCGCGCCAACGGCCTCTCCGAGGGCGCGGTGGAGCGGCTCGTCGACCAGTACACCGAGGGCCGCACGGCGGGCTTCCTCGGCGAGCCGCACGTCAACGTGCTCCAGCTCAACCTGGCGGTGCGGCGGCTCGCGGAGGAGTGAGGGCGGCCGGGTACGGCCCCGCGCGCACGACGTGACGGGTCAGGAGGCCAGCGCGGCCAGTTCCGTACCGGCCAGCAGGAAGGCGCCGACGCCGAAGTCGGACGTGGTGTCGCGGGTGACCGGCTGGCTGGACTCGGGCCGGTCGCCCACGCCCTGCACATAGCCGAGGAACCCGTCGGAGTGCAGCGCCGTGGCCACCATCCCGTTCCAGGCGCGGGCCGCGACCGGCAGATACTCGGCGCGGGGGAGCAGGCCCGCGCGCACGGCGTAGGCCGTGCCGTAGGTGAAGAACGCGGTGCCGCTCGTCTCGGGGCCCGGCAGGTGCGCGGGGTCGCCGAGGTTGACGTTCCAGAAGCCGTCGCCGCGCTGGACAGCCCGTACGGCGGCGAGGAGCCGGGTGAGCGTGGCGCGGTACTCGTCGGCGTGCGGCGCGCTGCCCGGCAGCGCCTTGAGGGCCTTGACGTGTGCTCCGGTGACCCAGCCGTTGCCCCGTGACCACAGCACGGGTCTGCCGGAGGGCGAGACGATGCCGCCGGGCAGAAAGCGGTCGTCGCGGTACCAGAGGCCGGAGGCCGTGTCGTGGAGGCCGGGGCCGCCCTGGACGCTCTTGGTGTGCGTGTAGAGCCTGTGGCCCTTCTCCGCGTAGCCGCGGTCGCCGCGCAGTTCGCCGAGGCGGACGAAGGGCGGCAGGGCCATGTGCAGCGCGTCGTCCCACCACCAGTCGTCGTCCTTGTCCGGCCGGTCGGTGTACACCATGCGGTGCAGGGACTCCTCGATCGCGGCGATCTTCGCCGGGTCAGGGGCCCCGTCGAGCGCGTACAGGTCCAGATACGCCTGGCCCGCGTTGTGGTCGTCGGCGTGCCGGGTGGTGACGCCGCCGTTGAGGCCGTAGCCGTGCTTCTCGGCCCAGGAGCGCGCGTAGCGCAGATGGCGGGCCTCGCCGGTGAGCCGGTACAGCGTCAGCAGACCGCTGAAGAAGGTGGCACGGGCCCACTTGTTGTCGCCGGGGTCGGTGTGGGCGGCTATCCAGTGGTCGGCGGCTCTTCGGGCGGCCTCCACGATCCGGGCGCGCGACGGCAGTTGGGGGGAGGGGGCGGCGGCGGGCGCCGCGCGGTCCGCCGCGGCGGCCAGGGCGTGCGGCGCGGTGGCGAGGGGCGCGGTGGCGGCGAGAGCGGTGGCGCGCAGGAGCAGCTGGCGTCGGTTCATGGCAGGCGTCTCCCGGAGTGGGGTCGTGTCCGTATGACGGTCCGTTGCGACGTGACGTGTTCCGTATGGCGAACGCTGTTCTCTCATGTGACGCGCCCGACATCATGCAGCGGAACGCGGCACCTGGGAAGGACCGGTACGCGGACCACGTCAGGGCCCCCGCACTCCGGGCAGACGCCGCCGTGGCGCGGGCGCGGCGCGCGAAGCGGGTCCACGGGACGCGGGTCCCCGCGACGCCGGTCCCTGCGGCGCGGTCCCCCGCGATGCCGCCTCCAACCGGGCGCAGGCCCGCACCACTTCGGCCCTGTCCTTCGTGTCGGACCCCTCCACGGCGAGCCGCACCCGCAGCGTGTGCTCGCGCTCCAGGTGTACGGCTGTGCGGTGCCGCAGCCAGGCGCGCAGCAGCGCGGCGGTGGTCGGCAGCACCGTCAGCGCGGCGAGCAGCGCGGGGTGCAGGGTGTCGAGCGGTCCCATCGAGGTCTCCCGGGGAGGTGCGGTGCGGCGCATGCGGCGCATGCGGTGCACGCGGTGCGGACGGTGGCCGGACGGGCCGCTTCCCACTCTGCGAAGGCGTGCGAGTTTCCCTCCAGAGGGAGGAAACTGCGGGAAACTCATCAGATCCGATCGATCCACCGAACCGACCGACGGGACGGGACCGCATGCCAGGAGGCCGTCCGCCGAAGAACGGCGGGCCCGAGCGCTATCCGGAACTCGAGGAACTGGCCGAGTGGCTGCGCCAGGCGATGGCCGACGCCGGGTACGAGACCCCCAACGCGCTGGTCCGCGCGGAGATCGTCCCCAGGAACGTCGTCTACGGCATCCACAACGCCACCCACTTCTTCCGGATCGAGGCCGTACGGGCGCTCGCGGCAGGGCTGCGCAAGGACCCCGCCGCCGTCGAACCGCTGTGGCGGCGCGCGAAGGAGGCCAGGGACCGCGCCTCCGTCGCGCGGGAGGCCGCCGAGGCGCCCCGGCTCACCTCCTGGGCGGACATCCCGGTGCCGACGCTCGCCGTGCGCAACCTGACCGAGGCGCAGAGCAAGTCCGTCGAGCGGCTGCCCTACGACATGCTCGGCGTCGAGGAGCCCCCGCTGTCCGCGGTCTACGTGCGGCAGCGGGTGCGCCCCGTCGCGCGCGACACCGCAGGCGCCCCGCACGCCGACGTGCCAGGGGTCGACGGCGGCGATCCGCGCCGGAGCAGCGCCGCACGGGCCGAGGAGGGCTCCGGCCCCGACTCCGTCACCTCCGCCTCCGACGCGCTCGCGGACCACGAGCATCTGCTGATCACCGGCGAGCCGGGCGCGGGCAAGTCGACGCTCTCCAGCCACCTCGCCTGGACCCTCTCCCGGGTCTGGATGGGGGAGGAGAGCAGCCTGAACGCCCCGCTGGACGAGCCCGTCGTCCCCGTGCGCATCGCCGCGCGCACCCTCGTCGACCAGAGCGGTTCGTGGAGCGCGGTCCTGTGCCAGGCCGTGCGCAGGAGCCTGGGCCGCAGCCTCGTCGCCGACCCGGACCCCGCGCTGTTCACCGGACGGGTGATGGGCGCACGGTGGCTCGTCCTGGTCGACGGTCTGGACGAGATCGCCGACCGCGAAGCGCGCACCGCCGTCATCCGCACCATCGCGCAGCACGCCCGCACCGGCAGCGACTACCGCTTCGTGATCACCAGCCGCCCGCTCCCCGAGGCCGAACTCGCCCCCCTGCGCGGCTCCCTGGTCGGCGCGTACGGCATGGAGCCCTTCGCAGCGGCCGAGCTGCGCGACTTCGCGGGCAAGTGGTTCGCTGCCCAGTACCCGGACCGCCCCGCGCGGGCCCGCTCTGCCGCCGACCGCTTCCTCAAGGAGACCGAGGACGGCCGCCTCCACGAACTCGTCCAGAACCCGCTGCTCGCGACGCTCGCCGCCGTCAACGCCACCGTCGATCCCGCCCGGCCGCTGCCGACCAGCCGTCTGAGCCTCTACCAGCGCTTCTGCGAGCACCTGCTGACCCGTGGCGACTCCGGCACCAAGGCCCGCACCGCGCTGCGCCGCCGCTACGGGGACGACCCCGAACGCCGCGACTTCCACCTCTGGCTCGACGACCACAAGCGCGAACTCCTGGGCGTACTGGGCCGGTGCCGCCTGGAGGGCGAGGGCTCCCTCGCCGAGGCGGCGCTGGAGTGGCTGCGCGCGCGGGACGGGGAGCGGCCACGGCTGCCGGGCTGGGAGAACGAGGTCGCCGAGTTCCTCCAGGGGACGGGGCTGCTGGTCACCGAGGAGGACGACTACCGCTTCCTGCACCACTCCTTCGCCGAGTTCATCGCAGCGCAGTCGTACGCCGGGCTGATAGCCCCCGACTTCCCCGAAGCGGAGGTCTGGATACGCCGCGCCTTCAACGGGGACGAGCGCACGCTGGCGCTGTTCGTCTTCTGCATGTGGTCCGAGCGCCCCGAATGCGAAGCGGACCGCATCGCGGAACACCTCCTCACGGGGGCCTCCGGGGGCCACGAACGACCGCTGCTGGCGGGGCTGCTGCTGGCCGAGGGCGTCCCCTTCGGGGAGCCGAACCGCGCTGCCGTACTGGACCGGCTGGAGGCGATCGGGCGGAACGCGCTGGACTTCGAGGACCGCGAGAAGGCGTTCGAGGTGCTGGGTGCGCTCGGCCGGCTCCCCGGGGTGCTGGGGCGGCTGGAGCGGATCGCCTCGGCCGAGACCCTGGAGGCCGGGTGCCGTCTCTTCGCGGTGGAGGCGTTCAGCAGCGCCGGGCGCGCGGAGACCGCCGAGCGGCTGCTGCGGGACGTACTGCCGCGGATCCACGGCATGTTGCCCCACGCGTCGCGCGTCGCCTGTGCGCTCGGGGACGGTGCAAGGGAGGCGGTACGGGAACGGTGCTGGTCCCTCGCGGAGGAGCCCGACGTCGACTGCTACCGGCTGTCCAGGGCGGTCGAGGCGCTGGAGGCGCTCGGCTTCCGTGACGACACGGCGCAGATGGCACGGCGGGTGCTGACGATGCCCTGGGCGGGCCCGTCCGACCTGGAGCGTGCCGTGGAGGCGTGGCTGAAGGCGAAGGGGGCCGGAGCGGCCACGGAGGTCATGGAGCTGACGGGCGCCAGGGCCGCGTCCGACCAGCGGGGCAGGAGCGCCGTCGCCAAGGCGCTGGAGAAGCAGGGCCAGTCCGAGGCCGCCGCGCGCCTCGCCGCCGAGGTGCTGCGTGCTCCCGTGCTCTCGACGGGAAGAGCCTGCGAGGCCGCGCAGACCCTGGTCAGGGTGCGCGGAGAAGCGGCCAGGGACGACGTGCTGGCGGCCTTCGAGCGCAGCGGAGCGGACGTCGGCCATCACGTCTGGCTCGCCGCCAGGCTCCTGGACACGGTGACGGGGCTGGGCGGCACGGAAGAGCTCATGGAGCGGGTCGAGCGCATCGTCGGCGACCACCGCTGGGGCTTCCTGGGGAGCGGCTACGCGGTCGCCGTCTGGCTCAAGATCAAGGGGGCCGGGGCCGTGGAGACGCTCATGGAGCTGACGGGGCGCGGGCACGGGCTCTGCGGAATGGACCGGGCCGTGATGGCGGGGGCGCTGCTGGACGCCGGGGCCCGCGAGGAGGCCGGGGAGCTGGCGGCGCTCGCGTTGCGCACGCCCAACATGACGCGGCCGTACTACAGGGACGCCGCCGCCGTACTGCTCAAGACGGAGGGCAAGGAAGCCGCACCCCTGCTGGAGGACATCTGGCGGGAGGCGCAGGGGCTGGCGATCGACTCGGACTGGCTCAGGGCGACGCTGGACGCGCTCAAGGCGCACGAGGACCCGGCCACCGACGAGGCGGTCTGCCGGCTGGCCCGCGAACTCGTCGCCCTCCCCACGGCGAAGAGCGAGGACGTCCTGCGCGGGCTGCGGATCCTCGCCACCGTCGAGGGCAGATTCGCCGTTCCGTACCTGGTGAGCACGGCCGAGAGCCATCCCGTACTCGGCTGGTTCTCCTACGGCGATCTCGCGCAGGAGCTGGCTGCCATGTGCGAGAGCGAGGCGGCGAGGAAGCTGTGGCGGGCCGCGCTCGCCCTGCCGCAGCCGCCGGAGCGCTTCGAACTGCGGCTGCTGGACGACATGCTGACGGCGGGGGAGGGCGCCCTGGCCGCCACCTGGCTACGGGAGCTGATCGAGGACCCGGAGACGTACGGGCCGCGCAGGCTGCATCTGCGGGGCCTGCTGGCCTATCTGGAGGCGACGGAGCCGCAGAGCCGTGCCGGGGACGGGGCCGGGGCCGGGGCCGGGGTCGCGCCGGTCCCCGCGCAGGAGAGCGGCGAGAGCCCCGCCCCGGCGGACGCCGCCCCCGTGGCCGCCCCCGCCGACCCCGTCGCCGCGCCCCGCGCCCGCGCGATCCATACGCAACCCTGACGTCCCCGCACCCGCCCAGAGCAGGATGCGCGCCCGTCAGCGGTGACAATGAGGGCATGGCGTCAGCACGGCAGCCGCGGCGCGGAAAGCTGCGGATCTATCTCGGGGCGGCACCCGGTGTCGGCAAGACGTACGCGGTGCTGTCCGAGGCGCACAGGCGCCTCGAACGGGGCACCGACGTCGTCGTCGGCCTCGTCGAGCACCACGACCGCCCCCGCACCGAGGTGATGCTGCACGGTCTGGAGCAGATCCCCCGGCGCACATACACGTACCGCGACACCACGCTCACCGAGATGGACACGGACGCCGTCATCGCGCGCCGTCCCGATGCCGCCGTCGTCGACGAGCTGGCGCACACCAACGCGCCGGGCGCCCGGCACGAGAAGCGCTGGCAGGACGTCGAGGAGATCCTGGACGCCGGGATCGACGTCGTCTCGACGGTCAACATCCAGCATCTGGAGTCCCTGGGCGACGTGGTCGAGTCGATCACCGGCGTGCGCCAGCGCGAGACGGTGCCCGACGAGGTGGTGCGCCGTGCCGACCAGATCGAGCTGGTCGACATGTCGCCCCAGGCGCTGCGCCGCCGCATGGCGCACGGCAACATCTACGCCTCCGACCGCATCGACGCGGCCCTCTCCAACTACTTCCGCCCCGGCAACCTCACCGCACTGCGCGAGCTGGCTCTCCTGTGGACGGCCGACAGGGTGGACGAGTACCTCCAGCAGTACCGCTCCGACCACCGCATACGCTCCACCTGGCAGGCCCGCGAGCGCATCGTCGTCGGGCTCACCGGAGGCCCCGAGGGGCGCACGCTCGTGCGCCGCGCCGCGCGCATGGCGGCGAAGGGCTCGGGCAGCGAGATCCTCGCCGTCCACATCGCCCGCGCCGACGGCCTGACCTCGGCCTCCCCGAAGGAGCTGGCCCTCCAGCGCACCCTGGTCGAGGACCTGGGCGGCACCTACCACCACGTCATCGGCGACGACGTCCCCGATGCCCTGCTCGACTTCGCGCGCGGCGTCAACGCCACCCAGATAGTCCTGGGCTCCTCGCGCCGCAAGACGTGGCAGTACATGTTCGGGCCCGGCGTGGGCACGACCGTCGCGCGGGACTCGGGCCCCGACCTGGACGTCCACATCGTCACCCACGAGGAGGTCGCCAAGGGGCGAGGGCTGCCCGTCGCGCGGGGCACCCGGCTGGGCCGCTCCCGCGTCATCTGGGGCTGGCTCACCGCGCTCGGCGGCCCGGCGCTGCTGACGCTGCTGATGACGGCGTTCGACCCGGGCATCGGCTTCGCCAACGACGTCCTGCTCTTCCTCGTCCTCACCGTCGCCGCCGGGATGGTGGGCGGCCTGCTGCCCGCGCTGGCGTCGGCCGCGGTCTGCTCGGGGCTGCTGAACTACTTCTTCACCACGCCCACCCACACCTGGACCATCAGCGACGGCCGCAACATCGTCTCCCTCGCCGTCTTCTTCGGCGTCGCCGTCGCGGTCGCCTCCGTCGTGGACCTCGCGGCCCGGCGCACGCAGCAGGCGGCCAGGCTGCGCGCCGAGTCCGAGATCCTCTCGGCCCTCGCGGGCAGCGTGTTGCGCGGGGAGGACTCCCTGGACGCGCTGCTGGAGCGGGTGCGCGAGACCTTCGCCATGGAGTCGGTGGCCCTCCTGGAGCGCGAGGGCGACCGCGGGGGCTGGACCTGCGTGGGGAGCGTGGGCGTGAGTGCGGGCCCGGCCGGGCCGGAAACGGGTGCGCGCGAGGGTGCGGGCGGCGCCCTCGTACGCCCCGAGGACGGCGACGTGGACATGCCCGTCGGCGACCGCATGATGCTGGTCCTCTCCGGGCGGGTGCTGCCCGCCGAGGACCGCAGGGTCCTCGCCGCCTTCGCGGCGCAGGCGGCGGGCGTGCTGGACCGGCAGCGGCTCCAGGGCGAGGCCGACCAGGCCCGCGAGCTGGCCGAGGGCAACCGCATCCGCACCGCGCTGCTCGCGGCCGTCTCGCACGACCTGCGCACCCCGCTCGCCGCCATCAAGGCGTCCGTCAGCTCCCTGCGCTCCGACGACGTGGCCTGGTCGGAGGCCGACGAGGCGGACCTCCTGGAGGCCATCGAGGAGGGCGCCGACCGGCTCGACAACCTGGTGGGCAACCTCCTGGACATGTCCCGGCTCCAGACCGGCACCCTCGCCCCGCTCATCCGCGAGATCAGCCTGGAGGAGGTCGTCCCCAAGGCGCTCAGGGGGCTGCCCGAGGGCACCGTCGGGCTGGCGCTCGCCGAGGCGCTGCCCCTGGTCGCCGTCGATCCGGGGCTGCTGGAGCGCACCGTCGCCAACATCGTCGAGAACGCCGCCAAGTACAGCCCCGAGGGCAAGAAGGTCCTCGTGCGGGCCAGCGCGCTCGCCGACCGGGTCGAGCTGCGGGTCACCGACCGGGGCCCCGGCGTGCCCGACAGCGAGAAGGACCGCATCTTCGAGCCCTTCCAGCGCTACGGTGACGCCCCACGCGGCACGGGAGTGGGCCTCGGACTCGCCGTGGCCAGGGGCTTCGCCGAGGCGATGGGCGGCACGCTGGACGCCGAGGACACACCGGGAGGCGGCATGACGATGGTGCTCACCCTGCGCGCGGCGCACGGCCGCGCGCCCGACCCCCGCCGCGCGCGCGAGGCCGGTGCCCCGCGCCCGTATCCGCGACCTGTCGGACCCGTCGGACCTGTCGGTTAGCCATCGTCCCGCCGTCCCGCCGTCCCGCCGTCCCGCCGCTCGGGTGCGCACGCGCACGCCGATGGACCGAAAACTGGAGAGGACAACTCATGTACCGGGTGCTCGTGGTCGATGACGAGCCGCAGATCGTCCGCGCTCTCGTGATCAATCTGAAGGCGCGGAAGTACGAGGTGGACGCGGCCCCCGACGGCGCCACAGCCCTCCGGCTCGCCGCCGACCGTCACCCCGACGTCGTCATCCTCGACCTCGGCCTGCCCGACATGGACGGCGTCGACGTCATCCGGGGCATCCGCGGCTGGACCCGGGTCCCGATCCTGGTCCTCTCGGCCCGTCAGACCTCCGACGAGAAGGTCGAGGCACTCGACGCCGGAGCCGACGACTACGTCACCAAGCCCTTCGGCATGGACGAACTCCTCGCGCGGCTGCGCGCCGCCGTCCGCAGGGCCGAGCCCGCAGCGCCGTCCGCGGGGGAGGAGGGGATCGTCGAGACCGAGGGTTTCAGCGTCGACCTGGCCGCCAAGAAGGTCCACCGCGAGGGCAGGGACGTACGGCTGACGCCCACGGAGTGGCACCTGCTGGAGGTGCTCGTACGGAACACGGGGCGCCTGGTGAGCCAGAAGCAGCTGCTGAAGGAGGTCTGGGGGCCCTCGTACGGGACCGAGACCAACTACCTGCGCGTCTACATGGCCCAGCTCCGCCGCAAACTGGAGGCCGACCCGGCCCACCCGAAGCACTTCGTCACCGAGCCGGGCATGGGGTACCGGTTCGAGAGGTGAGGTCGAGAGGGGAGGGGCGGACGAGGACGGTGAGGGGAGAGGGGCGGAGAGAGCGGTCACGGGCGGAGGCGATCGGGACGCCCCCGCACGGGTACGCTGGCTGTTATGAGTGGCCTCACCCGAGCCGACAGGGCCGAGCCCGCCGGAGGCGGACGCTTCCGGCGCTTCCTGGAGCGGCTGTCCTCCTCCGAGGAGGACCTGCGCTCAGCGGAGCTGCGGCAGGACGCGGACAGCACGGGCTGCACCCGTATCTGTGACTGCGGCGACCGCCAGATAGTGCGCGTCACCGGCACACTGCGCACGGTGACGCTGCGACCGCGCGCCGGAGTCCCCACGCTGGAGGCCGAGCTGTTCGACGGCTCGGCGGCGCTGGACGTCGTCTGGCTGGGCCGTCGCGCCATCGCGGGCATAGAGCCGGGCAGGAAGCTGATCGCTTGGGGACGCATCGCGAGCAACCGCGGGCGTCCCGTGATGTTCAATCCCAAGTACGAGCTGCGACCCCTCGGACAGGAGTAGCGGGTGACCTCCCTCGACAAGCCGACCGCGGGCCCGGAGACGGGCGAGCGGGACGGCCAGGAAGTCCAGGAAGATCAGGACGCCCAGGGATCCCACGCCGTCACGGAAGCCGCCCTCTTCGAGGCGTTCGGCGGCGTGCGCGGCCTGGTGGAGACCACGGTTCCCGGTCTCGTCTTCATCGCCTGGTACACGGTCAACAAGGACATCCACGCCGCCGCGCTGACGGCCCTCGGCCTGTCCGCGGTGATGGGCCTGGTCCGGCTCGTCCGCAGGGACACCGTGAAGCACGCCTTCAGCGGGGTCTTCGGAGTCGCCTTCGGCGTGCTCTTCGCGATGATGACCGGCAACGCCAAGGACTTCTACCTGCCGGGCATGCTCTACACGCTCGGCCTGGCCATCGCCTATCTCGCCACCTCCGTCGCGGGCGTACCGCTGCTGGGGCTGGTCCTCGGCCCGGTGTTCAAGGAGAACCTCTCCTGGCGCACGCGCAACCCGGGCCGCAAGAAGGCGTACACGAAGGCCAGTTACGCCTGGGGCGTCATCCTGCTCGCCAAGTGCGCGGTGCTCTTCCCGCTCTACTTCTGGGGCGACACCCAGCAGTTCGGCTGGGTCACGGTCGCGCTGAAGATCCCGCCCTTCCTCCTCGCGGTCTACCTCACGTGGATCTTCCTCGCCAAGGCGCCGCCGCCGATCAACGTCATCGCGGAGATGGAGGCGGCGGAGGAGGCCGAGGAGGCCGCGAAGCGGGGGGGCGCTGCCGCGCCCGCATTGGACGAGGGCGCGCCCGGCGACCTCCACTCGGACCCTGCCGCCGGTGGCGGCCCCGCAGCGCGTCCGGGCCGCCACCGCCGCTGACGGCCGCGCGGTTCCGCGCCCGGCGTTCCGCCGTCGCGGAGCACCCGGCGTCATGGCCCGCTGCCGCGACTGCCGGTGCCGGTGCCGGTGCTGTCGGTGTTGGTGTCGGACGAGACGGTGCCTGGCAGCCTCTCCTCGGAGCCTGCTGCCGGGGGCGGCCCCGCCGCCTGTCCGGGCCGCCACCGTCGCTGACGGCCGCGCGGTTCCGCGCCCGGCGTTCCGCCGTCGCGGGACCGGCGCAGGGGGCGCCGCTGACGGCGCTGAGTGCGTGCGCGTGCCACGGGCGGCCCCGTTCCGGGGCCGAGGAGCGCACACGGCCTCTCAGGGCGTGTCACGGGCCCTGCCCGGCGCCTCGTGCCCCGTCCGCCGCGCCGTAGCCGCGTCGGCGCTTCGTGCCCGGGAGGTCCGCCCAGCATCCTCACCGGTGCCCGCGCCCCGGGGAGACCGCCCCGGAGCCGCGCGGCGCCCGTCGATCGGCCCCCACCGCAGAGCAGCTGCCCGCCACCGCACCACGGCCACAGCAGAGGCCCCGTCCCCGCCGACAAGGCGGGAAGGAACGGGGCCTCTTCTGTGGCTACTTGCGTCAGCCAGGTCGTGTCAGGCGCGGACCGAGAGGAGTTCCTCCAGTTGTTCCTCGCGCGCCGGGGCCGCGACGAACAGCAGCTCGTCGCCCGCCTCCAGCGCGTCGTCCGGATCGGGCGTCAGCACGCGGTTGCCGCGGATGATCGTCACCAGCGCCGTGTCCTCGGGCCAGGTGACATCGCCCACCCGGGTCCCCGCCAGCGCCGCCTCCGGAGGCAGCGTCAGCTCGACGAGGTTGGCGTCGCCCTGCGAGAAGCGCATCAGACGCACCAGATCGCCCACGCTCACCGCCTCCTCCACCAGCGCCGACATCAGGCGCGGGGTGGACACGGCGACGTCGACGCCCCAGGACTCGTTGAACAGCCACTCGTTCTTGGGGTTGTTGACGCGTGCGACGACGCGCGGCACCCCGTACTCCGTCTTGCCGAGCAGGGAGACGACGAGGTTCACCTTGTCGTCGCCCGTGGCCGCGATCACCACATGGCACCGCTCCAGCGCCGCCTCGTCCAGCGAGGTGATCTCGCAGGCGTCGGCCAGCAGCCACTCCGCCTGGGGGACCCGCTCGACCGAGATCGCGGTGGGCGCCTTGTCGATGAGCAGCACCTCGTGCCCGTTCTCCAGCAGCTCACCCGCGATCGAACGCCCCACGGCGCCCGCGCCCGCAATGGCAACCCTCATCGTTGACGAGCCTCCTCGGGCCCCATGGCGAACGCCGCCTCGACCTCACCGACCTGGTCGCAGCGCATCATCACGTGCACCAGGTCGCCTTCCTGCAACACCGTCTGGGACGTCGGCAGCATGGCCTCGCCCAGCCGGGTGAGAAAGGCCACGCGTACGCCCGTCTCCTCCTGGAGCTTGCTGACGCGGTAGCCCACCCACGCGGGGGAGGCGTGCACCTCGGCGAGCTGGACGCCCCCGCTGGGGTCGCGCCACAGCGGCTCGGCGCCCGAGGGCAGCAGCCTGCGCAGCATCTGGTCCGCGGTCCAGCGCACCGTGGCGACCGTCGGAATGCCGAGCCGCTGATAGACCTCGGCCCGCCGCGGGTCGTAGATGCGCGCGGCCACGTGCTCGATGCTGAACATCTCTCGTGCCACGCGAGCGGCGATGATGTTGGAATTGTCACCACTGCTCACCGCGGCGAAGGCACCGGCCTCCTCGATACCGGCCTCCCGCAGGGTGTCCTGGTCGAAGCCGACACCGGTCACCCGGCGGCCACCGAAGCCCGAGCCCAGGCGGCGGAAAGCCGTCGGGTCCTGGTCGATGACCGCGACCGTATGGCCTTGTTGTTCCAGCGTCTGGGCAAGCTCGGCACCAACCCTGCCGCAGCCCATGATCACAACGTGCACGCCCGTCCCTCTCGTCCCGTACAGCGGGCCGTCCCAGCATCGCACGACTGACCGCATACGATCCTCTCCGTGTCCAGGATGACCGACGTACCGAAACGACTCCTCCTCGGGAGGGCGCTCCGCAGCGACCGCCTGAGTGAGACGCTGCTGCCGAAGCGCGTCGCCCTGCCCGTGTTCGCCTCCGACCCGCTGTCCTCGGTGGCCTACGCGCCGGGCGAGGTGCTGCTGGTGCTCTCGGTGGCGGGAGTGTCGGCGTACCACTTCAGCCCATGGATCGCGGTCGCGGTCGTGGTGCTGATGTTCACCGTCGTCGCCTCGTACCGGCAGAACGTGCGCGCGTACCCCTCGGGTGGTGGCGACTACGAGGTCGCCACGACCAACCTGGGCAGACGGGCCGGGCTCACCGTGGCCAGTGCCCTGCTGGTGGACTACGTGCTGACCGTGGCCGTCTCCATCTCCTCGGGGGTGGAGAACCTCGGCTCGGCCGTGCCGTTCATCGTCGAGCACAAGACGCTCGTGGCCGTGGTCATGATCGTGCTGCTGACGCTGATGAACCTGCGCGGCGTCAGGGAGTCGGGCAAGCTCTTCGCGATCCCGACCTACTGCTTCGTCGCCGGTGTCTTCGCGCTGATCGTGTGGGGCGTCGTGCGCGGCGCCGTCCTCGGCGAGGAGATGCGCGCGCCGACGGCCGACTACGACATCGCCAGTGAGCACACCGGCGGGCTCTCGGGCCTGGCGCTCTCGTTCCTGCTGCTGCGCGCCTTCTCCTCCGGCTGCGCGGCGCTGACGGGCGTCGAGGCCATCAGCAACGGCGTGCCCGCCTTCCGCAAGCCGAAGTCGAAGAACGCCGCGACCACGCTGGCGATGATGGGCCTCATCGCCGTCACCATGTTCTGCGGCGTGATCGCGCTCGCGCTCAGCACGGGCGTCAAGATGGCCGAGGACCCCGCCAAGGACCTGCTCATCAACGGGCAGCCCGCGGGCCACGACTACACCCAGAACCCCGTCATCTCGCAGGTGGCGGCGGCGGTCTTCGGTGACGGATCGATCCCCTTCATATTCCTGGCCGCTGCGACGGCGCTGGTGCTCTTCCTCGCCGCGAACACGGCGTACAACGGCTTCCCGCTGCTGGGCTCGATCCTCGCGCAGGACCGCTATCTGCCGCGTCAGCTCCACACCCGCGGCGACCGGCTGGCGTTCTCCAACGGCATCGTGCTGCTGGCGGGGGCCGCCGCGATACTCGTGGTGGTCTACGAGGCCGACTCCACGCGCCTCATCCAGCTCTACATCGTGGGCGTCTTCGTCTCGTTCACCCTCAGCCAGACCGGCATGGTACGGCACTGGAACCGGCACCTGCGCACCGAGCGCGACCAGGCCAAGCGCCGCCACATGCACCGCTCGCGCGCCATCAACACCTTCGGCGCGTTCTTCACCGGGCTCGTGCTGATCGTGGTCCTCATCACGAAGTTCTCCCACGGCGCGTGGGTCTCGCTCGTCGGCATGGCGCTCTTCTACGCCGTCATGACCGCGATCCGCAGGCACTACGACCTGGTCGCCGAGGAACTCGCCGCGGACGACACGGACGAGAAGACCGTGCGGCCCTCGCGCGTCCACTCCATCGTGCTCGTCTCCAAGATCCACAAGCCGACGCTGCGTGCCCTCGCCTATGCGCGGCTGATGCGCTCCGACAGCCTGGAGGCCGTCACCATCAGCGTCGACGCGGACGAGACGGTGCAGTTGCGCAAGCAGTGGGAGGAGCGCGGCATCGGCGTGCCGCTGAAGATCCTGGACTCCCCGTACCGCGAGGTCACCCGGCCCGTCATCGAGTACGTGAAGCGGCTGCGCAGGGAGAATCCGCGGGACGTCGTCAGCGTCTACATCCCCGAGTACGTCGTCGGCCGCTGGTACGAGCAGTTGCTCCACAACCAGAGCGCCCTGCGGCTCAAGGGCCGCCTGCTCTACACGCCAGGGGTCATGGTCACCTCCGTGCCCTGGCAGCTGGAGTCCTCGGAGGCGGCCAGGAAGCGGGCCAAGCGCCGTGCCGAGTGGAACGCGCCGGGCTCGGTGCGCCGTGGTCCCGCGATCCGGCCCGGCGCGAAGTCGGCGGCCGGGATGTCGTCGGGGAAGGACGGGGAGGGATCCGGGCAGCGCGAGCGGTGACGGGCCGGGCCGGACTGGACCGGTCCGGCCCGGCCCGTGTCCGCCCTGCCCGCTGCGCGGAGGGGGCGGGTACGGGCAGTAGACTGGACGGCTGCTCGTCACACCGGCCCCCGGGCACGACCCCGGCACGCCGCAGCGCACCGCTCAGCACGCCGCACCCCGCGCGTCGCGGCCTCCCGCCGCACCGCGCCACCGCTCGTCCTCGCTCGCCCGCTTGTCGCCATTCGCCCCCACTCGTCATCTGGAGCCACCCCGCATGCCCGACGCCTCCGCAGAAGCCCCCGCACCCTCGCTCGTCGGCGAGGAGTACGAGGTCGAGGTCGGTCCCGTCGCCCACGGAGGGCACTGCGTCGCCCGTACCGAGGGGGGCCGGGTGCTCTTCGTACGCCACACGCTGCCCGGCGAGCGCGTCGTCGCACGCGTCACCGAGGGGCACGAGGACTCGCGCTTCCTGCGCGCCGACGCCGTGCGGATCCTCCAGCCCTCCAAGGACCGCGTCGAGGCGCCCTGCCCCTACGCGGGCCCCGGGCGCTGCGGCGGCTGCGACTGGCAGCACGCGAAGCCCGGCGCACAGCGCCGCCTGAAGGCCGAGGTGCTGACCGAGCAGTTGGAGCGGCTGGCCGGGATGACCCCGCAGGACGTGTCCTGGGACGGCACGGTGGAACCGGCGCCCGGGGACAAGCTGCCGCCCGGTGAGGTGCCCGGCTGGCGCACGCGGGTGCAGTACGCGATCGACGAGGAGGGGCGCGCGGGCCTGCGACGGCACCGCTCGCACGACGTCGAGCCCATCGACCGCTGCCTGATCGCGGCCCCCGGCATCGACGAGCTGGGCATCGAGAAGCGCGAGTGGCCGCAGATCGCGTCCGTGGACGCGATCGCCGCGACCGGCTCCCAGGACCGTCAGGTCGTCCTCACCCCGAGGCCCGGCGGGCGGCTGCCCATCGTCGAGCTGGACAAGCCCGTCTCCGTGCTGCGGGTGGGGGAGTCGAAGACGGGCGTCAAGAGCGTGCACCGGGTGCACGGCAGGGACTTCGTGCGCGAGCGGGCCGACGGGCGCACCTGGCGCGTCGGCGAGGGCGGCTTCTGGCAGGTGCACCCGCAGGCCGCCGACCTCCTCGTCGACGCGGTCATGCGCGGCCTGACCCCGCGCAAGGGCGAGATGGCCCTCGACCTGTACTGCGGCGTCGGCCTCTTCGCGGGGGCGCTCGCCGACCGGGTGGGTGAGGCGGGCGCCGTCCTCGGCATCGAGTCGGGCAAGCGCGCGGTCGAGGACGCGCGGCGCAACCTGGAGGACTTTCCCCGGGTGCGCGTCGAGCACGGCAAGGTCGAGTCGGTGCTGCCCCGCACGGGCATCACCGAGGCGGACCTCGTCGTCCTGGACCCGCCCCGCGCGGGCGCGGGCAAACGCACGGTCCAGCACATCGCGGCCCTCACCCCGCGCCGTATCGCCTACGTCGCCTGCGACCCGGCGGCCCTGGCCCGGGACCTCAAATACTTCACCGAGTCCGGCTACCGCCCCCGCTTCCTCCGCGCCTTCGACCTCTTCCCGATGACGCAGCACATGGAGTGCGTGGCGATTCTGGAACCGGCGGGGAAGGGCGCCTGAGCTGCGGATTTGCCGGATTCGTCGGCCCATAGGGCCTGGCTGCGGCGAGCATACATCAGTGTGGTACATACGCTAGTCTTGGTACATGCCGATGAAGCGCACCAATGTCTATGCTGATCCGGAAGACCTCTCGATCATCAAAGAGGCTGCGAAGCGGCGCGGTATGAGTGAGGCGGAGATCATTCGCCAGGGCATCCATCTCGCGGCCATGGCCAACCGCGTATGGGACGAGCCCCTCTTCTCGCGCACCTTCCGGGGAGAGGGGCGCACCCCCGATAAGCACGACGTGCGTGACGCTGTCGCCGATGCGGTGAGCCGCGAGACCGGGACCGGTACCGCTGCGTGATCGTCGTCATCGCGGACACTTCCGGGCTGCTCGCGGCGCTCGACTCCGCTCACCCCGAGCACCAGGCATCGAACGAAGCGATCATGGCTGCCGGGCTTCTGGTGATGTCCCCGCTGCTGCTCGCGGAGATCGACCACGTCGCCACGCGCGAGCTCGGCCGTGAAGCGGCGCTCAGCGCGGTCGACGACATCCGCCATTGGGCACGACGAGGCCGTGTCGTGCTGCCCGGGATCACGGAGGATCATCTGGGTGTCGCCCAGTCGGTGCGCGCCCGGTATCGCGACCTGGACCTGGACCTCGCGGACGCGGTGAACGTGGCCCTTGCCGCTGAGTACGACACCGACGCGGTGCTCACGCTCGGCCGGCGAGATTTCCGGGCCGTGCGCCCATTGGGCCGGCACAAGGTGTTCCGGGTGCTGCCCGACGACCTGCCGGTCTGACGTCGGACGGTGTCCGGCCGTCAGTCGCGGCGGTGGGACGGCAAGTGCAGGAGCCGGGCCGGCAAGGGGGTTGGGTCCCCGTCGGGCCACCGGCCAGCCGGATTCCCGCCCGGTCCGGGGCTTCCTACCGTCGGAGCTGTCGGCAGCGGCTTGCGTGCTCTGCCGCGTACCCCAGCATCCCGCGGAAGGGAAGCGAGCCATGCCGGAGCACACTCGACGCACTGTCCTGCGCACCGCTGCCGTCGGCGCGGCCACGGCGGGGGCGGCCTGTCCACCGCTCACGTCCGCCGCCCATGCCCGGACAGCGGGGAGGGGGACGAGGGCGACGCCGTCGCGGGGCGACATCGTCCTCGGACCCGGCGACCCCCGCTATGAGGCCCTCGCCGCCCGTGGCTACAACAGGCGCTTCAGCGGCCACCCCCGGCGCATCCACCTGCCCACCACGACCGCCCAAGTCGTCCACGCGGTGCAGGAGGCCGTACGCCGGCGCCGGCATGTCGTGGCCCGCAGCGGTGGTCACGGCTTCGAGGACTTCGTGGACAACGACAGCGTCCGCGTCATCGTGGACCTGTGCCGGATGACGGCCGTCCGGTACGACGAGGAGCGCGAGGCGTTCATGGTCGGGGCGGGCGGCGGGCTCGGCGCGGCGTACCGGGACCTGTACGTCGGCTGGGGTGTGACCCTGCCCGCCGGGTGGTGCGCCGACGTGGGACTGGGCGGCCACGTCCCGGGCGGGGGCTACGGCACGCTGTGCCGTCTGCACGGTCTGTCCGTCGACTGCCTGTACGCGGTGGAAGTGGTCGTCGTGGACAGGGCCGGGCGGGCCCGTGCGGTGGTCGCCACGCGCGAGGAGAACGATCCGCACCGCGACCTGTGGTGGGCCCACACCGGCGGCGGGGGCGGCAGCTTCGGCATCGTCACCCGCTTCTGGTTCCGGGACCTGCCGGAACCGCCCCCCTCCGTGCTCTCCTTCCGCGCCGAGTGGTCCTGGAAGGACCTGGACCGCGACACGTTCACCCGGCTCGTCGGCGCCTACGGCACCTGGGCGGAACGCAACTCCGCACCCGGGACCCGGGCAGCGCGCCTGTACAGCGAACTGCTGCTGAACCGTGAGGCCGCCGGCAGCATCGTCCTCATCGGTCAGGTGGCGGACACCGGTCCTTCAGCGCGCCGCGTCCTCGACGATCAGCTCGCCGCGCTCGGCGCCGGTGCCGGGCTCAAGCCCCTCGTCCGGACGCACACGCTGTCCTGGCTGACCGCGGCATCCGTCATCGGCAGCCCCGACGTTCCCGGCCCGCTGTACCGGCTGGCGGTGAAATCCGCCTACGCCGACCGCGCTCTGACACATCATCAGGTGCGGGCCGTCCACCACCACCTCACCAGGACCGACTACACGTACCCTGCGGGAATCGTCAGCCTCAACACGTACGGCGGCCGGGTCAACGCGGTGCCGTCCCACGCCACCGCCGTCGCGCACCGCGATTCCGTGCTCAAGCTCATGTTCCTGACCGGCTGGGAGCAGGCAGCCGAGGACGAGCGGCACCGCGGATTCCTCCGCGAGTTGTACCGGGACGTGTACGCGGACACCGGGGGCGTGCCCGCGCGCACGGGTGCCTTCATCAACTACGCCGACGCCGATCTGGCAGACCCCCGCCACAACACCTCGGGCACGCCGTGGCACGCGCTCTACCACGGCGCCAACTACGCCGCCCTCCAGCGGGCGAAGGACCGCTGGGACCCCCGGGACGTCTTCCACCACCGGCTGTCGGTGCGCCCCGGCGACGCGTAGCGGGTGGTCCTGGTGCTCGCCTCCGGTGTACGGGACGGGACGGGACGGTCCGGGCCGGGCGTCAGGCTTCGGGGACGGCGCGGCCGACGTCGGCGAGGGCAGGCGTCCCGACGCCGTTGTCGAGGGTGAGGGTCCGCATCAGCGGGTCCCTTCGTCGCGGGTGGCCCACGTGGGCACGATCAGGGTGAGGACGGTGACGACGGCCAGGGCGAGCAGCACGGCGGAGCCGGTCAGGGCCGCTCCGGAGCGGGCCGCGATGTCGGCGGGCGAGTGGCCGGTGGAGACGGTCGCGGCGACGGCGGCCAGGATGCCCAGGGCCAGTGCGCTGCCGATCCGGTGGACGGTGTTGACCAGGCCGGAGGCGGCGCCCGCGTCCGCCGGGGCGACACCGTCGACGCCGCTGGAGGTCAGCGGGGCCAGCGCCAGGCCCTGCCCGGCGCCGATGAGCACCATCGGCAGGGCGACACCGGTCACGTAGGGGGTGTGCAGGCCGAGACGGCTCAGCCACGCCATGCCTGCTGCGGTCAGAGCGACCCCGGACACGAGGACCAGCGGCCGTGCCACCCGCTCCAGGAGCCGGGGCACCTGGACGGCGAGGGCGAAGCTGACCAGCGTCATCGGCAGGAACGCGAGACCGGTCTCCAGCGGTGTCCAGTGGTAGACGCTCTGCATGAACTGGGCGGTGAAGAAGTAGAACCCCATCATCGCGCCCATGTAGAGCATCCGGGTGACGTAGGCGCCGCTGCGCTCCCGGCTGGCGAACAGCCGCAGGGGCACGATCGGCTGGGCGGCCCGCCGCTCCACCCCGGCGAACAGGGCCAGCAGTGCTACGCCCGCCACCAGCGGTATCAGGGTGGCGGGGGCGGTCCAGCCGAATTCGGCGGTGTTCACGATGCCCAGGACCAGGGCCGTCGAGCCCAGGGTTGCCAGCAGCGCCCCCGCCACGTCGAAACGGCCGCCACGGCGCTCGGTCCCGGGCAGGTACCGCAGGGCCATGACCATCATCAGGGCGCCGACCGGCACATTGAGGAAGAACCCGGCCCGCCACGAGACGAGGTCCGCGGCCAGCCCTCCGACGACCAGTCCGAGGGCGGCACCGAGGCCGGTGACGGCGCTGTAGGCGGCCATCGCCCGGTTCCGGGCCCGGCCCTCGGCGAAGCCGCACGTGAGCAGCGACAGCGCGGACGGGGCCAGGACGGCGGCGCCGACGCCCTGGAGCGCCCGGGCGCCGATCAGCCACCACTGGGTCTGTGCGGCGCCCACCAGGAGGGAGGTCAGGGAGAAGGCGGCGAGGGAGAGCAGGAAGACCCTGCGGTGGCCGAAGAGGTCGCCGGTCCGGGCGCCCAGCAGCAGCAGTCCGCCGAAGACGAGGACGTAGGCGTTGGTGATCCAGGACAGGCCGGTCTCGGAGAACCCCAGGGTGGAGCGGAGCTGCGGCAGGCCGGTGAAGACGATCGAGTTGTCGAGGACGACCATGAAGTAGCTGACGCAGACGACCGTGAGGACCGGCGTCGCGTGGGCCGGGGTCCCGCCCGGCCGCTCCGCCGTGGGTGACGGCGTGCGCTGTGCGGTGGTGATCATGGTGTCGGCACCAGTTCCGTCGGCGGCGTCCCGGGCCTCGGTCGCGGTGTGCGCCCGGACGGCGGGCACGGTGGCACCCACCCGCGCCGAGACGCCCATCGCGTTGCTCACAGGTTGCCTGCTCACGGCCGCACCAGCACCTTGAGCGCCTCGCCGCGCGTCCGTGGCCCGTGCCACCCTCCCCCGCCGAAGCCACCCTCCGTCGCGCATCCTGCCGTCCGGTCGCCCGCCCGGCCGAAGGAATGTTCCGGTGCCGCCGAGGTGACATGTGCGAGAGGTTGCGAGAGGTATTGACGTCGTTCGCCGGTTCCTTATCATCTAGGTTGCTCGATAAATCGACCATTGTTCGGTATGACGAACATGTCGGTAGCTCCATCGCACAGCAAGGCATCTCCGGGTCATCTCCTCGAACGCCGAGCCGCAAGGAGTCTGCCGTATGCGCATGTCATGGTCTCGTCAGCCTTTCCCCCGGCGTCGCGCGCTGGCCGCCGCCACCGGTCTCGCCACCGGCGCGGTCCTCCCGTCGACGGGAGCCTCCCGCGCCGCTGCCGCCCCAGCCCAAGGGGCGGCCCGCGCCGCCGCCGATGTGTACACGAACCCGGTGATCTGGCAGGACTTCGCGGACATCGACGTCATCCGCGTCGGAAACACCTACTACGCCTCGGCCTCGACCATGCACTACTCGCCGGGTGCGCCCGTCCTGCGCTCGTACGACCTGGTGCACTGGGAGATCGCCGGTCACTCGGTGCCGGTTCTGGACTTCGGCGCCAAGTACGACCTGAACGGGGGCCGCGGCTATGTCAGAGGGATCTGGGCGTCGTCGCTGGCCTACCGTCCGAGCAACGGGACGTTCTACTGGCTGGGCCAGATCGACTTCGCCCGGACGTACATCTACACCGCGACGGCCGTCGAGGGGCCGTGGAACCGGCTGACGACGATCAGCACGCCCTACTACGACGCGGGACTGCTGGTCGACAGCGACGACACCCTGTACGTGGCGTACGGCAACACCACGATCAGCGTGGCCCAGCTCTCCCCCGACGGCCGCACCCAGGTGCGCACGCAGCAGGTGTTCACGACCCCGTCGAGCGTCGGGATCCTGGAGGGCTCCCGCTTCTACAAGATCAACGGGCAGTACTACATCTTCCTGACCCGCCCCGCGAACGGGCAGTACATCCTCAAGTCGTCGGGCGGCCCCTTCGGCCCGTACACGATGAGGCAGGTGCTCCTCGACCTGCGCGGGCCGGTCCCCGGCGGAGGCGTCCCGCACCAGGGCGGTCTGGTGCAGACGCAGAACGGCGCCTGGTACTACCTGGCGTTCGTCGACGCCTACCCCGGCGGGCGCGTGCCCGCGCTGGCTCCGGTCACCTGGACCGGGGACGGGTGGCCCGTCGTCCAACTGGTGAACGGCGCGTGGGGCACCACCTACCCCAGCCCGGTCGTGCCGCCGCCGCCCCGCCAGGTCACCCCCATGATCGGCGTCGACACCTTCGACGGCACGGCCCTCAAGCCGAGATGGGAGTGGAACCACAACCCGGACAACACCAAGTGGTCGGTCGACAACGGGCTGACCTTGCGCACCGCGACGGTCACCGACGACCTGTACTGGGCCCGCAACACCCTCACGCACCGCATCCAGGGCCCCACCTCCACCGCCACGGTCGAGCTGGACAGCGTCGCGATGCGGGACGGCGACCGGGCCGGACTCGCGCTGCTGCGCGACTCCTCCGCGTGGATCGGTGTCAAGCGCGAGGGCGGCGCCACACGCGTGGTGACGGTCGGCGGGCTGACCATGGACAGCGGCTGGAACACCACCGGCACCGGCTACGAGCTGGCGAGCGCCGCCGCCCCGGGCGGCCGTGTCTGGCTGCGCGCGAGCGCGGACATCCGCGCCGGCGCGGCACGTCAGGGGACCTTCTCCTACAGCGCCGACGGCGTCACGTTCACCCGGCTCGGACCCGCCTTCTCCATGGGCAACGACTGGCGGTTCTTCATGGGCTACCGGTTCGCGCTCTTCAACCATGCCACCCGGGCGCTCGGTGGTTCGGTCCGCGTCACGCGGTTCGAGCTGTCCACGCCCTGAACGGGGCCGGCACCGGCCCACCGCCCACCCCGCCCACCGCACTACACCAACAAGCCCGGACAACCTCCGACGAGGCCACCGGAACCGTCTACTCAAGGTTGGGGAACTCCCCATGCGCAGAGGAAGTTTCAGCCCCGGACGACCGTCTGTGGTGCTCGCCGCTGTGGCGGTCCTGGCCGCGCTGGCGGCGATGCTCGTCGCCATCCCGGCTCAGGCAGCCGCCAGTGGCGCTTTACGCGGCGTTGGTTCGAACCGGTGTCTCGATGTGCCGGGAGCCAGTCAGACCGACGGCACGTACCTACAGATCTACGACTGCTGGAGCGGGACCAACCAGCAGTGGACGTCGACGGACAGCAAACAGTTGACCGTGTACGGCAACAAATGCCTGGATGTCCCGGGCCACGCCACCTCGTCCGGTACCCGGGTGCAGATCTGGGCCTGCTCCGGCGGCGCGAACCAGCAGTGGCGGGTGAACTCCGACGGCACGGTCGTCGGAGTGGAGTCCGGGCTGTGCCTGGAGGCCGCGGGTGCCGGTACGGCCAACGGCACGGCGGTGCAGATCGGGACGTGCGACGGCGGCAGCGACCAGAAGTGGACCGGCCTGCCCGCGACGCCGCCGGACGGCACGTGTTCTCTTCCGTCGACGTACAGGTGGTCGTCGACGGGTGTGCTGGCGCAGCCAGCGAACGGGTGGCTCTCGCTCAAGGACTTCACCACCGTGACGTACAACGGCAAACACCTGGTCTACGCGTCCAACGTGTCGGGATCGTCGTACGGCTCGATGACGTTCGCTCCCTTCACGAACTGGTCGGACATGGCCTCGGCCGGCCAGAGCGGGATGAATCAGGCCGCGGTGGCGCCCACGCTGTTCTACTTCGCGCCCAAGAACATCTGGGTGCTGGCGTACCAGTGGGGTGCGTGGCCGTTCATCTACCGCACGTCGAGCGACCCCACCAACCCCAACGGCTGGTCGTCGCCGCAGCCGCTGTTCACCGGCAGCATCTCCGGCTCCGACACCGGCCCGATCGACCAGACCCTGATCGCCGACGGCCAGAACATGTACCTGTTCTTCGCCGGTGACAACGGCAAGATCTACCGGGCGAGCATGCCCATCGGGAACTTCCCGGGCAGCTTCGGCTCGTCGTACACGACGGTCATGAGCGACACGAAGGCCAACCTGTTCGAGGGCGTACAGGTCTACAAGGTCCAGGGCCAGAACAAGTACCTCATGATCGTCGAGGCGATGGGCGCGAACGGGCGCTACTTCCGCTCCTTCACGGCCGACAGCCTGAACGGCTCGTGGACCCCGCAGGCCGCGAGCGAGAGCAACCCCTTCGCGGGCAAGGCCAACAGCGGCGCCACCTGGACCAACGACATCAGCCACGGTGACCTCGTGCGCAACAACCCCGACCAGACCATGACCGTCGACCCCTGCAACCTCCAGTTCCTCTACCAGGGCAAGTCGCCCTCGGCCGGGGGCCCCTACAACCAACTCCCCTGGCGCCCTGGCCTCCTCACCCTGCAACGCTGACCTGCCCGATTCACGGTGACGGTTCCGGCGCGGGCGACCCCGCCCGCTGACCGGCGCTCACCGCCTCTGAGGGGGACCCCTGCCGCGCGGCGGCCGGGGTTCCCCTCACCTGCGGAGCCGCCCGTGAGCGCCGGTACACGTCCGCGATCGTGTAAGGGCCGGGGTGGTCACGCCGCCAGGCGGGTGCCGCGGCGCCAGACGGCGCGGGTGTTGAGGGTGTCGCCGATGTCGCTGGTCGGGTCGCCGTCGACCAGCAGGAGGTCGGCGCGGAGTCCTTCGGCGATGCGGCCCCGGTCGCTGAGGCGGAAGCGGCGGGCCGTGGTCGCCGTGGCCGCGCGCAGGGCCCGTGCGGGCGTGAGGCCGGCGGCCACGAGGTACTGCAATTCGTGGTGGAGGCTCGCCCCGTGTGCCAGGCCCCCGAAGAACGTCTCGGGCATGGAGACATCGGTGCCTGCGAGCACGTCCACGCCGGCGGCGTCCAGCGCGCGCACGGTGTCGTACACGTCGTCGAGCCTGCCCTGCGGGTAGCGGCCGTAGCTGGAGCGCAGGGTCTCGTCCCACTTGCTGTCGAGGCGTGCGGCGACGCGGGGGTCGTCGGCGAGTGCGCTGCCGGTGATCCCCATCATCGAGGCGTTGAGCGTGACGCAGGGGATGACGAACATGCCCGCGTCCTTGATGAGGGCGATGATCTCGGCGGTGTGCGGCTGGTCCATGAACACGTGGGTGAGGCCGTCGACGCCGGCTTCGGCGGCCATCCTGGTGGCGTCGACGGTCAGCGCGTGGGCCACGGTGAGGGCGCCGTACTTCTTGGCCTCGGCCACACCGGCGTTGACGGTGGCCTGGTCGAGGGAGGGCAGTCCGGGGTGCCCCTCCACGCTGCCGTCGTCGATCATGAACTTGATGAAGTCGGATCCCCGGGCGAGGAGCTGGGGCACGAAGGCGACGGCTTCCTCGGGGGTGGTGGAGAACGGCATCAGGGGCATCACCGGGGGCAGGTCCCACTTGGGCCGGAAGCCCTCCGGCATCAGCTCGCTGGGGTGACCGCCGGGCGGCGTGATGGCGAAGCCGGAGGAGCGCACGTCGGCCACGGTGTCGTCGTCGGTGATGGGCCCCCGGTTCTCCCGTGTGTTCATCCCCTGCATCTCCAGTTCGGTCGTCACCCCGAACCGCAGGGCGAGCGCCAGGGAGCCCGGAGCGGAGTGGACATGGGCGTCGATGAGTCCCGGCAGCAGGGTGGCGCCGTCGCCGTCGACGATCTCGCTGTCCCGGGGGGCCTCGCCACCGACACGGGCGATCCGCCCGCCGTCGATGACCACGGTCCGCACGCCTGCCGTCTTCTCTCCGTCGAAGACTCGCGCGTTGGTGATCGCGGTGAGCGCCATGGCAGTCCGCCTCGTTTTCTGGTCGGTCCAGGACGGTGAGCCCCGGATTTACATACCTGATGCTATGCACTTACCTAACGGTATGCAAATGGGCGGGCCGGGCCTAGACTCCTTCACATGAGCAGCGCGCCCTTCTCCGAGCAGCCTTCCGACGACCAGGCGCTGGACCAGATCGGCCCGGCCCTGTCACGTCTGCGGCGACGCGCACCGGCGTCGGGCAAGGACCTCTCCCGCAACCTCGTGCTCAATGTGATCGCCGACGCGCCGGGCGAGACGACCGTCGGCGGCCTCGCCGCCGAGATGGGCGTCGCCCAGCCGGTGGCCAGCCGGACCGTCGCCGCCTGCATCGAGGACGGGCTGCTGCGCCGGGCGGCCTCCCAGTCCGACGGACGCCGCACCGTGCTCGAACTGACCGAGCACGGCGAGGCCGAGCGCGACCGCTTCGCCGCCGAACAGCGCAGCGCGTTCCAGGAGATCACCGCCGCCTGGTCCCAGGAGGAGCGGATCCAGTTCGCACGCCTTCTGGCCCGCTACGGAGCCGACGCCACCGCATGGTCCAGGAAGCAGCAGACCGCGAACCGCGACTGAGCGAGCGGCACCTCGGGAGGGAGAGAGGCGCGGACAGGCCCGCTGCCGGAGTGCCGGTGGCGGGCCCGTCGGCTTCGGGGGAGGTCAGTAGATGTTGGCCTCGACCTGGGGGCCGTCCTCGCGCGACGCGTTGAGCTGGGCGCGCAGGGATACTTCGTCGTAGACGCGGACCTCCTTCACGATGCGCCCCTCCTGGACCAGGAACTGCGAGACACCGAGCACCGTGACAGGGCTGCCGGTGAGGGGGCCGAAGGCGGGGGTGCCGCGGTAGGTGCCGTGCATGGTCCACAGGACGGCCACGCGCAGGCCCGCGTAGCGCGGGGAGTGGTTCGTCTGGACGTCACGGACGGCGAACCGCGCGTCGGGGAAGGGGGCGACCATGGCGAGGAGGTCGCTCTGGTAGCGCTCGGGGCGGATGACGGTGCGGTCGCCGATCGTGTGGAGGAACAGGTCGCGGTCCATGTAGTCGCCGACCTTGTGCAGTTGGCGCTGTGTCCACACCTCGTCGATGAACTTGAGCACCATCTCGCACTCGGCGCTGAACTCGTCCGGACGGGCACCGCTGACCCCGCTCAGCAGCACGTCCTCCGGCGGCTCGTCGAGCATGGAGCCGGTGTACCCCTGGAAGGTCAGCGCGCGGGCCGCCTCGTCCGGGTCCTGGCCGCGTTGCAGGCAGTCGGCCAGCTCGTCGCGCACCACCCACTCCTCCACCATCCGGCCGCGCCGGTACAGGCAGTTGGCCACCGTGCGCTTGCGGATGCGGACGTTGCGGCCGTCCACGAGGTGCTCGTCGGCGGAGAAGACCAGGTGGGAGCTGAGGAAGGCGTCGTCGCCCCGCGCCTCCCACACCACGTCCTCCGCCTGGCCGATGTGGCCCGGGGCCTCGCCCATGCGGATGGTGGTGCCCTCGATGACACCGTCACGGCCGACGACGGTGCCGAGGCTGGTGTGGACGATCGAGTCGGGCTCGTAGTTGTCGACGATGTGGGCGATGTCGCGGTCGACCCAGATGCGGTCGGTCACCTCGCGGATGAAGTCGTCCGGGTCCTTGTAGGGGAGGTGGGCGACGGGGTCCAGGGGCATGGTGTTTCCGTTCCGGTAGTGATCTGAATGCGTATGTAGAGGGCGAGTTGGGGGAGTGGCCGGGGAAGCCGCCTGCCGTGCTAGCGGGCGAACTTGTCGGCGCCCAGTTGGCTCCGGTACGTCTCCGTCATGAAGGCGCTCACGACGACCAGGGCCAGCAGGGCCGCCACCGCCAGATAGGCCCAGACGGCGTAGATGGTGCCGAAGGTGCTGACGAGCAGCGTCGCGACGAACGGCGTGATGCCCATGAAGATGGAGAACGAGCTGTTGTACGCGATGGCACCGGCGCTGAACCTCGTACGCGTGGCGAAGAGTTCGGCCACGCAGACGGTGACGATGCCCGTCAGGAAGAACTCCGGCACGATGTAGATGAGCTGGCTGGCCACGGCCGTCCCGAAGGTGCCGCCCTCGCCGACGTGGAAGGCGAGCGGGACGAGCACGATGGATGCGAGGGCGCCGGTGATCAGCATGGGCTTGCGCCCGATGCGGTCCGACAGGATGCCGGCCAGCGGCAGGGCCGGGATGAGCACGGCGATGGAGATGGCGTTCGAGGCCAGGCCCATCCAGCGCGGCATCCCGAGCGTGCCGGTCAGGTACTGCGGATAGAACGTGACCCAGGTGTAGGAGAGGATCGCGAGCATGATCGAGATCCCGCAGAAGACCAGGATCGGCCGCCACTGCGAGCGCAGCGCCTCACGGACCGGCGACTTGACGACGTTCGTCCCCTCCTCGGTCGCGCGGACGAACTCCGGGGTCTCCTCGATGTGACGTCGCAGCCACATCCCGGCCAGCGTGAGCGGGACCGCCAGCAGGAACGGGAGTCGCCAGCCGTACGTGTCCAGGGCCTCGCCCTCGAAGACCCAACTGGTCAGGGCGGCCGTACCGGCGCCCGCGAGGGTGCCGACGAAGCAACTGTTGGACGCGTACGACGTGTAGTAGGCCCGCCGGTCCGGCTCCGCCCACTCGACGATGAACGCGACGGCCCCGACGTACTCGCCGCCCGAGACCGCGCCCTGGACGACGCGGATCAGCAGGAGCAGGATCGGCGCGGCGACGCCGATCTGCTGGTACGTGGGCAGCAGCCCGATCGCGGCGGTGGCCACGCCCATGGCCACGATGGTCCACAGGAGTGTCTTCCTGCGGCCGACCCTGTCCCCCCAGCGGCCCACGAGGGTGCCGCCCAGCGGACGGAACAGGCAGGCGACGGCGATGATCGCGTACGTGCCCAGCACCGCCACGGTCCTGTCGCTCTCGGGGAAGAACGCCGGGGCCATGATCGGGGCCATGTAGCCGTACAGGCCGTAGTCGAACTGCTCGACGAAGTTGCCGATGCTGCCCGCGCCGATGGCTCTGCGTATCGCCTTCCGCTTGTGCGGGTCGGCCGGGGGAGTGCCGACGTCTGGACTGGGTGGCGCTGCGGCGGACATGGCTTCTCCGATCGCGCGGTTAATGAGGGGTGCAGAGAGTGCATACGTATGAATTGATCGTGAACGTTAAGGGCCCCGGTGTGGGGCGTCAAGGGGTTGCGCAGGCGGGAAACGACGGCCCGGGAAACCGGGGCCGGAGGGCACGGGCGGGGGCGCACCACGCCTCCCGCCGACGGGCGCGCGCCCGTCGGGGGTGGTCGGCGGGGGCGCCCGGCGCCCGGCCGTCAGACGGGGTCTTCGGCCGCGCCCGCCGTCCCGGCCGCGCCCGCCGTCCCGGCCGCGCCCGCCGTCCCGGCCGCGCCCGCCGTCCCGGCCG
>NZ_BAAGSO010000053.1:0-15337 GCF_054782395.1 Streptomyces daliensis | reverse complement strand
CAGAACCAGCAGCCACGACCGCACCGCAGCCCGTACCACATCCGGCCCCAGAACCAGCAGCCACGACCGCACCGCAGCCCGTGCCACATCCGGCCCCAGAACCAGCAGCCACGACCGCACCGCAGCCCGTGCTCCGGACCGGTCGGGCCAGCTGCCCGGCGCCCGGCGACACGGCCGGAGCCGCAGCACACCGCACCGGACCCACGCACCCGCCCGACCCGGCAACCGGCGACACGACCGGATCGGCGGCAGCACACGGCACCGGACCAGCGCCGCTGCCCGCCCGGCCGGGCAGCCAGCTTCACGGCCCGGCCCGGCCCGTGCCAGGCGTCACGCGCGCCCCCGGCAGGCCCCGCGCGGCCCGGCCCGGACCGCGCTCTGGCCCCGTCGGGCACGTCGCGGCATGCTCTGTCCGCCGGTGTGCGGCGGGCCCGGGGGCCGCGGGGGTGCGTCGCGCGAACCCCGTGACGACGTGCCGCGTCCTGCCGACCCGCCCAGCCCGCCCGCCCCGCACGGCCACACCGTCCGCCCGCCCGCCCACTCATCCGTTCCGCCCCCTCCCCCGACCCCTGCCGGGCACCCCGCCCGGCGCCCCCGAAGGAGCTACACGTTGATCGGCCTGATCTCCGCCACCGCGGCGGGTGCCGCCGCACGCGACCGGTTGGCCGCGGCGTGGCCGGACCGTACGCGCGTCTACGAAGGGCCGGGCGTCCGCGAAGCCGTCACCCGCGCGTTCGGCGAGTGCGACCAGCTCGTCTGCTTCCTCGCCACCGGCGCCACGGTCCGCCTGCTCGCGCCGCTGCTCGCCGACAAGACCGACGATCCCGGTGTCGTCTGCGTCGACGAGGCGCAGCAGCACGCGGTGTCCCTCCTCGGCGGGCACGCGGGCGGCGCGAACGAGCTGGCCCGTGCGGTGGCCGACGTCCTCTCCGGCTGCCGTCCCGTGGTGACCACGGCGACCGACGCCGTCGGCGTGCCGGGTCTTGACACGCTCGGCTGGCCCGTCGAGGGCGCGGTGGCGGCGGTGAGCCGGGCGCTTCTCGACGGCGCCACGGTCCCGGTGCGCGCCGACGCGCGGTGGCCGCTGCCCGCGCTGCCGCCGAACGCCGTACCCGCGGGGTCCGCGCACGGTGCGCAGGGCGCGGGTGCCGACGGCGCCACCCTCTGGGTCACCGACAAGGTCATCCCGCTCGGCCGGGCCGAGGCCGTGCTGCGCCCGCCGTCCCTCGCCGTGGGGGTCGGCGCCAGCCGGGGCGTGACCGCGGACGAGGTGCTGCTCCTCGTCGAGGAAACCCTGGACGAGGCGGGCCTGTCCGTCCGCTCGGTCACCGAACTGGCCACCGTCGACGCGAAGGCGAACGAGCCGGGACTGCTCGCGGCGGCGGAGCGGCTGGGCGTGCCGCTGCGCACGTACCCGGCCGAGGCGCTCTCGGCCGTCGAGGTGCCCAACCCCTCCGACGCGCCGCGCGCCGCCGTCGGCACGCCCTCCGTCGCGGAGGCCGCGGCACTGCTGGCCGCCGCTCCCCGCGCCGCCACGGCGGGCGTCGTCACGACGAGCGGCCACGCGCGGGACGGCCACGGCGGCCTCGGTGAACTCGTCGTCCCCAAGACCAAGTCGGCCCCGATCGACGGCAGCCCCGCCATGGCGACGGCCGCCGTGGCGCGCCGCGGCCCGCGCGGGCGGCTGGCCGTCGTGGGCCTCGGACCCGGCGCCCGCGACCTGGTCACCCCGCGCGCCCGCGAGGAACTGCGGCGCGCCTCGGTGCTCGTGGGGCTCGACCAGTACGTCGACCAGATCCGCGACCTGCTGCGCCCCGGCACCCGCGTCGTCGAGTCGGGGCTCGGCGCCGAGGAGGAGCGGGCCCGTACCGCCGTCGCGGAGGCCCGCGCGGGGCACGCCGTCGCGCTGATCGGCAGCGGCGACGCCGGCGTCTACGCGATGGCCTCGCCCGCGCTGGCCGAGGCGAGCGACGACATCGACGTCGTCGGCGTCCCTGGCGTCACGGCTGCGCTCGCCGCCGCCGCGATCCTGGGCGCGCCGCTGGGGCACGACCACGTGTCCATCAGCCTCTCCGACCTGCACACGCCGTGGGAGGTGATCGAGCGTCGGGTACGCGCTGCGGCCGAGGCGGACATCGTCGTCACCTTCTACAACCCGCGCTCACGCGGCCGTGACTGGCAGTTGCCGAAGGCGCTCGGCATCCTCGCCGAGCACCGCGAGGGGCGCACCCCGGTGGGTGTCGTCCGCGGCGCGACCCGTCCAGACGAGTACGCGACGCTCACCACGCTGGCCGAACTCGCCCCCGAGAGCGTCGACATGATGACCGTCGTCACCGTCGGCAACACCGCGACCCGCGAGATCGCGGGCCGCATGGTGACGCCGCGCGGCTACCGGTGGCAGGCATGACGGGCCCGCTCCCGCTTCCGTGCCGCGCGCCCAGCGGCACGGGCCCGCGCCCGCCCGCCCCCTCGTCCGTCCCCTTCCGTACGCGCCGCCCCCGCGCGGCGCACCGCACCACCCCCAAGGAGAAACCGTGACCACCCCGCCCGCCCTGCTCCTCGTCGGCCATGGGACCCGTGACGACGACGGCGCCGAGGCGTTCCGCTCCTTCGTCGGTGAACTCGGCAAACGGAACCCGGAGATCCCGGTGTCCGGCGGATTCATCGAGCTGTCCCCTCCCCCGCTCGCCGACTCGGTCTCGGAGCTGGTGGACAGCGGCGTGTCGAACTTCGCCGCCGTGCCGCTGATGCTGGTCTCCGCCGGGCACGCCAAGGGCGACATCCCGGCCGCGCTCGCCCGCGAGAAGGAGCGGCACCCGGGCATCTCGTACACCTACGGGCGTCCGCTCGGGCCGCACCCCTCGCTGCTGTCCGTGCTGGAGCGCCGTCTCGACGAGGCGCTGGGCGGCGACGGCGAGTCCCCCCGCACACCAGAGGACCTGGCCGATGTGACGGTGCTGCTGGTGGGCCGCGGTTCGACGGACCCGGACGCCAACGCCGAGGTGCACAAGGCCGCCAGGCTGCTGTGGGAGGGGCGGGGCTACGCGGGCGTCGAGACCGCCTTCGTCTCGCTCGCCGCGCCCGACGTGCCCTCGGGGCTGGAGCGCTGCCGCAAGCTGGGCGCGCGGCGGATCGTCGTCCTGCCGTACTTCCTGTTCACCGGCATCCTTCCCGAGCGCGTGAAGCAGCAGGCCGAGGGCTGGTCGGCGGCCAACCCGGACACCGAGGTGATCAACGCCGACGTCATCGGCGCCACCGACGAGCTGGCCGACCTCGTGCTGGAGCGCTACCGCGAGGCCGTCAAGGGCGATCTGCGCATGAACTGCGACTCCTGCGTCTACCGGATCGCGATGCCGGGCTTCGAGGACAAGGTCGGCGCGCCGCAGCAGCCGCACTACCACCCGGACGACGACGACAGCCATCACCACCACGGCGGTCACGGACACGGCCACGGACATGGGCACGGTCACGGGCATGCCCACTCCCACTGAGGCCGGGGCGGGCGGGGCGCCCGAGCACGATCTGCGGCACCACGGTGACGCCGAAGTACGGGACAGCGGCGCTGAGCTGACCGACCTCGCGGTGAACGTGCGCACCGGCACGCCCCCCGGCTGGCTCAAGGCGCGCGTCGCCGCCTCGCTCGACGGGCTCGCCGCGTACCCCGACGGGCGCGCGGCGCGCCGCGCCGTCGCCGCGCGGCACGGGCTGCCCGAGGACCATGTGCTGCTGACGGCGGGGGCCGCCGAGGCGTTCGTGCTGCTGGCGCGGGCGCTTCCGGCGGCGCGCGCCGTCGTGGTGCACCCGCAGTTCACGGAGCCGGAGGCCGCGTTGCGCGACGCGGGCACGCCGGTGGAACGCGTCCTGCTGCGCCCCGAGGACGGCTTCCGGCTCGGCACGGGCGCGGTGCCCGAGGACGCCGACCTGGTGGTGGTCGGCAACCCCACCAACCCCACGTCGGTGCTCCACCCGGCCGACGCGCTGGCGGCGCTCGCACGCCCTGGCCGCGCGCTCGTCGTCGACGAGGCGTTCATCGACGCGGTACCCGGCGAACGCGAGTCCCTCGTGCCCCGGCTCACCGGGCTGCCGGGGCAGGTCCTCGTGCTGCGCAGCCTCACCAAGACCTGGGGGCTGGCCGGGCTGCGCGTCGGCTATGTGCTGGCCGGTCCCGGCACGGTGGCGGCGCTCGCCGCGCAACAGCCGCTGTGGCCCGTCTCGTCGCCCGCGCTGGCCGCCGCCGAGGCGTGCTGCGAGCCGGGGGCGCTGGCCGAGGCGGAGCGCGCCGCGCGGGACGTGGCCGAGGACCGCGCGTATCTCCTCGCCCGGCTGGCCGAGTTCGGTGACCTGACCTCGGCCGGACACGCCGAGGCGCCCTTCGTGCTGGTGCGGCATCCCCGTGCGCGGTGGCTGCGCGAGGGGCTGCGCGAGCTGGGGTTCGCCGTGCGGCGGGGCGACACGTTCCCAGGGCTGGGCCCGGAGTGGCTGCGGCTCGCCGTCCGCTCCCGCGACGTGACGGACGCCCTGTCCGCGGCCCTCGCGAAGCTCCTGCCCTCCGACGGGGACACGTCGCGCTGACGGTTCCGCTCCCCCGGGGCCCGCTGCCCCGGATCAGGTGATGCGCCGGACCGGCACCGGGCGCTGCGGCGCAGGCCCCTCGCGTGAGGGGGCCGCGAACCCGAAGCGGAACGTTTCGCGAGGCGCCGCGCCGGCACGGGACGCTTCGCAGGGCCCCCTCCGCGCGCGGCCACGCGCGGCCGACTGCCACGGTGCAGGAGCACACCGGACCGGCACCGGGCACCCCGGAGCCCGGCGTACGATGCCCGCCCCGCACCCGTGCCAGTGGGGTTCCGGGGCCGTGCGTCCCGGGGACCGGGTCCCGGGAGCCGGAGTCAGTGCGTGACCCGGCCCCGGAGGACAACGTGGCGGGGGGCCGACAGCACGGCGACGTTCTCGCGGGGGTCCGTCTCGTAGACGACGAGGTCGGCGGGGGCGCCCTCTTCCAGTGCCGGGCGGCCCAGCCAGCGCCGCGCGCCCCAGGTGGCGGCGGAGATCGCCTCCACGGCGGGGATGCCGGCGGTGACCAGCTCGGCGATCTCGTCGGCGACGAGGCCGTGCGGCAGCGTGCCGCCCGCGTCGGTGCCGACGAAGACGGGGACTCCCGCGTCGTACGCGGACCGCACCGTGTCGTAGCGGCGTGCGTGCAGTTGCCGCATGTGCGCCGACCAGCGCGGGTACTTCTCGTCGCCGCCGTCGGCGAGCTGGGGGAACGTCGCGATGTTCACCAGGGTGGGCACGATCGCGACCCCGCGCTCGGCGAAGAGCGGGATCGTGTCCTCAGTGAGCCCCGTGGCGTGTTCGACGCAGTCGATGCCCGCCTCCACGAGGTCGCGCAGCGAGTCCTCCGCGAAGCAGTGCGCGGTGACCCGCGCCCCCTCCTCGTGCGCTGCCGCGAAGGCTTCCTCGACGGCCCAGCGCGGCCAGCACGCGCTGAGGTCGCCCTCTGCGCGGTCGATCCAGTCGCCGACCAGCTTGACCCAGCCGTCGCCTCTGCGGGCCTCGTGCCGTACGTAGGCGGCGAGGTCGCCGGGTTCGATCTCATGGGCGAAGTTGCGGATGTAACGCTTCGTCCGGGCGATGTGGCGGCCCGCGCGGATGATCCGGGGCAGGTCCTCGCGCTCGTCGACCCAGCGGGTGTCGGAGGGCGAGCCCGCGTCGCGGATGAGCAGCGCGCCCGCGCCCCTGTCCGTCAGCGCCTGCTTCTCGGCCGTGGCGGCGTCCACGGGTCCGTGCGCGCCGAGGCCGACGTGGCAGTGCGCGTCGACGAGTCCCGGCAGTACCCAGCCCTCCAGGAGCAGCGGATCGCCCGAGCCGCCGGGCGGACGCTCGAAGGTGATCCGGCCGTCCACGACCCACAGTTCGTCCCTGACGTCCTCGGGCCCGGCCAGCACCCGCCCCTTGATATGCAGATTTTCGCCGTCGCTCATGTCCCGCACTGTACGAGTCCCCTGCTACGCTCACGCACCCACCGGGGGCGAACGCAGTCACGGACATTGACCGGGATTTCGAACCGGGCGGCGTGCCGCCCGTCGAGCGTGAGGAGGCCGGCGTGGGCACCCCCACCGAAGAGTTCCACGCCTTCTTCGAGAAGCACCATGCCGAATTAGCCCGCCTGGCAAGCCTGTTGCTCGGCGGCTCGGACGGCGCCGACGACCTGGCTGCCGATGCGCTGGCCGCCGTCTGGCACCGCTGGGACCGGGTGCGCGCCGCCGACCATCCGGCCGCGTACGCGCGGGGCATCGTGGCGAACCTCGCCCGCACCCGCATCCGCGGCATCGTCCGCGAGCGGCGCAGGGTCGCCCTGTTCTGGTCGCGGGAGGCGGAGCGCACGGACGGGCCCGACGTGCCCGCCGTGCTCGATGTGCGCGCCGCGCTCACCCGTCTTCCCTTCCGCAAGCGCGCGTGCGTCGTCCTGCGGCACGCGTTCGACCTCTCCGAGAAGGACACGGCCCGCACCCTCGGCGTCTCCGTCGGTACGGTGAAGAGCCAGACGTCGAAGGGGATGGCGGAGCTGGAGCGGCTGCTGACGCCCCCACCCGCGCCCGCTTACGCGTACGGGAACGGCAACAGGCACGGCCGCGGGTCCGGGGCACCCCCGGGCGCGGCGGCCTCGGGAACGGCGGCCTCCGCCGCGCACCGGGGCGCCGACGCGGTGCGGGCGCTGCGCGCCGGGCCCGCGGGAACGGGACGGAGCGGCTGATGGGCGAGGAGACGGAGCTGCGCGCGCGGCTGCGCGCCGCCGCCGCGGAGCACCGGCCCGACCGCGCGCGGATGCTGGCCCGGGTGACCAGCGCGACTGGCGCGGCCGAGGAGCGCGCGGGCGGCCGGGAGCGCGACCGGATGCCCCGTCCCGCGCGGCGCGCCTTCCCCGCCTGGGCCCGCGCTGCGGGCGCGGCGGCCGGGCTCGTCGGGGCGCTGGGCGCGGGCGGGGTCGCCGTGTGGGCGGCGCAGGGCGGTGAGCCGCCTCAGACGGTGCGCACGTCGCCGAAACCGGCCGCGCCGCCCGAAACGCCGTCGAAGGAGCCGCGGGGCGCGCAGAGCGCGCCTGAGCGCGTGGCGGACGGGCCCCTGTGGTCGGACGGCTCCGTGGACCCCGGCAGCAACACCTACTGGGCGCAGAGCAATGTGACCGTCAAGACCACGGAGCGGCTCTCCTCCCTGGTCGTCGAGCTGCGCGTCGCTCGTACGGGCGATGTCAGCGCCACCGGTTCGTGGCGCACCCGGCCCGCGAAGGACTTCGAGGTGACGGTGCGTGTACAGGGGGACGCGCTGGTGTACCGGTGGGTGCTGAAGCCGGGGCGCACGGTGCCCGCGGGCGAGCACGTCTTCGCGGGGCAGTACGACCACGCGCGGGGGGAGCGGGACGCGGGGCGCGACCGCTACTCCGTGGCGGCGAGGGGGCCGAGCGGGGAGCTGTCGGTGCGGGGTGACTTCTTCTGAGCGGCACGCCCGGCGCGGGCCCCGGATGCCCTGACGCGTTGCCGAACGCCTCTCGCTGCTCAGTAACTTCACCGTGTATCTCAAGGCTTCTCAAGAAAACACAGACACGGCTTGCTCCGTGAAATAGGATGCAATCCAGGCGCTTTATCGAGCGCAGCTTCCCGTATTCTTCTGCCCGCTCTTGACCTCCTTAAACGCAAAGATTTCGCTAGCGTCAACCGCCTGAATTCGGACGGGTCTCGTAGTCGTTACGGCACTGTGACAGACCCCACAGCGTGCCCGCCTTGCCCGGTAAAACCGCCATATAGAGGCACCAAACCCGGCTGCGTTGCGCGCAGGCGCGCCCCCGCGCGATAACACAGAACACCCCTGTCGCGTAACCCCTACTGGCCGTGCGTTTTCAGATTCTGCTGGGTAAATTCAATCTGCATGACCGCCGCACAAGCAGACCTTGCACGTGCCCATAGCGAAATCCTAGAAATGCCGGAGGGGCTGAAGCTCGACACTCCACGCGTGGAGGACGGAGCCGCGATCTGGCGTATTGCCCGCGACTCCCGGACGCTCGATCTCAACTCCTCCTACAGCTACCTCCTGTGGTGTCGCGACTTCGCCGCCACTTCCGTAGTGGCCAGGGACGCGAACGGCGAGCCGGTCGGCTTCATCACCGGCTACGTGCGCCCCCAGCGCCCGCGGACCCTCGTCGTGTGGCAGGTCGCCGTCGACGAGGCGGCACGAGGACGCGGCCTCGCCGCGGCGATGCTGGACGGGCTGACCACCCGGGCCGCCGAGGAACTGGGCATCGACGTCGTCGAGACGACCGTGACCCCGGACAACACCCCGTCGAACCGGCTGTTCACCTCCTTCGCGGAGCGCCACGGCGCCCCGTCGGCCAAGGAGGTGCTCTTCGACGCGGGAGTGTTCCCGGAGGGCGGGCACGAGCCCGAAGTGCTGTACCGGATCGGGCCTGTCGCCCACTTGGTGGAGGCCGGGTCCGGCGCCGAGCGCTGACCCGCACGACCCCGCGCCCGAGTCCGACCCCCGCACAACCCTCATCATCAGACTTCTTCTGCCACGCGACTCACTCCCAGGAGCATGCTGTGACCATCACCCAGCCGGACCTGAGCGTCTTCGAGACCGTCGAGTCGGAGGTGCGCAGCTACTGCCGTGGCTGGCCCACCGTGTTCGACCGCGCCCAGGGCGCCCACATGTACGACGAGGACGGCCACACCTACCTCGACTTCTTCGCCGGCGCGGGCTCACTCAACTACGGGCACAACAACCCGGTGCTGAAACGAGCCCTGCTGGACTACCTGGAGCGGGACGGCGTCACCCACGGCCTGGACATGAGCACCACCGCCAAGCGGGCCTTCCTGGAGACCTTCCAGCGCACGATCCTGGCGCCGCGCGGCCTGGACCACAAGGTCATGTTCCCCGGTCCGACCGGCACCAACGCCGTCGAGGCCGCGCTGAAGCTGGCCCGTAAGGTCAAGGGCCGCGAGTCGATCGTCTCGTTCACCAACGCGTTCCACGGCATGTCGCTCGGCTCGCTCGCCGTCACCGGCAACGCCTTCAAGCGCGCGGGCGCCGGCATCCCGCTGGTGCACGGCACCCCGATGCCCTTCGACGACTACCTCGACGGCACGACCGCCGACTTCGTCTGGTTCGAGCGGCTGCTGGAGGACCAGGGCTCCGGGCTGAACAAGCCCGCCGCCGTGATCGTCGAGACGGTGCAGGGCGAGGGCGGCATCAACGTCGCCCGCGCCGACTGGCTGCGCGCGCTCCAGGACCTGTGCAAGCGGCACGACATGCTGCTGATCGTCGACGACATCCAGATGGGCTGCGGCCGTACGGGCCCGTTCTTCTCGTTCGAGGACGCGGGCATCAAGCCGGACATCATCACGCTGTCCAAGTCCATCGGCGGCTACGGCCTGCCCATGGCGCTCACCCTCTTCAAGCCCGAGCTGGACATCTGGGCCCCGGGCGAGCACAACGGCACGTTCCGCGGCAACAACCCCGCGTTCGTCACGGCGACCGCCGCGATCGAGACGTACTGGAACGACGCGCAGATGGAGAAGCAGACCCTCGCCCGCGGCGAGCAGGTCGAGCAGGCGCTGCGCGCCATCGCCGAGGAGCACAGCGAGGCCGTCGCCGGGTACCGGGGCCGCGGTCTGGCCTGGGGCCTGGAGTTCCACGACAAGGACCGCGCAGGCCAGATCTGCAAGCGGGCCTTCGAGCTGGGCCTGCTGCTGGAGGACTGCGGTCCGCAGAGCGAGACCGTCAAGCTCCTGCCGTCACTGACCATCACCCCCGAGGAGCTGGACGAGGGTCTGCGGACCCTGGCCCGGGCGGTACGCGAAACCGCGTAGCTCCGCAGTACACGGCCCGCTCCGGTTGCGTCCGGGGCGGGCCGCCCCCGTAATGAGAGAAAGGCACCATCACACCGTGATCGTTCGATCCTTCAAGGACATCGAGGGCACCGACCGCCACATCAAGTCGAAGTCGGGCACCTGGGAGAGCAAGCGCATCGTGCTGGCGAAGGAGCGTGTGGGCTTCTCGCTGCACGAGACGATTCTCTACGCGGGCACGGAAACATCGATGTGGTACGCCAATCACATCGAAGCCGTACTCTGCGTCGAGGGCGAGGCCGAACTCACCAACGACGAGACCGGTGAGAAGCACTGGATCACCCCCGGCACCATGTACCTGCTCAACGGGCACGAGAAGCACACGATGCGCCCGAAGACCGACTTCCGGTGCGTGTGTGTCTTCAACCCGCCCGTGACGGGCCGGGAGGACCACGACGAGAACGGCGTCTACCCGCTTCTCACCGAGCCGGACGAGAGCTGAGCCGCCTGCGCTGAGCGCACGCGCTTGAGCCGTACGCGCTGAGCGGCGGCTGAGCACTCGGCCGGTATCGGCCGGGCCGGACCGGTTGACCGACCGGTTCGGCCTTTCGCCCATCAGACAGGGCCGTACGAGAGGAGAGGAAGGCAACCCCATGACCACCGCACCCGAGCGCACCGCCGACCTGTACCCGACGCGCGGAGTCACCGAGGTGGCTGTTCCGCGGATGGACCCCGTCGTGTGGTCCGATCCGGGTACCCCGGGGCCCATCGGGGCCGCGGATCTGGCGGGCTTCGAGCGGGACGGGTTCCTCGCCATGGACGAACTGCTCACCTCCGACGAGGTGGACGTCCTGCGCAGGGAACTGGAACGGCTCACCACGGATGCGGAGATCCGTGCCGACGAGCGCTCGATCGTCGAGCCCAAGTCGGAGGAGATCCGGACCGTGTTCGAGGTGCACAAGATCAGCGAGGTCTTCGCCAACCTGGTGAAGGACCCGCGTGTAGTGGGCCGGGCACGGCAGATCCTGGGCTCGGACGTCTACGTCCACCAGTCCCGGATCAACGTCAAGCCGGGCTTCGGTGCCACCGGTTTCTACTGGCACTCCGACTTCGAGACCTGGCACGCGGAAGACGGTCTGCCGAACATGCGGACCGTGTCGGTCTCGATCGCGCTGACCCGTAACTACGACACCAACGGCGGCCTGATGATCATGCCGGGGTCGCACAAGACCTTCCTCGGCTGCGCGGGTGAGACGCCGAAGGACAACTACAAGAAGTCCTTGCAGATGCAGGACGCGGGCACGCCGTCCGACGAGGCGCTGAGCAAGTTCGCGGACGCGCACGGCATCAAGCTCTTCACGGGCAAGGCCGGTTCGGCGACGTGGTTCGACTGCAACTGCATGCACGGGAGCGGTGACAACATCACTCCGTACGCGCGGAGCAATGTCTTCATCGTCTTCAACAGCGTCGAGAACGAGGCAGTGGAGCCCTTCGCGGCACCCGTCCGTCGCCCCGAGTTCATCGGGGCGCGGGACTTCACCCCGGTGAAGTGACGTCCGCAGTGCGCGACCGCCGCGTCGTGTGCTGAGCCCACTGGACGAGGGGCGGGGCCGCGTGGACGGCCTCGCCCCTGGTCTGTGTCACGGGGCCCGTCTCAGGGGGCCAGCAGATCCAGCACGCGGGACACGTCACCGTCCGTGTTGTAGAGATGGAAAGCCACCCGGAGATTGCCGTCGCGAACGGCGATCTTGACGTCGGCCGCGGACAGCCGCTCCGCCGCGTGCCCCAGCCCCGGCACGGCGACGATGGCCGAATCCTCCCGCACCGGCTCGTACCCCAGCCCCCGCAGACCCTCGCGGAACCGCGCCGCCAGCGCCCTGTTGTGCGCCCCGATCGCCTCCTGGCCCAGCTCCTCGACGAGGGACAGCGCGTGCTCCGCGCCCAGATACGGGAGGAACGGGACGCTCTCGTCGAAGCGCCGCGCGTCCGGCGCGAGCCGCGAGATCGGCCCGTAGCAGCTCTCCCACGGCAGCTCCGCCGCGACCCAGCCCGCGTGCAGCGGCAGCAGCGCGCCCGACTCCCGCGCCTCCTCCGAGACGGTCAGGAAAGAGGTGCCGCGCGGGCACAGCAGCCACTTGTAGGCACCGCACACCGTGTAGTCGAAGGCCGCCGCGCTCAGCGGCAGCCAGCCCGTGGCCTGGGTGGTGTCGATCAGCGTGCGGGCTCCCGCCTCGCGGGCCGCCTCCCTGATCGCGGCCAGATCGGCGATCCGGCCGTCCGCTGACTGGACGGCGGAGACCGCGATCAGCGCGGTGCCCGCGTCCACGGCGTCCGCCAGCGATTCCAGCGGGGCGGTGCGCAGCTTCAGATCACCGCGCACCGTGAAGGGGTTGACCACGGAGCTGAAGTCGCCCTCCGCGACGAGGACTTCGGCGCCCGTGGGCAGCGACGCGGCGATCATCCCGACGTGGGTGGAGACGGCGGTGCCCACCGCGACCCGCTCGACAGGCACACCGGCGAGCCGTCCGAAAGCGGCCCGTGCCCGGTCGACGGCGGCGAAGGTGGCGACCATGTCCAGGGTGCCCGCCGCCATGCGGGTCACGGCGGCTCGCAGCGGGTCGGCTGCGCGGGCGGGGAGGAGGCCGCTCGACGCGGTGTTCAGGTAGGTGGTCCCGGGCGCGAACTCGGCCGCGCGCAGGGTGGCGATCCGGTTGTCCATGCCCGCCAGTCTCTCCGCCGGGGGTACCCACGTCCACGGGGCCCCTTCGCGGGGGGCGGAAGGAAACGGAGGGTTGCCGCTTCACGGGCTGTGCCCCTTCACGGGGTGCGGGGTGAGGGCTTCACGGGGCTCTTCCCTCTGGCAGGGGTGCGCCTGGCCTGGGTGCCCCCTGGGGGGTTCGTTGGCGTGTTACGGGCCGGTGGCACGGGTTGTGCCCACCCGTCCCGCCCACGGGACGATTGCCCACAACTTTGGCGTGCCGTCGCCAGGCGGGGTGCCCCCTGGGTGCGCCTTTGGGTTTCGTTGCCGGCTCTCTGCCGGTGGCTACGGCGCGGCCTATGGACCGGTACGACGCGGCTGGCGCCGCGTGATTCTTGGCGCGCCTCGTGGATATGGGCGCGTGGGAGCGGGGTGTCCGGTGCCGGGGTGGGGTGTCTCCTCGGCGTGAAGGTCTCGTGTTCGGCTTTCCGCCGGTGACTTGCTCGACCTGCGGGGACACCCCGCCCCGTCCCCGTCCCGCCGGTGGCCCACTACCCGGTTCCGGGTGGATTCGGGACCACCCCGCGCGTGCGGGGAGCAGTTCAGGACGCCGAGACCGGGCAGGCCACCGCCCGGACCATCCCCGCGCGTGCGGGGAGCACGCCCCCGCGCCCAGGGAGAGCCCGTCGCCCCAGGACCATCCCCGCGCGTGCGGGGAGCACCCTTCGTGACCTGGGATGTTAGTCGCGGAATCCGTCATTCTGCATCACTTCGCCCCGCCGGTTCTCGATGAGGGGGGCGTGCTGCTCGGGGGCGATGATGTCGGCCGTACGGCGAGCGTACTGCCGTGGCCCACGTTCTTCCTGCGCACAGCGTTACAGCGCGGTCACCCACCGCCGTCAGACAGGGTCTGCCTCATGCGCAGCCGCGATCGTGTCGATTCGCGCGGCGAGGTCGAAGTCCTTAGTGGTGAGCTTGTGCCCTGCGTCGTGCGTGGTGATCCCGAACCGAACCTTGCCCCACCGCAGATCGATGTCCGCGTGGTGACCGATCAGCCGCTCGACGTCCGCCACGTGCACGATCATGGCGACGCCGGCGTGGTAGCGGATTCCGAACGTGCGGGTGATCTCGTCGCCCTCGCGCTGCCACCCGGGCAGCTCGCGCAGCCGCTCGGTGATCTCCTGGTCGGACAGCGGCGCCGGTGCGTCCCCCACGTCATCCCCTCTCATCCACGGGTGCCAGAACCTCTACGAGATCCTGGCCGATGGGCGCATCCTGCCACGGCCTCATCACCCGCTGAAGAGCACCCAACTCCTTACGCATGCGCACCGAGCGGGTATCCACCGCGATCTGCGCTGCCTCGCGCGCGATCTCGACGGCCTGCTCCGGGTCGCTCGCCGCAGCCGCAGCCGTGGCCTGCCGCGCGAGGTAGACGCCTCGGTCGCGCCGCGCGGTCTCCGGCACGTCGGCGAGTACTTGCGTCCACAAGTCGCGCGCCTCTCGGCCGAGGCCGAGACGTCCGTAGCACGTGGCGCGCTGTACCTCCAGGTAATTGGGAGTGCGGCGGCAGGCGTTCCCCCACGGCAGGTCGTCGTCGACGCGGTCGAGGAGTCCGTCTGCCTCATCGATGAGCTGGTCCACGGCGGGGCGGTCGCCGGTGAGACTGGCACCGTGGGCCTGTTGCTGCATGGCCATGATGCGGATTTTCGGCACGAGCACCTGCCGGTTCTCCAGCGCGGTTTCACACAGATCGATCACCCCACGCCCGTCGTGCAAGTCGGTGCGGACCTGGGCCTGGTTCACCAGGGAGTACCCGATCAAGTGCGGATCGCGGGAGCGCATCGCGATCTCCTGCGTTATGCCCCGCCAGAATGACGCACCGCCCATGTCTCCGGCGTCCTGGTAGAGCCATCCGACAAGCGCGGCGTAGGCGGCGCCGACCCTGAGCAGGCCGCGCCGGGTCTCGCCCCCGGCGACGCGAATGAGACGGTCGATCAGGGCGTACTGCTCTGACACAGTGCCGATCAGATCATGGGGGCCGAGCAGCATGTCCGCCCGGTAGTGGCCTTCCAACTGCTCCTGGAAGTAGGCAATCAGCGCGGGGTCGACGTGACGTGACGGGGTGGGCCCAGCGGTGAGCGCGGCGGCGGTCACAGACACGAACGCGCGGCGCTTCATGTCGTCGTCTGGCATCGGTGGCTGCTCGGCGCGCTGCCAGCCCTCCGGTGCCTCGAAGCCCAAGTCCTCGGGCCACGCTCCGAATGCGGCGTGAAGAGCGAGCGCATAGTCCTCCCGAGGCCAACCGGGGCGCGGGGACTCCCAGCGTCGCCATGTGCGGGGCGACACCTCGAAGTACGGGTCATCGAGTGCCTCACGTCCTGCTGCCGATACTCCCTTGGCGGCGGCTTCGCCTGAGCGCCATCCCCGTTTCAGCCGGGCTGTCCGCAGGACGTCGTTGCCGCCTGTGCTCGCAGTGTGAAGTGTCATCGCTCGCGCTCCCGTGCGTGGCCGCAGAGGGGCCGTGGAGTGGCCGCTGCCGGACCTAGTTGGCGTGCATCACTCAGGCCCATCATCCAAGCGTGACTTCGGCACGTACACCGATCGCGGTAACTGGCGCACGAAAGAGGGCGGCGAGATGAAGGTCGTGGAGGAGTGGGCTCCGCCCTCGGGAGTGGCTGCTGAGCTGATGCCCGCAGGGGTCAACTGGGACGCGGTATCCGTGCGCCGTGAGGCGCTGATTTTCCGAGTGGAGGTGAGAGACCTTCGCCGCTGTGCTGTCGCAGCAGTGCGGTGAAGCTGA
>NZ_BAAGSO010000052.1:0-20663 GCF_054782395.1 Streptomyces daliensis | reverse complement strand
TCAACTCGGCCTTCGGCCGTCCCGTACGTGACACACAGCAACCCTACCAATATGAATAGAATTCCCGACTCAGAAGACTAGCCCTCGCCCGTGTGGACCTGGAACGCGGCGCGGCGGACGGCCTTGGCCAGCGCTGGGTCGGGGTGCGCCGCGGCGAGGGCGACGAGGATCTGGACCGTGCGGGGGTGCCCCGTGGCGCGTACCTCTTCGAGGAGCTTGGGGACGGTGCCCTGGACGGCCGTCTCCAAGTGGTCGACGAGGAGCCGCTGTTCGCCGTGGTCCGTGACGGCCGCCGCGGTGTCCACCCAGAGCCAGGTCGCCTCTTCCCTGGTGAGGACGCCCTCAGCGCCGCCCGCGAGGTCCTCGGGGTCGACGCCCTCCAGCTCGGCGAGCCAGAGCAGGGCGTACGGGCGCAGGGTGGGCTCGGCGGAGGCCAGGCGGACCTCGCCCTCGGCCGGGGCGCCGACGACGCGCAGGGCCTCGAAGGCCAGGCCGCGGATCAGGGCGTCGTCGCCGCGTGCCGCCTCCAGCAGTTCGGCGACGGCGGGTCCTGTGGGGCGGGCGGCCAGCCAGGCGCGGTACTCGTCGCGGGCCGGGCCAGGCGTGAGGCGGGCGCAGCCGCGGAGCATGTCCTCGGCCGACTGCTCGATGTTGCCCGCCGGGCTCTGCGCGGCGACGCAGATCTGCTCCAGCTTGGTCCATACGGCCCAGTTGCCCAGGGGGGTGAGCACGGCGGAGCCCTGCCGTACGCCGGTCTCCTCGTCGGGGCAGCGGGTCAGCGCGCCGACGGCGGCGAGGCCATCGAGCGCCCAGTCGAGCAGGCCGGGCAGCGCGGGCAGCTCGGCGGCGCCCGGGTCGGCGCCGTGCTCGGCGCCGGTGCCAGGGGCCTCGCGTTCGGCGCGGAGTTCCGCGATGCGCTGGACGAGGAGGTCGTGCAGCGAGGGGAAGGTGAGTGGTCCGGCGGTCAGGTGCATGACCGACAACAACTGAGGCGCGGCCTCCACGACTTCCGCCACCAGGGAGGGGCCGGCGGGTGTGGGCGCGGGATAGGCGAGGGACCAGGCGTCGAAGAGGGCGACCCAGCCGCGCAGCACGGCGCCGTCGTCGCGGTCCCAGGCGCGCAGCCGCCAGCCCGCGCGGGCGACGTCGCCGTGCAGCTCGATGAGCCCGGCGAGCCTGGCGCGGTCCCAGTGCGTGCGCACGTGCCGGGTGGGCATCCGCAGCTCGCTTCCGGCGCGCTCGGCGTCCGGGGTGGATTCCGGGAGGGAGCCGTCCCGTTCGACCCAGCGGGCGACGGCCACGGCGTCGGCGAGCGCCGCGCGTGCCTGGCGGGCCAGCTGGTCGCGCGGCAGCACGCCCTCGGGCGGCCGGGGCGCGGGCCGTGGTCGCCGGGCCGTCACGGTGCGGCGGGCGGCGGCGACCGGCCGTCTGGGGACGAGGCGGAGCCGGTTGTCACGCGGAGTACGGGACGACGTCACAAGGAGCAGTCTTCATGGTGTGACGGCAAAACCCAAACACGGGACCGGAATCGGGGTCCCCGGCCCCTCGTGGCGGGCCCCGCGAAGGGCCCGTTTCCGGGAGGCGGGGTGCCCGTTTCCGGGCCCGGTGTGCGGTGCCCCGGCACGGGAGACCGCCGTGCCGCCGGGTGCCCGCACCCTCGTGGCGGCCCGGCGTCGTGGCAGGTAGGGAGGAGAAGGGGGTGTCTACATGAGGGGGACGAGGAAGCGGCGCAGGGCCTCTTCGTAGGGGCGGGGGGACGCGTTCCACATGGCCGCGTGGGGGGCGTGGCCGACCGTGTGGAGGGTGACGAGGTCGTCGCGGGCCGCCGCGAAGTCCTGGGAGCGGGACCAGGGCGCGATGGTGTCGTCGGGCCCGTGCACCAGCAGCGCGGGCACCCTCAGCAGGGACGGGTCGGCGACGGAGGAGAGCCGGTCCGTGGTGAGCCCGGTGCGGCCCTGGGCCGCCCGTACGGCCAGGGGCAGCAGCGGGCGCGGGGTGCGCCGCGCCGAGGCGAGGGCGCGGAGGGTGACCTGCCAGTCCAGTACGGGCGAGTCCAGCACCAGCCCGCTGACGCGGTCGCGCAGCGCGGAGTTCGCGGCGGCGTGCAGCGCCATGGAGGCGCCCGTCGACCAGCCGTGGAGGATGACGCGGCGGGCGCCGTGGCGGACGGCGTAGCGGATCGCGGCGTCGAGATCGCGCCATTCGGCGTCGCCGAGGTGTCCGAAACCGTCGGACGGGCTGGGCGCGCCCGGATCGCCCCGGTAGGCGAGGACGAGCACCGGCAGGCGCATCCGTGCCAGCGCGGGGACCACGTTCAGCGGCTGCTCGCGGGTCGCGCCGAGGCCGTGCACGGCGATGACCCAGGTGTCGCGCTCGCCGGGCACGAACCAGGCGGGCAGCATGCCGAGTTCGCCGGGGACCTCCACATCGGCGCAGTGCAGGCCGAGCGCGTCGCGCGGGTTGCCCGTGTGGAGCTGGGGGGTGAGCCAGACGCGGTCGCCGGGGTTCAGGCTGCCGCTCTGGATCCGCTCCAGGCGCCGTACCACCGTGTCGGCGCCGGAGTCCGTGGACTCCGCCTCCAGCACGGGGCCGACGACGGCGTGGCTGCCGCGCCCGGCGAGCCCGTAGGTGCCGGGCAGCCGGGCGGCCAGCGAGCGGGTCAGCGCGACGTGGTCGGGGCCGCTGGAGTGCACGGTGAGCGCCGGGCGCTCGAACCCCGCTGGCAGCGCGGCCCTGCCCGCCTTGGGCCGGGCCGGCCGGAGGGCAGCCCCCGCCGCGTACCGGCCCGCCGCCATGGCGGCGGCACCGGCACCCAGTGCGGAGGTGGCGGCGAGGGCCGCTGACGTACGCAGGCGCATTCCGCCCAGTGTCGTGCGAACGGCGGCCGGGGGCCAGTGGGCCGCGTCGGCCGGGTGACCGGGCGCCGTCCGGCGGGCCCCCGGGCCGTGCGGACCGGGCGAGCCACGCGAGCCGCGCGCGTCAGGCCGTGGGCTCCTCGCCCGCGGCGTCAGCGGCATCCGCGGTGCCGGCGGCGTCCTCGGCGCGCCGCTGCCCGTAGCCGCTGAGCTTGCGCGCCACGCGGTCCAGCTCGCCCCGGGGGATCAGGCTGGGCTCGCGCCCCGGCAGGGAGGAGGCCGTGAGCCAGACGCGGCACATCCACTCCAACTGCGCGGTGCGGTCGTACGCCTGCTCCAGGCCGTCGCCGTACACGACCGTGCCGTGGTTCTGGAGCAGGCAGCCGCTGCGGTCCTTCAGCGCCTCCACCATGTGCGCGGCCAGTTCGTCGCTGCCGTAGGTGGCGTACGGGGCGACGCGCACCGGGCCGCCGAGGGCCGCCGTCATGTAGTGGATCGCTGGCAGCTCGTCGACGAGCGTGGAGACGGCGGTGGCGTGCACGGCGTGGGTGTGCACGACGGCCCGCGCTTCCGTGTGCCGGTAGACGGCGAGGTGCATCGGCAGCTCGCTCGTGGGCCGCATGTCCCCGGCCGTGACCCGTCCCTCCAGGTCGACGGCGCACAGCTCGTCGGCCCCGAGACGGTCGTAGGGGACCCCTGTCGGGGTCACCAGCACCGTGTCGCCGACACGCACCGAGACATTGCCCGACGTGCCCACGACAAGGCCGTCCTCGACCGTCCGACGGGCCGTTTCCACCAGCTTCTGCCAGGCGTTCTGCATATGCCGCACCTCCGGCCGGGCACTGTAGCGCGGACCACTGAACGCCTCATCACACGTATGGGGTACGGGGATACTTCATGGCTTTGGCCGGAGAACGCCTATCTTCTCCACCACATCCCCTAATCTCGGGCGCCTTCCGCACCCGCTTCGGTGCACTTCGGTTCGCTTCCGCACCAGAGGAGAGAAATGGCCCCATCCCGCCGCCTTCCGCGACGGTCCCCGCTCCCCCTCCCCCTCCCCTTCTCCCTCCCCCACCCGCTCCCGCAGGGCCCCCGCGCCGCCGGGACGGCGCGGTCGCTGGCCGTGGCCGCCGTCGCCCTCGCGCTCGCGGGCGGCGCGCTCGCCGCACCGGGGCCCGCCGGAGCCTCGGCCAAGCCCAAGGGCCACGACGTCTCCTCCCACCAGGGCGCAGTGAACTGGGTGCGCGCGAAGGCGAACGGCGCGCGGTTCGTATACGTCAAGGCCACCGAGGGCACCCACTACAAGAACCCCTACTTCGCGCGGCAGTTCCGCGACGCGCGCAAGGCGGGGATCCTGCACGGCACGTACCACTTCGCACGCGCCGACAAGTCCTCGGGCACGCGCCAGGCGGCCTATTTCACGGCCAACGGCGGCACGTGGAAGCGCGACGGCTGGACGCTGCCCCCCGCCGTGGACCTGGAGGCGGCGTACGGGAGCAGGTGCCACGGCCTGAGCAAGGCGCGGATGCGCGCGTGGATCCGCGCGTTCAGCGAAGAGACACGGCGGCGCACGGGCCGCTATCCGGCCATCTACACCTCCACCCGCTGGTGGAAGAGCTGCACGGGCAACAGCCGCGCGTTCGCGGCCCGGCATCCGCTGTGGCTGGCGGACTGGAGCAGGAGCGCGGGGCCGCTCCCTGCCGGATGGGGTACGCGTACCATCTGGCAGTACGCGAACAAGGGCAAGCTGCCGGGTGACCAGAATCTCTTCAACGGTTCGATGGCCCAGCTCAGACGCTACGCGCGCGGCTGACCCGCGCCCCTTCCCCCCACGTTTCCCCAAGGGGCCACCGGGGCCCCGGCGGTGATCACAGAACACACGGGAGGGCGCGCGCAAGCGCCCCGGAAGCGCCGCTCACAACAGGCGTCAGGTAGTGACACTCCGACGCCTGCCGCAGTTCACCTTCCGTTCACCCGTGCTTCTTACGTTCACCGAGTCATTAACCTTCGAACTGATTGTGGCCTGGGTGAATGGAACACATCACGCTTCTCATCGGGATCGTGATCGTCACGGCCTTGGTGTTCGACTTTACGAACGGCTTCCACGACACGGCCAACGCCATGGCCACCACCATTTCCACGGGGGCCCTCAAGCCCAAGACCGCGGTGGCGATGTCGGCGGCCCTCAACCTCGTCGGCGCGTTCCTCTCGGTCGAGGTGGCCAAGACCATCTCGTCGGGAATCATTGACGAAGGCTCCGGTATCCGGCCCGAAGTGATCTTCGCGGGTCTCGTCGGCGCCATCATCTGGAACCTGCTGACCTGGCTGGCGGGCCTCCCCTCCAGCTCCTCCCACGCCCTGATGGGCGGCCTCATCGGCGCCACCGTCGCCTCCGTCGGCCTCGGGGCCGTCAACGCCGACGTCGTCGTGATGAAGGTCCTCATCCCGGCACTCGCGGCGCCGCTCGTCGCGGGCATCGCAGCCCTCGTCGCGACGCGGCTGACGTACCGGCTCGCCCGGCACGCCGACGAAGGCCAGACCGCCAAGGGCTACCGCGCGGGCCAGATCACCTCGGCAGCGCTCGTCTCCCTCGCGCACGGCACCAACGACGCGCAGAAGACCATGGGTGTGATCACGCTCGCGCTGATCACCGGCGGCGCCCTCGCGCCGAGCGCCGACCCACCGGTGTGGGTCATCGCCGCAGCCGGCATCGCCATAGCGGCCGGTACGTACCTCGGCGGCTGGCGGATCATCCGCACCATGGGCAAGGGCATCACCGACATCCAGCCCCCGCAGGGCTTCGCGGCCCAGACCAGCGCTGCGGCCACCATCCTGGCCTCCTCGCACATCGGCTTCTCCCTCTCCACCACCCACGTCTGCTCCGGCGCCGTCATGGGCTCCGGGCTCGGCCGCAAGGGCGGCGTCGTGCGCTGGTCGACGGCGGGCCGGATGGTCACGGGCTGGGCGCTGACCCTCCCCGCTGCCGGTCTCGTCGCCGCGGGTTCGGCCCTGCTGGCCGACCAGGGCGACTGGGGCGTGGCCACGGTCGCGGTCCTCGCGCTGGCGATCTGCCTCACCATCTGGGCGCTCTCTCGGCGCCAGCCGGTGGACCACACCAACGTGAACGACGTCCACGACGGCGCGGCCCCCGCACCGGCCGACGGCACCGGTGTTCCCGGTGTTCTCGGCGACGCGGACGAGCCCGCCGGTGTCGTCACCGCGGCCATGCGCTCCGTCGCACCGCCTCCGGCCCCCGGCACGCCCGTCACCTCCGAGGCGGCGGCAGCGGCCCTGGGCGCTGACACGGCCGACGGGACCTCGTCCGATGAGAGCGACGGGACCGCCTCCGAGCCCCGGCCCGGGCATGTGCCGTTCGCAGGGGCGGAGCCCACGCTTCCGGAGCCCCGCCCGCGCGCGGGCACCGCGGCACGTCCCCGGTCCGGCGTCCCCTCCTAGAGGCCCCGGCACCCCACCCCCCGTCCAGGAAGTCAGAAGGAAGACCGCTATGAACATCGACTGGGCCGCTCTCGGCCAGGTCTTCGGCGTCAGCCTCGTGGCGACGGTCGGCCTGGTGGGCGTGTTCACGCTCGGCATCGTCGGCTCCTCGGCCCGCAAGGCGGACGGCACCGGCGCCCCGGCGCTCGCCCGCACCGGTGCCTACGCCTGCTTCGCGCTGTGCGCGGCGGCCGTGGCGTTCGGCATCTACCTCATCGCCGCCTAGCGACGACGGCGTTCTCACGAGGGGTACGAGCGGTTGCTCGTACCCCTCGTCCGTGTGCGCCCGTGTGTCTCCTCACACTCTCCCGTCGCAGGTCAGGGCGAGTTGACGCCCTCTCGTGAACCGTGGTGGACTTCCCGTTGCCCAACGGCGGCAGGAGAGGAAGCCGGTGCGAATCCGGCGCGGTCCCGCCACTGTCACCGGGGAGCGCTCCCCAACCAGAAGGTCACGGCCCACGCGCACATGCGGGCTGGAAGGCCGGGGAGGGGGTCCGTACGACACCCCCTGAGCGCCGATCCGGGAGCCAGGAGACTCTCACCGCCGGTCACGTCGAGCCAGGGCGAGGACCCTGAGTGAGGACACCGCCATGCCCGGCTTCACCGCCAACGAACTCCTGGCCGCACGCCCTGACGTGGGCACGGCACGCCCGGTGCCCACCACGGCACCGGCCCTACGAGGCATGACGGCGCGCTGACGGATGCGGGCCCCACGCGCCCACGCCTGTGGCGCAGCCCTCGGATTCCTCGGCGATCTGCTGCTCGGTGACCCCCGGCGCGGCCACCCCGTGGCCGCCTTCGGGCGCGCCGCCGGTGCGGCCGAGCGCCGCCTGTGGCGCGACCGGCGCGACAGCGGCGCCGCCTACACGGCCCTGTGCGTCGCGGGCGCCGTCGCCGCTGCGACGGCGCTGTCGCGCGCCGCGCGTGCGGCGGACCACCGTACGAACAGCACCGGCACCGTGGCCGTCGGCCACGGTCCCGCGAGCGTCGCCCTCACCGCGGGCGTCACCTGGACCGTGCTCGGCGGCGCCGGGCTGGTCCGCGAGGCACGCGCCGTCGGCGCCGCGCTGGAGGCGGGCGAGCTGGCGGCGGCGCGGCGGCGGCTGCCCCATCTGTGCGGACGCGACCCCCAGGCGCTGGACGCCGACGGGATCGCGCGCGCCGTGGTCGAGTCCGTCGCCGAGAACACGTCGGACGCGGTCGTGGGCGCCCTCGTGTGGGGCGCGCTGGCCGGGGTGCCCGGGATGGCGGGCTTCCGCGCCGTCAACACGCTCGACGCGATGGTCGGCCACCGCTCCCCCCGCCATTTGCGCTTCGGCTGGGCTTCGGCGCGGCTCGACGACGTCGCGGGCTGGCCCGGTGCCCGGCTCACCGCCGTCCTCGCAGCGCTCGCGGGCCCGGACCCGCGCGGCGCGCTGCGCGCCTGGCGTACGGACGCGCACCGCCACCCGAGCCCCAACGCGGGTCCCGTGGAGGCCGCGTTCGCCGGTGCGCTGGGCGTACGGCTGGGCGGGACGCTCTCCTACGGCGGGCGCACCGAGCACAGGCCCGTGCTCAACTCGCCCGGGCGTGCCGTGGAGACCGGTGACATCGCGCGCGCGGCGCACCTGTCGCGTCGCGTCGGCGTGCTCGCGCTCGCGGTGACCGCGGCGGGGCGGCTCGCCGCCGGGGCTGCGTATTCCCAGTACTCCCGCGTGCGCGGGCGACGGAAGGGGACCTCGTGAACAACGGCACGGCCGGCAGAACCGGCACCAGCACCGGCACCGGCGCTCCGGGCGGCGGCCTGCTCGTCGCGGGCACGACCTCCGACGCGGGCAAGAGCGTCGTCACCGCGGGCATCTGCCGCTGGCTGGCCCGCAAGGGCGTGAAGGTCGCCCCGTTCAAGGCCCAGAACATGTCGCTGAACTCCTTCGTCACCCGCGAGGGCGCCGAGATCGGCCGCGCCCAGGCCATGCAGGCGGCGGCGGCCATGGTGGAACCCAGCGCGCTGATGAACCCCGTACTGCTGAAGCCGGGCGGCGACCGCACCAGCCAGGTCGTGCTGCTGGGCAGGCCCGTGGGCGAACTCAGCGCACGCGGCTACCACGAGGGCCGCCAGGAGAAGCTGCTGGCCACGGTCACCGACTGCCTCGACGAGCTGCGCCGCACCCACGACGCCGTCATCTGCGAGGGCGCGGGCAGCCCCGCCGAGATCAACCTGCGGCGCAGCGACATCGTCAACATGGGCCTCGCCCGTGCCGGACGGCTGCCCGTCGTGGTCGTCGGCGACATCGACCGGGGCGGCGTCTTCGCGTCCTTCTTCGGCACGACGGCGCTGCTGGCCCCCGAGGACCAGGAACTCCTCGCGGGCTACCTCGTCAACAAGTTCCGCGGCGACGTGTCCCTGCTGGAGCCAGGGCTCGACATGCTGCGCCGCATCACGGGGCGCCGGTCCTTCGGGGTGCTGCCCTTCCGGCACGGTCTGGGCATCGACGAGGAGGACGGGCTGCGCGTGTCGCTGCGCGGCACCGTGCGCGAGTCCACCGTCGCGCCCCCGCACGGCACCGACGTGCTGCGGGTCGCGGTGCTCCCCGTACCGCTGATGTCGAACTTCACCGACGTGGACGCGCTGGCCGCCGAACCAGGCGTCGTCGTCCGCTTCACCGACAGGCCGGAGGAGCTGGCCGACGCCGATCTCGTCGTCGTGCCCGGCACCCGCGGCACCGTGCGCGCGCTGGAGTGGCTGCGGGAGCGCGGGCTGGCGCAAGCGCTGGTGCGGCGCGCCGCCGAAGGGCGTCCCGTGCTGGGCATCTGCGGCGGCTACCAGTTGCTGGGCGAGCGCATCGAGGACGAGGTCGAGTCGCGGGCCGGAACCGTCGACGGGCTCGGGCTGCTGCCCCTGCGGGTGCGGTTCGCGGCGGAGAAGACCCTCGCGCGGCCGGGCGGCACGGCGCTGGGCGAGCACGTCGAGGGATACGAGATCCACCACGGTGTGGCCGAGGTGCTGGGCGGGGACGCATTCTTCTCCGATCCCCTGGGCAACAGCCTGGACGGGTGCCGGGTGGGCGCCGTCAGGGGGACGCACTGGCACGGATCGCTGGAGAGCGACGGTTTCCGGCGTGCGCTGCTGCGCCGGGTCGCGGAGGAGGCGGGCCGCGACGGCTTCGTCCCCGCACCGGACACGAGCTTCGCCGCGCTGCGCGAGGAGCAGTTGGATCGCCTGGGCGATCTGATCGAGGAACACGCCGATACGGACGCGCTGCTGCGGCTGATCGAGTCGGGCCCGCCCAAGGGCCTGCCGTTCATCGCCCCGGGAGCGCCCGACGCTGGAGACGCGGGAGTACGCGCATGAGCACTGCGGACGCCAAGAACACACAGGACGGCCCGGGCACCGTCCTGCTGCTGTCCACCTCCGACACGGACCTGCTCGCCGCCCGCGCCTCGGACGCCGGGTACCGGATCGCCAACCCCACCCGGGTGGACGCGGCCGAGGACCTGCCGGGGCTGCTGGAGGGCGCCGACGTCGCGGTCGTACGGCTGCTCGGCGGGAAGCGGGCCTGGGAGGACGGGCTCGCGGCGCTGAAGGCGTCCGGGGTGCCGACCGTGCTGCTGGGCGGCGAGTCCGTGCCGGACGCGGAGCTGATGGCCGAGTCCAGCGTCCCGGCCGGGCTCGTCGCGGAGGCGCTGAAGTACCTGGTCGAGGGCGGCCCGGAGAACCTGACGCAGCTCGCGCGGTTCCTCTCCGACACGGTGCTGATGAGCGGCGAGGGCTTTGAACCGCCCGCCGCGATGCCGCAGTACGGGGTGCACGGCTCGTACGTGCCGGAGCCGGGGCGTCCGACGGTGGGCGTGCTCTTCTACCGGGCGCACGAGATGTCGGGCAACACCGCCTTCGTCGAGACGCTGTGCGACGCCATCGAGGCGCGCGGCGTCAACGCGCTGCCCGTCTACTGCGGTTCGCTGCGCGGCGCAGAGCAGGGGCTCTACGACCTGCTCGGCCAGACCGACGCGATCGTCGCCACCGTGCTCGCCTCCGGTGGCACCCGGGCCAGCGACGCGTCCGCCGGGGGCGACGACGAGGCGTGGGACATCGGCGCGCTGGCCGAGCTGGACGTGCCGCTGATCCAGGGCATGTGCCTGACCAGTTCACGCAAGGCGTGGTCCGAGTCGGACGCGGCGCTCTCGCCGATGGACGCGGCCATGCAGGTCGCGATCCCCGAGTTCGACGGGCGGATCATCAGCGTCCCCTTCTCCTTCAAGGAGGACGGGCCCGACGGGGTGCCGGTCTACACAGCCGACCCGGAGCGTGCCGCGCGCGTCGCGGGCATCGCGGCACGGCACGCGGCGCTGCGGCACAAGCCGAACGCCGAGAAGAGGATCGCCCTCGTCTTCACCGCGTACCCGACGAAGCACTCGCGCGTCGGCAACGCCGTCGGTCTTGACACGCCCGCCTCCGCCGTGAAGGTGCTCGACGCGCTGCGCGAGGCCGGTTACGGCGTCTCCGGCTACCCCGACAACGGCGACGAGCTGATCCACCGCCTCATCGCCGCGGGCGGCCACGACGTGGAGTGGCTGACCGAGGAGCAGTTGGCGGCGGCGCCCGCGCGCGTCCCGCTGGCGGACTACCGGCAGTGGTTCGCCTCGCTGGACCCGGAGCTGCGCGACAGCATGACCGAGGCGTGGGGCGAGCCGCCAGGCGAGCTGTACGTGGACGGCGAGGACATCGTGCTCGCCTCGCTCCAGTTCGGGAACGTCGTGGTGATGATCCAGCCGCCGCGCGGCTTCGGCGAGAACCCGATCGCGATCTACCACGACCCGGACATGGCACCCTCGCACCACTACATGGCCGCCTACCGGTGGATGGAGCACACCTTCGGCGCCGACGCCGTGGTGCACATGGGCAAGCACGGCACCATGGAGTGGCTGCCGGGCAAGGGCCTGGGCATGTCGGCCTCCTGCGCGCCCGACGCGGTGCTGGGCGACCTGCCGCTGATCTACCCCTTCATCGTCAACGACCCGGGCGAGGGCACCCAGGCCAAGCGGCGCGGCCACGCGACCGTCGTGGACCACCTGGTGCCGCCGATGGCCCGCGCCGACTCCTACGGCGATCTGGCCAAGCTGGAGCAGCTCCTCGACGAGTACGCGCTCGTCTCCGACTTGGACCCGGACAAGGCGCCGGCCGTGCGCAGCCAGATCTGGACGCTGGTGCGGGCAGCGGAGCTGCACCACGACCTGCACGTGGACGAGCAGCCTGGCGAGGACGAGTTCGACGACTTCGTCATGCACATCGACGGCTGGCTGTGCGAGATCAAGGACGTGCAGATCCGCGACGGGCTGCACATCCTGGGCGGCGGGCCAGAGGGCGAGCCCCGCGTCAACCTGGCGCTGGCCGTGCTGCGCTCCGCGCAGGTGTGGGGCGGCGTCGGCGGGGCCCTGCCGGGCCTGCGGGCCGCGCTCGCCGAGCACTTCGGGCTGACGGAGTCCGAGCTGCTGGCCGAGCCGGGCGCGAGGATCGAGGTGCCGGAGTCGCTGACGGCGCTGGCCGACGGCCCGGCCCGTACGGCCTCGGACGCCGTCGATCTGCTGGAGCGGCTGGCGCGCGACCTCGCCGAGGCGATGGAGGCCCGCGGCTGGGAGACCGAGGCGGCGGGTCCTGTGGTGGCCTCGGTGCTGGGCGTGGAACTCGGGGACGCGGTGCGGGTGCTGGAGTTCGCGGCCGAGGAGCTGGTGCCCCGGCTGGAGCGCACGACCGACGAGATCGGCAACGTGCTGCACGCGCTGGAGGGCGGCTACGTCCCCGCAGGGCCCTCGGGCTCGCCGACGCGCGGCCTGGTCAACGTGCTGCCGACGGGCCGCAACTTCTACTCCGTCGACCCCAAGGCCATCCCCTCCAGGCTGTCCTGGGACGTGGGCTCGGCGCTGGCCGAGTCGCTGGTGAAGCGGCACCTGGACGACAACGGCAGCTACCCGAAGTCCGTCGGCCTCACCGTGTGGGGCACGGCCTGCATGCGTACGCAGGGCGACGACATCGCGGAGATCCTCGCCCTGCTGGGCTGCCGCCCGGTGTGGGACGACGCGTCGCGGCGCGTGACGGGCTTCGAGGTGATGCCGCTTGCGGAACTGGGGCGGCCCCGCATCGATGTGACGATGCGCATCTCGGGCTTCTTCCGTGACGCGTTCCCGCACGTGGTGGGGCTCGTGGACGACGCGGTGCGCGCGGTGGCCGAGCTGGACGAGAGCCCCGAGGACAACTACGTACGGGCGCACGCCGACGAGGACACCGCCGAGCACGGCGACCGGCGGCGCGCGACGGCCCGCATCTTCGGTTCCAAGCCGGGCGCGTACGGCGCGGGCCTGCTGCCCCTGATCGACGCGCGCAACTGGCGCTCGGACGCGGACCTCGCCGAGGTCTACGCGGTGTGGGGCGGCTACGCGTACGGGCGCGGACTGGACGGGCGCGCGGCGCGGGGCGACATGGAGGCGGCGTTCCGGCGCATCCAGGTGGCGGCGAAAAACGTGGACACGAGAGAGCACGACATCCACGACGCCGACGACTACTTCCAGTACCACGGCGGCATGGTCGCCATGGTCCGCCATCTGACGGGCGACTCGCCCGAGGCGTACATCGGCGACTCGGCCGTCCCGGACCAGGTCAAAACCCGCACCCTGGGCGAGGAGACGCACCGCGTCTTCCGCGCCAGGGTCGTCAACCCGCGGTGGATGACGGCGATGAGGCGGCACGGCTACAAGGGCGCCTTCGAGATGGCGGCCACGGTGGACTACCTCTTCGGGTACGACGCGACGGCGGGCGTCGTGGACGACTGGATGTACGAGAAGCTCGCGAGTGAGTACGTCTTCGACGAGACCAACCGCGACTTCATGAAGAAGTCCAACCCCTGGGCGCTGCGCGGCATCAGCGAGCGGCTGCTGGAGGCCGCCGAGCGCGGCCTGTGGGAGGAGCCGGACCAGCGGACGCTGGAGCGGCTGCGCGAGACGTACCTGGAGCTGGAAGGCGACCTGGAAGGGGACGGCGAATGAGCGCCCCCGCATCCTCCGCACCCTCCCCGCGTGCCCCGCACGCCTTCCGTTCACCCGAAGGAGGAACAGCCGCATGAGTGCCCCTTTCCCGTTCACCGCGATCGTGGGGATGAAGGACCTCCAGCTCGGCCTGCTGCTGAACGCCGTCTCGCCCTCGATCGGCGGCGTCCTCGTGCGCGGCGAGAAGGGCACGGCCAAGTCGACGGCCGTACGGTCGCTGGCCGCGCTGCTGCCCCGGCTCGACGTGGTGCCCGGCTGCCGCTTCTCCTGCGACCCGGCGACGCCCGACCCCCGGTGCCCCGACGGGCCGCACGAGCCGGGCACCGGCGCCGTGCGCGCGGGTGAGCTGGTGGAGCTGCCCGTCGGCGCCTCCGAGGACCGGCTCGTCGGATCGCTGGACATCGAGCGGGCGCTGGCCGAGGGGGTCAAGGCGTTCGAGCCGGGGCTGCTCGCCAAGGCACACCGGGGCATCCTCTACGTCGACGAGGTCAACCTCCTCCAGGACTTCCTCATCGACTCGCTCCTGGACGCCGCCGCCATGGGCGTCAACCACATCGAGCGGGAGGGCGTGTCCGTGCGGCACGCCTCCAAGTTCCTCCTCGTCGGCACGATGAATCCGGAGGAGGGCGAGCTGCGCCCGCAGCTCCTGGACCGCTTCGGGCTGACCGTGGAGGTCGCGGCATCGCGGGAGACCGACGAGCGCGTGGAGGTCGTGCGGCGGCGGCTCGCCTACGACGACGCGCCCGAGGAGTTCGCCGCGCGCTGGGCCGACGAGGAGCGGGCGCTGCGCGAGCGGATCGTCGCGGCCCGCGCGCTGCTGCCGAAGGTGCGGCTCGGGGACGCGGCGCTGCGCCAGATCGCGGCGACGTGCGCGGCGTTCGAGGTCGACGGGATGCGCGCCGACATCGTCATGTCGCGCACCGCGACGGCGCTGGCCGCGTGGGCGGGGCGCACGGACGTGATGGCCGAGGACGTGCGGCAGGCGGCGCTGCTGGCGCTGCCGCACCGCAAGCGCCGCAACCCGTTCGACTCGCCCGACCTGGACGAGGACAAGCTCGACGAGACACTGCGCCAGCACAGCGGCGAGGACGACGACCCGGACCCGGACGGTCCGGACGGCGGTCCCGGCGGGCAGCCTCCCGAGGGCGAGCCGCCCCAGGACCCGCCCGGTGACTCCTCGGGCGCCGACGTGCCCGAGCAGCGGGACCAGGAACCGGAACCGGAGCCGGGTCAGGACCAGCCGGACCAGGAGAGTCCCGAGCCGCAGCCGTCCCGCTCGGACGCGCGTCCCGACGAGGACCCCCGCGACGAGGAGGCGCAGGACACCGAGGGCGGCCACGCCAAGGAGAAGGCACCGGCGCCGGCGTCCGAGCCGTTCAAGGCGCGCACCCTCTCGGTGCCGGGACTCGGCGAGGGCGCGCAGGGCCGCCGCTCGCGGGCCCGCACGCCGCACGGCCGCACCATGGGGGCGCGGCGTCCGAACGGCGCGCTCGGCAAGCTGCACCTGTCAGCGACGATGCACGCGGCGGCGCCGCACCAGCGGGCGAGGGGGCGCAGCGGGCGAGGGCTCGTCGTGCGCCGCGACGATCTGCGCGAGGCGGTGCGCGAGGGGCGCGAGGGCAACCTCGTGCTGTTCGTGGTGGACGCTTCGGGGTCGATGGCGGCGCGGCAGCGGATGAGCGCGGTGAAGGGCGCGGTGCTGTCGCTGCTGCTGGACGCCTATCAGCGGCGGGACAAGGTCGGGCTGATCTCGTTCCGTCGGAGCGAGGCCGAACTGGCCCTGCCGCCCACCTCGTCGGTGGACACGGCCGCAGCGCGTCTTGAGTCGCTGCCGACGGGCGGGCGCACGCCGCTCGCGGCCGGGCTGCTGCGGGCGCACGAGGTGCTGCGCATCGAGCGGATGCGCGATCCGTCGCGGCGTCCGCTGCTGGTCACGGTCACGGACGGCAGGGCGACGGGCGGCCCGGAGCCGGTGGCACGCGCGCACCGGGCGGCGCGGCTGCTGGCCGGAGAGGGCACGGCCTCGGTGGTCGTGGACTGCGAGTCGGGACCGGTGCGTCTTGGCCTCGCGGGCGCGCTGGCGCGGGAGCTGGGCGGCCCGGCCGTCACGCTGGACGAGCTGCGCGCGGACGCGGTGACCGACCTCGTCCGCGCGGTGCGGGGCACGGGCACGAACACGGGCGCGAACACGGGCACACGGAGGGCCGCGTAATGCCGAAGGGACAGCCGAGCGTCGTACCGGACGACGGGCTGACGACACGTCAGCGCCGCAACAGGCCGCTGATCGCCGTGCACACGGGCATCGGCAAGGGCAAGTCGACGGCGGCCTTCGGGCTGGCGCTGCGGGCCTGGAATCAGGGCTGGCCGATCGGGGTCTTCCAGTTCGTGAAGTCCGCGAAGTGGAAGGTCGGCGAGGAGCGGGCACTGCGCGTGCTGGGCGCGAGCGGCGAGGGCGGCACCGTCGCCTGGCACAAGATGGGCGAGGGCTGGTCGTGGATCCAGCGCGACGGCGAGATGAGCAGCGAGGACGCGGCGCGCGAGGGCTGGGAGCAGGTCAAGCGGGACCTGGCGGCCGAGACGTACCGCATGTACGTGCTCGACGAGTTCGCGTACCCCATGCACTGGGGCTGGGTGGACACCGACGAGGTGGTCGCGGCGCTGCGCGAGCGCCCCGGCAACCAGCACGTGGTCATCACGGGCCGCAACGCGCCGCAGGCGCTGGTGGACGCGGCCGATCTGGTCACGGACATGTCGAAGGTCAAGCACCCGATGGACGCGGGGCAGAAGGGCCAGCGGGGCATCGAATGGTGAACGTGGCCACCGCGTCGCACTCGCGCGGCGCGCGCACGGGGGTGGGCGCGGCGTGACCGTGTCCATCCCCCGGCTCGTCGTCGCCGCGCCGTCCTCCGGGAGCGGCAAGACCACGGTGGCGACGGGCCTGATGGCGGCGTTCGCCGGGCGCGGTCTCGCCGTGTCCCCGCACAAGGTCGGCCCCGACTACATCGACCCCGGCTACCACGCGCTGGCGACGGGCCGCCCTGGCCGCAACCTCGACGCGTACCTGAGCGGTACCGAGCTGATCGGGCCGCTGTTCGCGCACGGCGCGGCGGGCGCTGAGCTGGCGGTGGTCGAGGGCGTGATGGGCCTGTACGACGGTGCGGGCGGCGAGGGCGAACTCGCCTCGACGGCGCAGGTGGCGAAGCTGCTGCGGGCTCCGGTCGTGCTGGTCGTGGACGCCTCGTCGCAGTCCCGCTCGGTGGCGGCGCTGGTGCACGGCTTCGCCTCGTGGGACCCGGAGGTGCGGGTCGCGGGCGTCATCCTGAACAAGGTCGCCTCCAACCGCCACGAGGAGCTGCTGCGCGAGGCGCTGGACGCTTCGGGCGTGCCGGTGCTGGGTGTGCTGAGGCGCGTCGGTGCCGTGCGGACGCCGAGCCGTCACCTGGGGCTCGTGCCGGTGGCCGAGCGCGCCGACGAGGCCGTCGAGGCGGTGGCCGCGCTCGCGGAACGGGTGCGCGAGGGGGTCGATCTCGACGCGCTGCTGGCGCTGGCGCGGAGCGCGCCACCGCTGGACTGCGCGCCGTGGGACCCGGCGGGGTCGGGGCACGGGGCGGGTGACGGTTCGGCCGCCGCGACCGGTGCCGGGGCCGCCGCGACCGGTGCCGGTGACCGGCCCGTGGTGGCCGTCGCGGGCGGTGCCGCGTTCACCTTCTCGTACGCCGAACACGCCGAACTGCTGCGTGCGGCGGGCGCCGAGGTCGTCACCTTCGACCCGCTGCGCGACGAGGCGCTGCCCGAGGGCACCCGCGGCCTCGTCATCGGCGGCGGCTTCCCCGAGGTGTACGCGCCGGAGCTGTCGGCGAACGAGCCGCTGCGCAAGGAGGTCGCCTCGCTCGCCGCCTCGGGCACGCCCGTCGCGGCCGAGTGCGCCGGACTGCTGTATCTGGCGCGGGAGCTGGACGGCGCGCCGATGTGCGGGGTGCTGGACGCGAGCGCGCGGATGACGGAGCGGCTGACGCTCGGCTACCGCCAGGCCGTCGCCGTGGCCGACAGCGCGCTCGCCCCGGCCGGACTCCGCGTCGCCGGGCACGAGTTCCACCGCACCGCGCTGGAGCCCGGCACCGGCACAGCCCCCGCCTGGGGCCTGACGGCTCCGACGCGCCGCGCCGAAGGCTTCACGCAGGGCAGCGTGCACGCCTCCTACCTGCACGTCCACTGGGCCGCCACGCCAGAACTCGCCCACCGATTCGTGAGGAGCTGCTGATGCCGGAGCAACCGACACCCGGCCACCACCAGGCCGCCACCGCAACCGGCACAGCGCCCACCCGACACCACGCCAAAGGCTTCACGCAGGGCGGCGTGCACGCCTCCTACCTGCACGTCCACTGGGCCGCCACACCAGAACTCGCCCACCGATTCGTGAGGAGCTGCTGATGCCGGAGCAACCGACACCCGGCCACCACCAGGCCGCCACCGCAACCGGCACAGCGCCCACCCGACACCACGCCAAAGGCTTCACGCAGGGCAGCGTGCACGCCTCCTCCCCGCACCTCCACCGGGCCGCCACACCAGAACTCGCCCACCGATTCGTGAGGAGCTGCTGATGCCGGAGCGGATGCCGGATCCGGTGCCGGCGCGCGGTGTGCCGGTGCTGGATCATCTCGTCTACGCGACGCCCGATCTGGAGCGGACGGTCGAGGAGGTCGCCGAGCTGACCGGGGTGCGCCCTGCGGCCGGGGGCAGCCACCCCGGCATGGGCACCCGGAACGTGCTGCTGGGCCTGGGCGAGGGCCGGTACTTCGAGATCGTCGGCCCCGACCGCGAGCAGCCGGAGCCCGACGGGCCGCGCTGGTTCGGCATCGACGCGCTGGACGGGCCGCGGCTCGTCCACTGGGCCGTGCGGACCACGGACATCGACGCGACGGTGGCGGAGGCGCGCGAGCGCGGGTACGAGCCGGGCGAGCCCGTGGCCATGTCGCGGCGCACGCCCGACGGCGACGTGCTGTCCTGGCGGCTCACCCTGCCGAGGACGCGACCGCACGGCGCCGACGGGCTCGTCCCGTTCCTGCTCGACTGGGGCACCACCACCCACCCGTCGGCGCGGGACCTGCCCGTGCTGCCGCTGGTCTCGTTCACGGCCACCCACCCCGAACCCGCCGCCGTGCGCGCCGCGCTGGCCGCGCTGGCCGCGCTCGACGTGTCGGGGGACGGGGCAGGGGCAGGGGCCGGACCCGATGTACGAACCGGGCCCGTGCCCGGACTCACCGCCGTGCTGGAGGGCCACCACGGGCCCGTGACCTTCGGCAGAGGCACAGCCGAAGGAGCGACCGCATGACGTCCGTACCTGAATCCGTTTCCGCTGGTAGCGGGGAGGCGCAACCGCTGCTGGTCGGCGTGGGCGTCGGCCCCGGCGACCCCGAACTCGTCACCGTCAAGGGCGTGAACGCGCTGCGCGCCGCGGACGCCGTCGTCGTCCCCGTCATGGAGGACGGCGGCACGGGCAGGGCCGAGGCGACGGTGCTGCACTACGTCGAGGCGGACAAGATCGTGCGCGTCGTCTTCGCGCTGAACGAGCGCAGCGACCGCGCCCGCCGCGAGGCGGCCTGGGACGCGGCGGGCACGCGCGTCGCCGAACTGCTGCGCGCGCACGGGAGCGTCGCCTTCGCGACGATCGGCGACCCCAACGTCTACTCCACGTTCACCTACCTCGCGCAGACCGTCGGCGAGCTGGTGCCGGGTCTGGCCGTCGAGACGGTGCCCGGCGTCACCGCGATGCAGGACCTCGCGGCACGCAGCGGCGCGGTGCTCACGGAGGGGACGGAGCCGCTGACGCTCGTCCCGGTGACGGCGGGTTCCGCGGTGCTGAAGGAGGCGCTGGAGGGGCCCGGCACGGTGGTGGCGTACAAGTTCGGGCGGCAGGCCGCCGAGGTGGCGGGCGCGCTGCGCGACACGGGCCGCACGGAGGGCGCGGTGTGGGGCTCGGCCCTGGGCCTGCCCGGTGAATCGATCCGCCCGGCCGCCGAGCTGGAGTCCGAACTCGCGCACGGCGAGGGCGGGTCAGCCGCACTGCCGTATCTCTCCACTCTCATCTCTCCCGCGCGCCGGGAATCCCGAGGAGGCAAGCTGTGACCGAGGCGAAGCCGACGACAACGGCGATACGGGCGGCCGACGAAGCGGACGGCTCCCGCGCCAAGGTGACCATCGTGGGCGCCGGGCCCGGTGCGGCCGATCTGCTCACCTACCGCGCGGGCGACGCCATCGCGCGGGCCGACATCGTCATCTGGGCGGCGAGCCTCGTCCAGGAGGAAGTCCTCACCCACGCGCGCGATGACGCCGAGATCCTCGACTCCGCGACGATGTCCCTGGAGGACGTCATCGCCGTCTACGAGCGCGCGCTGCGCGAGGGCCTGCGCGTGGCCCGTATCCACTCCGGGGACCCGGCGCTGTGGGGCGGCACGCAGGAACAGGTCGACCGCTGCCACGCGCTGGGCATCGACGTCGAGATCATCCCCGGCGTCTCCGCCTTCTCCGCCGTTGCCGCGCTGGCGGGCCGCGAGCTGACGATCCCCGAGGTCGCGCAGTCCGTGATCCTGACGCGCCTGGGCGGCGGCAAGACGCCGATGCCGCCCGGCGAGGAGGTGCGCGAGTTCGCGCGGCATGGCACGACGATGGCCCTCTTCCTGTCCGCGGCCCGCTCGGGGCAGTTGGTGTCCGAGCTGCTGGAGGGCGGCTATCCGACGGACACGCCCGTCGTGATCGCCTACCAGGCGACGTGGCCGGAGGAGCTGGTGCTGCGCTGCACCGTCGGCACGCTGGAGGAGACGGTCAAGGAGCACAAGCTCTGGAAGCACACGCTCTTCCTCGTCGGCCCCGCGCTCTCGGCCTCCGGCACCCGCTCGCACCTGTACCACCCGGGCCACTTCCACGGTTTCCGCCGCGCGGACCCCGAGGCACGCCGCGAGCTGCGTGCCGCGCGGAAGGCCGGGCGGGACTGATCCGTGTCCGCGCACGCGGCGGGCCCGGGACGGGGCCCCGGCACGACGGGAGCGACGGCGCCGCGCCGCACCGCTCCCCGGCGCGCCCTGCCCGCGCGGGGACGCTCCGACGGGCGGGCGCCACGTCAGGGCCCAGAGGCGGCAGCCATGCTCGTGCCACAGCCTGTGCCACATCCGGCCCCAGAACCAGCGGCCACGACCGCACCGCAGCCCGTACCACGCCCGGCCCCAGAACCAGCAGCCACGACCGCACCGCAGCCCGTACCACATCCGGCCCCAGAACCAGCAGCCACGACCGCACCGC